>CAYTCC010000001.1:0-49461 GCA_964436345.1 uncultured Dehalococcoidia bacterium
TTAATTGTTACAGTTCCGCCAACAATATATCCAAATCCAAGTTTATCCAAAGCTTTTAAAATAGCACAATTTTTATCAAAACCAGCAGCCAAAGCTAAAGGAGAATTTAATTCTTTCCCCATTATGTAAGTTTTACTAATATGTTTATTGCTAGTAGAATATAAAGAAGTTAAATATGGTGCAAATTTATTTGATAATATAACTTGCATACAATCATGAATAAATTCAGGATCAAATTTAAATAAAATATTATTTGATATAAATCTATACAAAGTCATTTACAAATTAATATACATGATTAGAATATTTATCATATTATATTAATTCGATATCTAATATAAGGTAAAACTAATTGGATTTAATTTTTCAAAAAGGCTCAAAAGAAAGCCCTAAAGGGCACGCTCTACTTTATTTCACTAATAAGGATAATCCAAGTGAAATATGGGGCACTTACATCATTACACTTCCTATAGAAGTAGATATAAAAAAATATATGCCTCCATTTTTAGTTAATGATAATAATGCTATAAATTCATCAGATTTCAATTCATTTGCATTTCCTCCATCCCCAGAATTAATAGGTACAATAGAAAATATGCAAGATTTAGCAGAATTACGGGATGAAGATTTAATAGATGGCGGTAGCATTGATATTAATGATAGCGCTAATAATATGATGAAAATCAATGAAATATTATCTCAATATTTAAATTTATATTTAAATAACAACTCAAAACAAATTGAAGAAAGAGATGAAAAAGATCCAGAAGATACAAATGTAAATTCTTTAATGTATGAATTTATGAATGTAAATGACAGAATGACAGAATTGTCAAAATTATTATCTAAATTATTATTTGCAATTGAAAATTCCCAAGATTCATTAATTTCTGAATGCGAAAAAGATATAGAATCCCTTGCTACTTTTTACCCAATGAATCACAAAATAAATAAAATAGTTGAATATACAAAAATAAAAAACAAATCTAAAATCGCGGAACTATATTTTAAAAGATGTTTATATCTTGCGAAAGAAAATTATGAAAAAGTTGAAGAATACGAAAAACTTATTGAACAACAGGAAAATTAAGTAAAAGTTTTATTCAAAAAATCAATTATTCCAAAATTACCATCAATATCCAAAACTTGATCTGCTACATTTTTTAATTCCTCAACAGCATTAAAAACTGCAACTCCATAACCAACGTTTTGCAACATTTTTATATCATTATAACTATCACCAAAAGCCAAAGTTTTTTCTATATTTATATCAAGCTTTTCACATATCCAATCAATAGAAAAACTTTTATCTGCAAATTTATTGAGAACTTCACAAAAATGCGGGAGAGATCTAGTGATATACAAATCATCAGACAATTGTGATTTTAAGGCAATTTCAAGATTAATTATAATTCCAGGCTCTCCTACCATAACCATTCTTAAGGGGTCTCTTTGTTGAGCTTCAATGTAATTTTTATCCAAAATCAGATCCACATTATTTCTTAATGCATAATCTTGAATCCATCCATCATCAGTATCGTAATATATTTGATTTGAATATTGAATCATTGCTTTAACAGGAAAAAATTTAATTACATTTAAAACTTCCGAAATATATTTTTTGTCCATTTCCACAGAATTCAAAATAGAATAATCAGAATGATTTAATATTTCTGCACCTTGATAAGAAATCATAGGAACATTAGGCTTTAATCCGGCATAAATTTTTGCTGAATTTGTCATTCTTCCAGTTGCATAAGTTACTGCACATCCTAATGATTTGATATATTCTGTTATATCAATAATGTTTTTGGCGACCGGAGTATTTTGATCTTTTATAGTACCATCAATATCAAAAACAATTAGATCAAATGGTAATGGATTTTGCTTTACTATAATTTCAATCCTCTGGGACCAGTGTATAACACTCTTGGTCTAAACAATCTATTATTATTATGTTGTTCAATAACATGTGCGACTAGACCTGCTGTTCGAGACGCAAAAAAGATTGGTGTATATAAGGGAATTGGAATCTCCAACAAATAAAACAACAACGCTATTGGATAATCTGTATTAGGATATAATCCTTTTTCTCTTGCCATCACTTCTTCAACAATTTTGTATATTTTGTGAAGTTCTTCTCCATCAGGAATATTAGGAGCTAATTCAGCAATATAATCTTTTAAAAAGAAAGCTCTAGGATCATATTTTTTCATATATACTCTGTGTCCAAAGCCCATAATTCTTTCTTTATTATTTAATCTGTTCATCACATAATCATCAGCGATTTCATGACCCCCTTTTGATTTAATATCGAGAAGCATATGCATTGCTGCTTCGTTAGCACCACCATGAAGCGGGCCTTTTAAAGAAGCAATAGCACCAACAAATGCACCATATATATCAGATAATGTCGATCCTATAATTCGAGCTGCAAATGTAGAATTGGGCATTTCATGTTCTATATAACAAGTTAATATTTTATCAAATATCTCCACTTCTTTATCTGAAGGGGTTTTACCAGTAATCATAGTTATGAAATTTTCTGAAAAAGATTTGCTACTATCTGGGCTGACAGGTTTTAACCCGTTTAATATACGATGAGAATTTGCAGTCAAAACTGCCACATCAGCTATTAATCTAATTCCTTTAGTAAAGTTAGATTTTTCACTTGTATCCATCAAATCTGATTCACTATTGTAACCAGCAAGAAAAGATATTCCTGTTCTAATAGCATCCATAAGCATAGAAGAGTCAGGGCATAATTCTAAAACTTTATAAGCCTCTTCAGGAAATGCTGAATCATCCAATAATATCTTTTCAAAATCCTGAATTTCTTTAATGTTTGGTAATTTTCCATTTATAACTAAATACGCAACCTCAGGAAATGTTTTTTTATCTGCTAGTTCAATAAGATCATATCCTCTGATCACTATTTCTTCCTGATCAACATCTAAAAAACTTACATTCGTATCTGTAGCTATAATTCCTTCTAATCCTGGTTTGAAATCTTCCATTTTATCTCCCATAATTTATTTACTTATAAGATCATCTCCGCCTAGAGATTCGTCCATTTTAACATAACTATCATAATTTATAAGATTATATAAATCTTTCCTCGTTAACATATCTTCAACAAATTTAACCTGAGTTCCAGTTTTCATAATTTCATCAAACAAATCACTTATAGCATTTAATGCTGTTCTAAGGGCACTAACAGGATAAATAATAATTTTATATCCCATATCAGCAAATTTTTCAGCTGAGTAATAAGGCGTTTTTCCAAATTCTGTCATATTTGCTAACATATCTCCATTCACATTTTCTGCAAAAAATTTAAATTCTTCTTCCGTTTCTAAAGCTTCAGGAAATATAATATCTGCACCAGCATTTTTATATAATTTGGCACGCTCAATAGCTGAATCAATTCCTTCGACTGCTTTAGCATCTGTCCGAGCTATAACTAACATATCTTTTGATACAGTTTTGGCAGCATAAATTTTTTTTGCAAATTCATTAGATTCAATAATTTCCTTGCCTTCCAAATGTCCACATCTTTTAGGAAATAGTTGATCCTCTATTTGTATAGCAGCCACACCAATACTTTCCAAATCAGATACAGTTCTAGTAACATTTATAACTTCTCCAAATCCAGTATCAACATCGACTATTAGGGGTAAGTTTGACATTTTAGTAATTTCAATTACAGCATCAAATAATTCTTGAAATGTAAATATCCCTATATCAGGAATTCCTTTCATAGCTGAAAAGGCTGCACCTGAAAAATACAGCGATTTAAAACCTTTCTTTTCTGCCATCATTGCGATTAAAGGAGAAAAAACACCAGGAGTTAAAACATATTCATTATTATCTATAAGGCTTTTTAAACGTTTTCCCGAATTGTCAAATTGTTTATTCATATTTTAATACCAGTAAAAATTGAATTTAAGTCATTGCAATTATCTATATCAAAGATATTATCTGATATTAATTCTATTTTTTCAGCTGAATATACATTTTTAACATTTTCAGAAAATTTTGCTTTTATTTCTAATCTAGACATTTTATTATTAGCGTGCCCTCTTGGATATTTTACTTCTGATACATATTCATGACCATTATTTAAAGTTACAGTAATTCTATTTGGAATGCCATCTGGATATCCTTCACTAAGATCATCATTTTCATTGAGTGAAGTTAATCCCAATATTTTTTTAATAAGCTTATCCTGAATTTTCTCCTGATCAAAAGAATTTTGTGTAATATTGTTATCTACAAGCGCAGCTGCAACAGTATAAGGTAAAGAATGATCAGCAGTTTCCCTGGTTTTAGGATCCCATTTTTCTGGATCTTTAGCTATTATTTCATATGCAACTTTAAACGTCTCAATTTCAACATTATTTATAAGATTAGGATCTTGAAAATTTTCTCTTAATTCAATGCAAGCATCAATAGCGCTTTGGGCATGATATTCTACTGGCCATTTTTTTATGTATGTATCTAAAATTCTATTTGTGTCATCTGATTTCATATTTAATAAAATATCAGGATTAATTAATTTTCCTCCTAATAATTGATTAACATACCCCATTTCACCATTAAAAAAATCATATGGGCCAGTGAAACCGGATTTAACTACATTAGCAGCAAATATTGCATTTCTAACTGCATTTGCTGCAGCTGCTCCTTTCCACATTGATAACTCACCTACCCTAGTCTGTCTCATTGAAGCATGTGGGACTGAATAAATAGCTAGAGTTGAACGTGTCTCTTCATCAGAAAAATTAAATAATTTGCTAGCTCCTGCTGAAGCTCCTAATCCGGTGTAACTAACATGATCCCATCCAAAACTCCGTAAACTTGCAACATCACATAAATTAACTGCCAGTTCGTATCCTGTAGCTATCGCTAATACCAATTCTTTTCCAGGCAAATTATTTTCTTGAGCTAAAGCAACTAATCCAGGTATCATGTCACTTGGATGCAAGGGCTCCAAAGACAAATATGTGTCATTATAATCCAAATATCTCACTGAAGTGCCATTCGCAAACGCAGCTGTTTCAGAATCTGTCATAATATCAGTGCCCCAAATAGTGCTTCCATTTGATTGTTGTTTAGTAAGTGCATATTTTCTTACAGAAATTGGGGCATCATCATCAAATGCAGCTATAGCTACTCCGATACTATCTAAAATTCTATCTTGAACAGAATCTATAACTTCTCTAGATAATTTTTCAAATTTTGTGGATTGAATATAATTTACAATTGCACTTTCAAAATTTTCCATTAGTATAGCCTTCCAGATAGTTTATATATATAGTTAATATTATTATCATATTCGCATACTCGAACGCTTTCAATATACAAATAAAATAAACTAAGAATAATTAAGGAATAAATAATGGAAATATCAAATAAAATTAAAGAAAAATTGAATTCCAATAAACCTGCATTAGTTGTCAGCGGATATTTCGATTCTCCAAATATAGTCGAATATATAAGTTCATTGAATGTTGATGGAGTATGGCTCGAAGGTGAACATGGCCCAATAGATTTCAGTAATATCCCGAATTTGTCTAGAGCATGTGATTTATATGGCGTTTCATCAATATTTAGAATCACATCACATGAGTACGGCCTAATTTACAGGTATTTAGATTTAGGAGCGCAAGGATTGGTTATCCCTCATGTTAGTAATAAAGAACAAGCATTACATATTGTAAAATCTGCAAAGTATTTTCCTTTAGGTGAAAGGGGCATGTTTACTTCTAGAAGAGGATTAAATATACCTAAGGAAAAATATATGGATTTTGCAAATAACAATTCATTATTAATAGTAATAATAGAAGATGTTGAAGGATTAAATAATTTAGATGAAATTTTAACAGTCGATAACATAGACGTATTTTTTATAGCTCCAAATGATTTAGCTCAATCAATGGGGATTCCAAATAAAAATCCTAATGATGAACTTGATATAACAATATCAGATTCAATTAAAAAAATTAAAAAAGCCGGCAAAAAAGCAGGTACTTTAAGTAATCCTGATAAAATTGATCATCATTTAAAAATAGGAGTAGATCTTTTGCTTTTTGACACTTCCCAATTTATCAAAAGTGGAATTTCATCATTATTAGATAAAATTAATTAATAAATTGAATTTAAATAATATAATTGAATTAATAAATATTAATAAAGGTAAATATAATCTGGAATTTTACCTGATAGGTGGTGCTGTAAGAGATTTATTAATCGGAAATAACCCTACTGATTTAGACTTTAATTTTATTGGACAAAAACAATCTGTAGAAAAATTCATTAAAGAAATCTTTGACCCAAAAGAAATTCACTCTTCTCAATTTAATACATATAAATTCAAATACAAAACATTTGATATAGATTTTGCTATGTGCAGAAAGGAAAAATATAATAATCCTGCTTCATTACCTGAGATTAATGAAGGAAACTTACTCGAAGATCAGCAAAGAAGAGATTTCAGTATTAATTCAATTGCCATTAAAACTGATGATTTCTCACACAAAAAATTTATTGATCCATTCAATGGAATACTTGATATAAAAGCAAAGAAAATAAAAAATATCCATTCAAACTCATTTTCAGATGACCCAACAAGAATATTTAGAGCAATTAGGTATTCAAAGAGATTAAATTTTCAAATTGATAGTTCAACTCTTAATGAAATTCACATTTCCAAAGATAACATCGCAAATTTGTCAGGAATAAGGATAAGAAATGAAATTTTTAAAATTTTAGAAGAAAATCAGCCAATCGATACTTTAATTGAATGTGAAAAATTCAAATTATTTAAACATTTAAACATCGATTTAATATTACCTCCACATCTTCCATCCTGGGAGAAAATGGAAATTAATGAAAGAAATTTAATATTTACTCAACATGAATCATCAAAAGATAAAATTTTATTATTTTTATCAACTTTCTTATGTGATTCATCCAATGAATCTATTCATAAAATATCAAAGAATTTTGGTTTTGAAAAATCAATAGTTAATAATTGGATAAATATAGTTAAAATGAAAAATGATTTAGATAAATTTAATTTTAGAAAAGATCAAAACAGCAAACTTCATTCAATATTAAATAAAAGTACTAAAAGTATTTGTTTAGGTCTCACTCAATGGTATGGCAAATCTAAAAGTATAAGGATAATTAATTATTGGAATAAAATTAGACTTATAAAACCCAAATTAAACACTAATGATCTCTTTTCCATTGGCATATTAGAAGGGCCAATATTAGGAAAAATCAAAAAAGAACTTGAAATGTTTGCTATCGACTATCCAGACTCAAGTGAAGAAGAACAAAGAGAATTTGTAACAAAGCTCAATAATTCATAAAAAAATAATTACAAACCTGGATTAATCATTTTAAATGGATCTAATATTTCCTTTATTTTAGATGGACTTAAATCAGTTTTTTCTATAGCAATTTCTTCTACCGTTTTCCCAGTTTTTTCTGCTTCTTGAGCAATTTTAGCTGAGAGATCATAACCAATTTCTGGTACCAGCGCAGTTACCATAGATAAACCTCTATGCACAGAATTTGGACCCTGTTCAGTGGCGTCTAAATCAGTAATACATTTTTCAGAAAAATTAACAGCTGATTTTGCCATGATTTCAACACTCTCTAATATGTTATGAGCAACCACAGGGAGCATAACATTTAATTCAAAATTTCCTGTTTGAGCAGAAAGTTCTACTGAGGAGCAATTACCATAAATTTGAGCACATACCTGTAAAAATGACTCAGCAATTACAGGGTTTACTTTTCCTGGCATAATAGAGCTTCCAGGAGCAACCGCAGGTAAGTTAATCTCACCCAATCCTCCTCTTGGCCCCGATCCCATCCATCTAATATCATTACAAATTTTCATTATAGATAAAGATAAAGATTTTATTACACCCGCTGTACCTGAAATACCATCTATCGTACTCTGAGCTTGAAAATGATTGTCAGTTTCTATTATTTCTAAATTAGTTAAATCAGAAATATCTTTACATACTAATCTTGCAAAATCTTTATGAGTATTAATTCCAGTTCCTACGGCAGTTCCACCCAATGCTACTTTAGATAACCATTTTAAAGAATCAGTTAATTTTTCAATCCCATTTTGCACTTGGCCATAATAACCTAAAAATTCTTGTCCCAAGGTAATTGGTGTGGCATCTTGTAAATGAGTTCGGCCTGTTTTTATAGTTTTATCGAATTCAATTGATTTCTTTTTTAATGCTTTTGCTAATATTTCTAATGAAGGAATTAAATCAAAAGTTATAGACTTAATTAAAGCAATATGAATTGCAGTAGGAATAACATCATTACTTGATTGACCCAAATTAACATGATCATTAGGATGAACAGAATTTTTATCCCCTTTCTTTCCTCCAATTTTTTCAATTGCAATATTAGAGATAACTTCATTCATATTCATATTGGTAGATGTACCAGATCCGGTTTGAAATATGTCTATGACAAATTCAGATAAATAATTACCATTAATAATCTCTTCAGCAACAGAAATAATTACTTCTGCTATATCTTTATCTAACAATCCAAGCTCAGTATTCACTTTGGCACTTGATTTTTTAATTAAAGCTAAAGATTGGATAAATTGATTAGAAAATCTCAAATTACTAATTTGAAAATTTTCTACTGCTCTTTGAGTTTGAGCACCGTAATATGCATTTTGGGGAACTTTCATTTCGCCTAAAGAATCTTTTTCTAACCTATATTTCATAAGTACTCCTTTTTTAATATACCATTAAAATTATCTCGATTAAAATAAAATGAGTCAATATTTCATTTGATAAGAATTATGTACTAGATAAATATTATTTAAAACCATAAAATAAAAAAATTGAATCTAAAAAGAGGTACACAATGAGCAAGATGACTGGTGGTGAAGCTTTAGCAAAATCTTTAATTTTAAATAAAGTCGAAGTTATATTTGGATTACCGGGTGTACAACTTTATCATGCCCTTGATGGCCTTGCTAAAGAAAAACAGATTCGATTCATTACAACCCGTCATGAGCAGGCAACTACTTACATGGCCGATGGATACAGTAGATCATCTGGTAAAATCGGAGTTGCTATGGTCGTTCCAGGCCCTGGACTACAAAATGCCAGTGCTGGCATAGGGACTGCCTATTCTGCATCATCTCCAATATTAGTAATTTCTGGACAAATTGAAAAAGATTCTATTGGGTTAAATGAAGGAAAATTACATGAAGTTAATGATCAGATGGATAGTATCGCACCAGTAACAAAATGGAGAAAAAGAATATTAAATGCCTCAGATATACCTGATGCAGTAAATGAGGCTTTCAATCAATTAAACACAGGCAGACCACGACCTGTTGAAATAGAAATACCTCCTGAAACTTTGGCTGAGCAAACAAATGCAGAACTAATAGAACCAGAAATCATTTCTCCAAAAGGAATAAACGAAAATGATTTAAAAATGCTAACAAAAGAACTCTTAAAAAGTAAAAACCCACTTCTTTGGGTTGGGGGAGGAGTAATATCTTCAGATGCTAATAAAGAATTAATTGAATTGGCAGAATTTTTACAATGCCCAGTTATTCTTTCAAATCAAGGAAAAGGTGCATTTCCAGAAGATCATGAATTGTGCCTAGGATCATTGCACAGAAATGAACCATATATAGAAAAATTAAAAGAACATGATTTAAGCATAGCAATTGGGACAAGAATGGGAGTGGCAGCCACATCTCATATAAATCACAAAGTTTTACATATAGATGTTGATGAAAAAGAAGTTGGAATAAATTATCCAGATTCTATTCCCTTAATTGGAGATGCTAAAGTTTCATTACAAAAATTAATTAAAAATCTTCAAATTCACTCACAAGCAAAAAAAATAAATCCTAATCTAAGAGAATTATTGCAATTTAGAAAAAATGCATTAACTAAATTAGAGCCTCAAGCTTCATTCACAGAAGCTATAAGAGATGCTATGCCTGAAAAAAGTGTCTTTGTATCAGGAATGACTCAAATTGGATACTATAGCAGGACGGGCTATCCTGTTAATGAATCAAGAACATATATAACCTCATCTTATTATGGCAATCTTGGCTATGCATATCCCACTGCATTAGGAGCTAAAGTTGGTAGGCCTGATTTGCCAGTATTAGCGGTATCAGGCGATGGAGGATTTTTATTTAATTCACAAGAAATGGCCACTGCTAAACAATTTAATATAAATGCTACTGTTGTTGTTTTTAATGATAATGCTTATGGTAATGTGATGAGAGATCAGAAATTAAATTTTAATGGAAGGGAATATGCATCAAAATTAGAAAATCCTGATTTTCAAAAACTAGCCGATGCTTATGGAATAAATTTCTATAAGGCAAAATCAGCTGACCAATTAAATGAAAGCATCAAAAAATCTTTCAAAATTAACCAACCATCCTTTATAGAAGTTCCGGTCGGGCCTATGCCAAAGCCTTGGTAAAACAGGAGATAAATTGAACAATAATCCGCATAATAATATGCTTGCGAACGCTACTAAAGCTGGTATAAATTTTTCTAATAACAACCCACCAAAAGATATATGGTTTGAATCTGATGGATTAAAATTACACGCCTTAGATTGGGGAAATAAAAATGATCCTATATGTATTTTATTACACGGATTTGCTCAAACCGCTCATTCATGGGATTTCATATCATTGTCCATATCTCATAAATACAGAGTTATAGTTCTTGATCAAAGAGGACACGGAGATAGTGATTGGGATAAAGAAAAAAGGTACTCAACAGAATATTTTGTAAAAGATATTAACAATTTAGTTAAAACTCAAAATTTAAAGAATTTCCATTTAATCGGGTTATCTATGGGTGGAAGAAATAGTTATTATTATGCATCAAAAAATTACAACATGATAAACAAATTAGTAATTGTTGATACAGGGCCTGAAACTATAAAAAAAGGATCTTCAAATATAAGGAATTTTGTACAAATGAATGATGAATTAGATTCAATAGAAGAATTTGTTGAAAGAATTAAAAAATATAATCCACATAGAACTGAAGAACACATAAGAGGAAATATTCTTAACAATATAAAACAATTAGAAAATGGCAAATGGACATGGAAATATGACTCTTTTTTAAGATCTGGTTTTAACAACAGAAATGCTCATCAAAAAGATGAAGATCAATGGGAAATCCTAAAAAAAGTCAAAACACCGACACTAATTGTAAAAGGTGGAAAAAGCGATATACTCGCTGAATCAACTCTCAAAAAGATGTCTGATGTCATGGTAGATGCTAAGTCTGTAACTGTTGAAGAAGCCGGGCACCTTGTACCAGGAGATAATCCTATCGAGTTTTCAAAAATATTACTAGATTTTCTTCAAGTTTAAATAATGACCAATCAACTTAGGAAATCAAAAAAAATTTTCTATGGATGGTGGATAGTTTTAGCAGGCACAATAGTCAATGCTGTTGCAACAGGAACTTATTGGCATGGATTTGGAGCCTTTTTTGATCCAATAGTAAATGAATTCAAATGGAGTCGCGCATTAACTTCAGTTGCCCCTGCATTACAAAGATCTGAAGGAGCTGCTTTTGGTCCTTTTGTTGGTATAGCCATTAATAAATTTGGACCAAGAAATGTAATGCTATTTGGAATAATTTTATGTGGAATTGGATTCATTACCTTAAGTCATACAAATTCATTGCTATGGTTTTTTATTTCAACAAGTATATTAACTCTTGGATTAACTTTTGGAACATTTTTAGTTGTAAGTACTTCAGTTGCAAATTGGTTCATCCAAAAAAGAGCTTTAGCATTATCTGCAGCTTCAACAGGTTCAGGTTTTGGTGGCTTTTTAGTCCCTGCACTTATATGGCTTATTTCAATACAAGGATGGAGAAATTCACTGGAACTAATAGGTATAGCATTCTTAATTATAGGTATCCCCTGTGCATTGGTTATGAGAAGTAAACCTGAAGATTACGGAATGTTTCCAGATAATATAGATCCGAAAGAAAGCAAAAATCCTAAGAGTTCTATAGAAAAAAACTATGGGACAAAAGAAGCATTGAAATCTCCAACTTTTTGGACTTTTGCAACTGTACTTGGGATATCACAATTAATGATGTCAGCAAATGTTCATTTGATTCCTGCATTAACAAGTTTTGGTTTTACAAGACAAGTAGCAGGATTCATTATCGGAATTGGGGTAAATATAACTAATTTTAGTGGAAGAATTTTATCTGGCTTATTTGGAGACCGATTAAACAAAAAACACATCTTAACATTCGCATTTTTTTGCCAATGCTTAGGATTAATAATTTTTTCATATAGTACAACTATATTCGAACTAATATTTTTTATGTTTTTTTGGGGCTTAGGTTTTGGATTATCAGTCCCGACCAGATTGGCAATTACTGGAGATTATTTCGGTAGAACAAATTATGGTACTATTCTGTCCCTCATTATGACAGTGGGATCTATATTTGGAATCATTTCTCCAGTTGCTGTAGGATGGGGATATGATGTACTAGGAAATTATAGACAACCATTCTTAATATTAGCTCTCATATCAAGCGTAAGTATACCGGGAATGTATTTTATCCAACCAATGGACAATAAATCTAAATAATCACTTTATCTTTGAAACAAATTAGTGGATGTCCAGGTTTTAATTCGACATCAACTTTTGTACCAATATTATAATCATTAATATGAGATGAAAGGCTTTTAACTAACTTGCCAGAGTTCAATTTTATATTATAGATATAATACATCCCTCTATATTCTCTAGATACAACAAATCCATTTCCTTTTTTTGTTTTATTAATATGAACATCATCAGGTCGAAT
This sequence comes from uncultured Dehalococcoidia bacterium, assembly GCA_964436345.1. Lineage (GTDB taxonomy): Bacteria > Chloroflexota > Dehalococcoidia > Lucifugimonadales. Next base: position 12,894 of record CAYTCC010000001.1, read on the forward strand.
CATTATATTAACCGATTCGCCATTTTTAGCATTAGTTTTAATTTCTACTTTCCCAATTTCAGTTTCTGCATAATTATTTAAAACTTTTCCATCAAGAAAATCTGCCAAACCTATAAATTCTGCAACAAATTCATTTTTTGGATTTTGGAATACATTTGTATTACTATCAATTTGTTGTATTTTACTTTCACTCAAAACCAAAATTCTATCACCCATATATAATGCTTCCTGTTGATCATGAGTTACAAACAAACATGTTATGTTTAAATATTTTAAAATTCGCCTAACTTCCATTCTTAACTGCATTCTAAATCCAGGATCGAGATTTGAAAAAGGTTCATCCATTAGTAATATTTTTGGTTTGGGAGCCAAAGATCGAGCCAAAGCAACTCTTTGCTGTTCTCCTCCTGAAAGCTCATCAGGATATCTATCACGTAAATGATAAATCCCACACATTAGCATTAAATCTGTTAAAGATGAAATTTGTGATAAAGTTTTAGAATCTTTATCATTTTTTATTCCGTAAGATATATTTTCTGTAACTGTCATATGGGGAAATAAAGCAAAATCTTGAAAAACTATTCCTATATCTCTTTTCTCTATAGGGATATTAATGGTATCTGAAAACACTGTGGAATCAGAAATAATAACTTGTCCTTTATCTGGATCTTCTAGCCCAGTAATGCATCTGATCAATGATGTTTTACCTGAACCACTAGGTCCTACCAAAGCTAATATCTCAGACTTTTCTAATTCAAAAGAAATATTATCAATAATTGTATTTGAACCAAAATTCAAAGATAAATTATTAACTATTAAATCTTTTATATTATTTTTCATAATAAAAACAACTTATTTATTAGTGTGGCTAAATTTTATCTTTATATTTTCTACATGTACAGACAAATAAGTAGGAATAGATATTATCAGAATTAACAAAAAACTACCTACACCTGCTGTAGAAAAATTAGCTTCCTCTAAATTATCCCAAATTACTGTAGATAAAGTATAAAAATTTAAAGGGGCTAAAATCAGTGTAACAGGTAATTCTTTTGCAGTTAGTATGAATACATTTAAAAAGCCTTTCATAATTCCTGGCATATAAAGAGGAAGCAAAATATTAGTAAAAGTACTTCTTGTACTTTTACCCAAAGATTTTGAAGCTATTGTATATTTTTCACCAACTAATTGCACGTTTGTACTTACTGGGCCATATCCTGCAGACAAAAACAATACTGTATAACCTAAAATTAAAATTATCCATGTTTGATATATTGAGAAAAAATAATTGATTGAAAAGTATACAAAAGCTAAAGCAATTACTAATCCGGGTAAAGTGTAACCAAAATACATTAAATTCTCAAAAACTAATTGTAATTTATTATTCTTTTTTGAAATATTTAATACTATAAAGAGGCTAATGAAAACACACAAAACAGAATTTATTGCCGCCACACCAAAAGTATTAAATACTACTGACCATTTTATTAAATTTAAAGTTTCTATAAATCCTACATTTGTTCTAAATATCAAATTAAATATCATTAAAAATGGTATGAAAATACTAGTTAATACAATGAAGAAAATGATCAATTGAACCAAAATTTCATAGTGTTTCAGATCAAACAATTTTAAATTTGATAAATTAGAAGGGTTTTGAGAAATCTTATAAGAATTTAAAATAGACATCTTAATAGAATAAAAAATTATTGGCATTGATATCAGTATTAATATCAGTGCAGAAGAAGCAGCTCCGGGAAAATCAAAAGATCTGTACTTTGTATATATTGCCAATGTAAAAGTATTGAATTGCAAAGCAGCAACTGCACCAAAATCACTTAAAGTATATAGAGCTACTAAAATGCTTCCTGCAAATATAGAGTTCTTTATATTAGGAAATATTATTTTATAAAAGGTTTGAAAATGATTATGTCCTAAAACTCTGGAAGCATCCTCTAATTTTCTATCCACTAATTTTAAACCAGTAGATAAATTTATATATACATATGGAAAGCAAATTAAAGATAAACACAACCAAGCTCCCAAAAAACCATATACGTCAGGTATATCAACATTAATTCCAAAATTACTTAATAATTGATAAATTTCTCCTTTAGGACCATAAAATAAGATAAATAAATATCCTGCCAAATAACTTGGGATAACCAATGGAACAATTAATAATATTCGCCATAACTTAACAAATTTAAGCTTGCATATTTCTGTTGCCCAAGATAAAAATAGTGAAATAATAATAGTAGTAAGAGTTACAGATAAAACCAAAGCAATAGTATTAAAAATTAATTGAAAATAATAAATACTAAATAAATTATTTATTGAAGAAAATAAATTAGATATTCCAAATTGAAATAAATATATAAAAAAAATACAAAATAAAAAAATTATTAAATAAATAAGTAATTTTATAACAATCATGCTTATTTCCTATATTCAAATAATTTAATTATTATTATCTATTTTAATTGTGTTATTTTGGAAGTGCCCCAACTTCTTGTAATAATTTTGCTGAACCTTGTATGTCCGCAAGATCAGATAAATTAATATTTGCTTTTGTTATTTCATTCAGGGGTGTTAATAAAGGATGTATTTTAACATCTTCTATTAAAGGATATTCTCTTGTTGAATTTACAAAATAATTCTGAGCAAGTTTCGAAATCATAAAATCAATAAATTGCTGAGCATTGTCTTTATTTTTTGCGGTACTTAAAATACCTATTGGAGAAACCATAACCAATGATCCTGGGCCTTCTGATTCTAAATGAAGATTTCTAGCTTTAAACTTGTCCCCTTCACCCGCATCCAATATAAATTTATACAAGTAATAATGATTCACTAATCCAATATCAATTTCAGCTTTCCCTACAGCTTCTACCTGTGGAGTATTTTTAGGGTAAATTTTTACATCATTAGCCATCATACACTTAATCCAAGTTTTTGTTTTATTTTCTCCCCATATGTTTCTCATAGCAGTTATCATAGTTTGAAAGGAAGAGTTTGTTGGAGCCCAACCTATCCGTCCTTTCCATTTCGCATCACAAAGATCATATAAAGTTTTTGGTAAATCTGAAGATTTAACATTATCAATGTTATAAACTAAAGTTCTAGCTCGACCAGATATTCCTATCCATTTACCTTTATCAGATTTAGCCCACTCTGGTATTTTTTGTAATGAATCAGGTGAAAGCTGTGTCAGCATATTTATAACACTTCCTAAAGCTCCGGGATCTTGAGCATAAAATATATCAGCAGGAGTTTTTGAACCTTCTAATAATAATTGAGCAGCAATTTCAGTGCTAGTGCCATATTTAACTTTAACATTTATACCACTTATTGATTTAAATTGATCAACGACTGGACCAATCAAACTTTCTTTTCTTCCTGAATATATAACTAAATCACCTTTAGATTTTCCTACTTCTTTAACTATTTCTACAGGGACTTCTTTAATGATTTCAACAGCTTTTGTCTCAGTAGAACAAGAAATTAACAAACCAGATAATATAGTTGCAAACAGTATAGATTTAGAAATTTGGTATAATTTTTTCATAACTTCTCCATTTATTTATACGAACTAATATCGCAACTTAATATATATTAACTTAAATTATTAATCTATAAAAATATATATATTTTACGTATTTATTATAAATTTTTACAAGAAACAGATGTATTAGTGATATATTTCACTTTCAAAATTATTGTAATTTTCGTAAAAAAGGAAAACTGAAAAAAACATATCGAATATTTAATTTTTTGTTAAGTGTTATACTATTTCAAATTAAATCTTTTGCTTAAATGAGGTTGTAATGTTAGAAAGTTTTATAAGCAACGAGGATAATTCTCAAAATATTAATTCTGAAACTCTAAAAAAAAATGTAGAAGAAATTTTTCAAATTATGGGTGAGAATGAATCGGATTCTAAAATAGCTGCTGATGCTTTAGTATTAGCTGATTTAAGAGGTGTAGAAAGCCATGGCATTTCAAATATGCTAAGAATATATATCGAAGGATATAGAAATGAAGAAATAAAACCTCAAGCCAAATTATCAACAATTAAAGACAACCTTGCAACTTGCTCCGTAGATGGGGATCGTGGATTAGGAATTATAACTACACCCAAAGCAATGGATATAGCTATAGAAAAAGCTAAAACTTATGGTATATCAATGGTTACAATTAAAAACTCCAGGCATCTTGGAATGGCCTCATATCATGCTATACAAGCTATGAAACATAAAATGATAGGAATGTGCGTAACTTCTTGTCCTCCACAAGTATTACCTACATTTGGTGCAGAACCTTTGTTAGGAACTAACCCAATAGCAATTGCAGCCCCGGCAGGTAAAAAACCCCCTTATGTATTTGATGCTGCCATGAGTACAATAGCTGCAAACAAAGTATCTATATCAAGAAGACTTGGAAACAATCTACTACCCGGATGGATATCAGATAATGATGGAGCTCCAATAATGGAAGAGTTCAATCCTGAAGAATATAAAGTAAACGGCGAAAATTACCTTTTACCTTTAGGTAGTACAAGAGAATTAGGATCTCACAAGGGTTTTGGCCTTGCAGGAATGGTTGATATCTTAGGTGGTATTCTCAGTGGAGGAGGTTATGGGGCAAATCCTGGGAGACCTAATTTTGGGCATATGGTAACCGCATACAATATCGATTCTTTTACAGATTATGACGAATATACCAAAACTATGGATGAATGGTTAGATATGTTAGAAAATAGCAAGACAATTCCAGGAAAAGATAAAGTTATTTATCCTGGTTTACCTGAGTATATAACTCAAATTGAAAGAACAAAAAATGGAATACCAGTTCACAATGAAGTTCTTGATTGGTTTGAAAAAATAAATAAAGAATTAGTAGTTTCGCATAGAATAAATTAATTATGCTTCTGTTTTCAAAGATTTATTATACAAATAAAGAAATACAGAACCGATGGCTACTATAACACCACCCAAACCTATCGATATAGGGACTCCTATATGTTCTATATCTAATAATCTATCCACATATCCGCCTACCAATCCAGAATAAAGACCGCCCAATGAAACTATACTATAGGTTATAGTATAAATTCCCATAATTCTTCCCCTAAATTCATGGGGGACATTTAATTGAATTGAACTAATCGCAGATAACATATATATAGAACTAGATAACCCAATAAGAAAAACAAAAACCATAGCTAAACTAAAGCTTTGAAATTGATAAGATGTAAATGCAAAACCTATTATTGCAAATCCAGCCATAAATGAGCCTATACATATTCCCATTCTTCTATTTTTTATACCAGCTCTTGCAAACATAATAGTTGGGATTACAGCTCCACATCCCGCTGAGGTTAGCAATATGCCTGTACCTGAAGAATTAACATTTAATACTTGTACTGCCATATAAGGCATCATTATCATATAAATCCAACCAAAAAATCCTAGAAAAAATGAATACCCTATTAATGTTAAAAATAATTTATTATTATAAATAAACTTCAATCCATTAATAATATCCCGTAGTGGATTTCCACCATTATTATTGCTGGGAATATCAACTCGAGTCATATTCAAAAAAACTATCATTAATAAAAATCCCACACAACACACAAACAATGTTGGCGTAGCTCCAAAAACTGCTATTAGCACCCCTGCTATTGCAGGAGCTATAACTCGTGTACCTTGCCAAGTTAAAGAATTCATAGCCACAGCACTTGGCATAGCTTCTTTAGTGATTAATAACGGATAATATGACATTCTGGCAGGTAATTCAAAGGCTCCTATAGCGCCACCAAGTGCAGCAAAAATATAAACATGCCAGTATTGCATAAAGTCTCCCTGGTACATTACAGCAAATATTCCAACTCCAATCAAAGTTAAGAACTGACATAAAGTAATTAATATTTTCTTATTTAGTCTGTCAGCTAAAGCTCCGCCAAACAAGTTAAGTAATATGGTTGGCAAAGCTGTGGATAAACCTAAAAATCCCAATGCTTCTGGGGATTCATTTAACTCATGTGTAATCCAACTTTCTGCAAACATAAAAATTTGAAAACCATTAACAGACGCAAGGCTACCTAAAAAATAAAATACATAGTTTCTAGATTCAAAAGCCTTAGGTAAAAAGTTCGATAAATTAGAACGTGATTTTTCTTTTATAATAATTCCTCATGGTATTGGTATTTGCTGAGAAAGATTCTACATTATATGTGAAAAATTATCATCATAAATTGAGAGAATAATTATACAGATATCACGTCAGATTCTATACCTTTACTATGAGAAATCAATTCATTATATGTACTTTTATAAACACAAAAAGGATGTCCTGCCGCCGCCCAAATTTCTTCAAATCTATTTAAAGATTTATCAATATAAATTTTAGCATCAGATGGTAACCCTAATGGAGAGACACCACCTATACTATAACCAGTTTTATGTTTAACAAAATCAGCATCGGGTCTCAATAATTTACCATCATATCCAGTCAATTTTTCTAAAGCTTGAGTATCACATTTTCTATCTCCTGAAATCAACGCTAATATCATATGATCATCTCCTGTTAAATCTTGTTTAAGATTAAAAACCAGTGATTTCACTATAGCTCCTACTTGAACTCCAATTGATTTGGCGGCATCTACGGCCGTTCTGGCAGTTGTATCTAAAACTACCAAATTTATATCTAAATTATTAGCAGTTAAATACTTTGAAATCTTTTGCGGGCCTGAAGAATTTAATATTTTGTTTTTATCTATCATTCAACGGTTACAAAGTGTTTTACAACAGTCATTTACATTTCCTTGTAATTCTCTTCGAGAATTCCTTTTTCTTTTAGCGTCTTTGTTAATTTCTTCAAACGAACAAGCGCCACGATTCCCATCATTCCTAAAAAAAAAACCCATTACTGCTAATCCTTCCATAATACTCTCTCTTTAATTTACTGTTGCAAACTATTCCACAGTTACTGATTTAGCCAAATTTCTGGGTTGATCAACATCCAAATTTCTTTCTAATGCAATATAAATAGAAAACAATTGTATGCAAATAGTTGATAAAAATGGTGAAAAGATATCAGAAGTGTGATCAAAATTAATCAAATCACTATACCAAGATTTATCTAATTTATCTGAACAATTTGTCAAAACAATTATCTTTCCATCTCTAGACCCAATTTCTCTTATATTTGATATCATTTTATTCAAATAAACACCATCAGTAATAATTGCAAAAACAGGCATTTTATCTTCAATTAATGATATGGGACCATGTTTCATTTCACCAGCGGGATATCCTTCAGCATGAACATAACTTAATTCTTTTAATTTTAAAGCACCTTCCATAGCTATAGGATAATTATATCCCCTGCCTAAATACAAAAAATTAGAATATTCAGAATATTTCTTTGCAATTTGTTTTATTAATTCTGAATTATGAAAAATGTTATTCATATAAATTGGTAAATTTTTAAAATCATCTAAAAGTTTATTATTTATTAATTTCGGATTAGAGTTTTCGGCTAAATGTAAAGCTAATGTAAATAATATCTGCAAAGTAGACATAAAGGTTTTAGTGGATGCAACTCCTACTTCTTTATTTGCTCTCATATAAATTGAATTAGTTGTAATTCTTTCAAGTTCAGTATTCTTAGTATTAACAATAGATAATTGTTCATAGCCACTTTGTTTCATTAAATGAGATGCTGAAAGTGTGTCGGCAGTTTCTCCAGATTGAGAAACCGGAATAATTAATGTACCGTCTTCAATAATTGGGTCTCTATATCTGAATTCAGAAGAATTGCTACATACTGTAGGTATTTCAGCTATTTTTTCAATCCAATAACTAGCTAACAAACATGCATTGTAACTTGATCCCATACCTATCAAATGTATTCTTTTAAATTTACTTAAATCTAGATTATATATTTCATCCTTAAAACTTATTGATTTATTTACAAAATCGATTCTTCCACTGAAATTATCTAAAAAAATTTGTGGTTGCTCATAAATTTCTTTTTCCATGAAATACTTATATTTACCTTTTGTAACTAATTCAGATTTTCCATCAATTTTCTTCCATTCTTTTGAAACAGGTTTTTGCTCTACATATATTTCCACTTTATTTCTTTTTGCTGAAAATATTTCATTATCTTCTAAAACCACATATTCTCCTGAATCAAAACTTAAAGCCTGTAAATCACTCGAAATAGAAATCTCTTCATTATTTTTACTTATTAAGATAGAGCCTGCAAATCCTTTTTTAAATCCAAAAATAGTTGATGGGAAATGCTCAGAAATAACTAAAACTGCCGCATGCCCTAAAATACGTTCTGAAGTTTTTGTTATAGAGTCAATCATATTAAAATCTTTTTTTAAAAATGAAGAAATTAAGTTTGCAATACATTCAGTATCTGTATCAGTGAAAAATTTAAATCCTTCTTTAATTAAATCTTTTTTAATATCAATATAATTTTCTATAATCCCATTGTGTACAACAGCTAAGTTTTTATCAGAACTATAAATGGGATGTGCATTAATTTCAGATGGAATACCATGAGTAGCCCACCTGGTATGTCCTATACCTAGATTACCTTCAAGAGATTTATTTTTATATTTATTTGCAAAATCTTTAATTTTACCTTTATTTTTAATTATTGAGATTTTATTATTTGATCCGATAATTGCTAAACCAACGCTGTCATAGCCACGATATTCTAACTCAGCTAATCCGTTCATTAACATATTTTTTATAGATTTATCTGTTATATTTCCTACTATTCCACACATTATTTATCCTGATAAAAAAACATTTTAATTAACAATTGTTTAATAAATATTAATTATTTATATATTCCTCTCATACCTGAAGGTATTAATTCAGCTATATTATTCATTATTTTGGCTAAAATAGCATCTGTAGTATCTCTGGATAAAGATTTATTTGATTTTTCGAATTTAAAAGCTTTACCAACTTTAACAATTATTTTCCCTCTTGGGAATAGTACACCACTTATTCCTCGATTTTTATTTGTACCTTCAATTCCAACAGGGATAATATTCACACCTGATCTCACTGCTAAATGAACTATTCCGGGTAATCCTTTCTTTAAAATACCATTAGATCTTGTTCCTTCAGGAAATAAACACAAAGCTTCACCGTTATTAAGTATCTTTATTGCCCATCGAAAAAAATTAAGGTCTAATCTATTTCTTTTAATTGGATGTGCTCCATAAGATTTAAGTAGTGCAGCAACAGGTACAAATTTAAAAACTTCAGATTTAGCAACAAAATTTACTTTTCTGGGGGAAATTACACTAATTAAACTTGGATCCACATAAGCCTGATGATTAGCTACAAAAATCAATGGCCCATTAATAGGTATATTATTAACACCTTCAATATGAAATTCGGCAAAAGCATTAAGAATTTTTAATTGTATGAAATTACATATTTTATTTAAGTTTAGCATTTAATTTAAAACAATATTTTTTATTAAATTTACAGTTTCTTCTAAATTGATATGATCGTTAAATATAATTACAGCATCATCAGCAGATAGCAATGGAGATATTTCTCTATTTTTATCAAGTAAATCTCTATGATTTAACTTATCTTTTTCATTTGTAAGTTTCTTTTTATCATCTTGATGCATTCTACGTATAGCTCTAGTATTTAAACTACAATCTAAGAAAAATTTAAACTTTGCATTAGGTAACACAACTGTCCCTATATCTCTTCCCACCATAACAATATCATTATCTTCGGCAATTAATTGTTGTTTCTTTACAAGATTTTCTCTGATACTTTGAATTCCAGCATATAGAGAAACTTTATTATTTACATCATCAGAAAAAATCATTTTTGAAATATCGATATTATTTAAATATACATTTTGACTATCAAACACTTCGATATTTATATCATCAAAAATATCTTTATTAATTAGATCAAAATCATTTTCATCTAGTTTGGAGTTAATTAAATAATAAGTCATAGCTCTATACATTAATCCAGTATCTAAAAATGATATTCCTATTTCTTGAGCAAGTAATTTCCCTGTATCAGTTTTACCAGATGCAGCCGGGCCATCTATGGCAATATGTAAATTTTCATTCATATTATTTGGATTATAACTTACAGATATATAAACTTTATATTACAATTATGTCTTAAAAGTAAAATTCAATAATATGAATCTAAATCAAAATGAAAAAATTCTTGTTGATACTATGATATGCAAGTTAACAAATCAAAGAGTCATCACAGGGAAAATATCAAATAAAAATATATTCACAATAAAAAAGGAAGTCTCCTTCTCCGAAATACATAATATTGAGATCATGATGAGTCAAGGAGAAGAAAATAGAATTAAAGAAGGAATAAAATACTTTTCTATAGGATTAGGTATTTTAATTGCAATATCAATAATTCCATTTCTGAATAATATATTTCAAACCATATTCTTTATTATAGGTATCATACCTTTAATATATGGACTCTTTCTAATCCCTAAAAGTATATTTAGATTAAAAGAACATTCAACGTTGTTTTTATGGTTAAAAAACGGGAAATGTATAATTATAAGTTTTCCAAAATTTGATGATGAAAATGCAATAAAAATACAATCACAATTAGATGAATTAATGTAATTTATCCTCTCCCTACGTAAAGTTGTGTATTTGGCAACATCACACTCTCTAATAAATTTACATTTGATGGAAGATTTGTAGTTAAATACACTAATTCTGCAATATCTTTAGGTTCCATCATTGGTTCTATATCTTTATCTTCCCCTCTGTTAGCTCTTAATTCAGTAATTACATTACCTGGATGAACAATTGAAACAACTACGTTGAAATCTCTGCCCTCTAAGGCGGCAGCTTTAGTTAAGCCTGTTAACCCAAATTTAGATGTAGTATATGGTGCAGAATTTAATCTCGGAACCTGGCCAGAAATACTTCCAATATTAACTATTCTTCCATATTTTTGAAATTTCATTATCTTCATAGCTTGTCTAAGACACAGAAAAGCTCCTCTCAAATTCACACTTATCACTTTATCCCAAGTTTCTACTGACATTTCATCTAGAGCACCACCATCAAAAACACCAGAGTTATTTATTAAAACATCTATTTTGCCAAACTTTGACTTAGATTCTGAAAATAAATTTTCAACACTTTTTTCATCAGTAATATCTGTCTGAATCACAAAGCTTGAATTATTATTAAGTAAATCACACTCTTTTTTTACGTTATTTAAATTATTCACATTTCTACTTGCTAGAATTAGATTGAAATTATTATCGGCAAATTTTAATGCGATTCCTTTGCCAATCCCTGTTCCTGCTCCAGTAATGATTGCAGTTTTATTATTATTCATTTTTACTCCTACAAACTAATTTTTAACTTGAATTTTTGTTATTATATCTTTAAGATCATCTCATAATAAAACGATAATTATACAAGAACAAGGCAATAATTTATGGCTGGCCCATTAGAAGGTATAAGAATTATAGAATTTAGTCAAATTATTGCTGCGCCTTTTGCAGGGTCAATGCTTAGCGATATGGGGGCCGAAGTAATAAAAATAGAACCCCCCTCTGGTGATCCGTGGAGATATGCACTTGAAATAATACCAGGAATTACTGGGTATGGAAGATCTTTTTTTGCCCTTAATAGAGGTAAAAAGGGAATGACTATAGATTTAAAAAATCCAAAATCACACAAAATTGTTGAAAAACTTTGTAAGATTTCTGATGTAATGATAATAAATTCAAGGCCAGATGTTCCTGAAAAATTAAAAGTAGATTATGAAACTGTAAAAAAATACAATCCAAAATTAATTTATTGCGATAATACAGCCTGGGGCAGATCTGGACCTGATAGCCACAGACCTGGTTATGATCTGATCGCGCAAGCCATGAGTGGTTTAATGGCAGCCGAAAATAAGGTAAATAACGGAGTACCACAACAAATACAATCTACTGCTGTTGCTGATTATACAACCGGGTTAGGGATGGCTTGGAGCATATGTGCAGCACTATACCATAGAGAAAAAACAGGAAAAGGACAAAAAATAGAAACAACATTACTAGCTTCAGCATTAAATGTACAAAATGGTAGATTTTTTGAATCAGAAACCTTTGATTCAGAAATAAGATCAAATTTTAAAAATACATTATCCGAAATGAGAGAAGCAGGAGAATCATACGACAACATTCTCGAAGAATATCAAAAATTGAGCAGTAAGACAGTTCATAACCATTACTATCGAACTTATCAAGCAAAAGACGGTATTATTGCAGTTGCATGTTTAAGTGAAACTCTTAGGAAAAAATTTGCTGATGTACATAAAGTCCATGACATAAGATTTGAAGAGAATTATGATCCATACTCTGATGAAACATATGAATTTAATGAAAAATTAGTACCTCTATTTGAAACTCTTATGAAAAAGAAAACAGTAAAAGATTGGCTTGAAATTTTTGTTAAAAATGGAGTGCCAGCAGGCCCTGTAAATTTTGTGGAAGAATTAGTTGATCATCCACAAATTATAGAAAATGATTTAGTAAAAAATATTGACCACCCATTACTAGGAAAAATCAAAATGGTAGGCCCGCTATTAAAAATGTCAGAAACTCCATTATCAGTTAGCCGTGCTGCTCCTGATTTAGGAGAACATACACAAGAAATATTAAAATCGTTGGGATTTGATTCTGAATTTATATCTGAACTAACAGATTCTGAATAAATTGATTACATTAAATAATATTAAAAATATCCTTATAATTTCTGATACACATCAAAATGCATATAATAAACTTCATGTTGAAATCAAAAAACAAATATTAAATACTGATTTGGTTATACATTGTGGAGATATCACATCAGAAAATGTGATAAATGGAATAAAGAAAAATGCAAAACAATCTATTTTAATTCATGGAAATTCAGATCCAAAACAAATCAGAGAATCTTTGCCTGAGAAAAAAATATTCCAGGTAAATGATATTACCTTTGGTGTAATTCATCCTTATTGGGGAGGAGCACCTCCTGTAGATTACGAACTTATTTTAGATCATTTTGACAATATCAAGCCTCAGTATATTTTATTTGGGCATACACATGATCCTCATATAGAGCTTTACAAAGGGGTAACATTTGTTAATCCCGGGCAAGGATATTCTGAATTTATTATCCCTGCCAGTTATTGTGTAATTCAAATAAACAAAAATCATTTATCAATCAAAATAACAAAAATCCTAAATTAAACTCTCATAAAATTTAATTGATTCAGGATGAATTTGTATTTTTCTAGACTCAAAATAATCGAATTGAATATCAAAATATTTTATAATTGATAGATCTAAATTATCTAAAGCTATTTTTTTAACTTCATTTAATTCTGGTCTATTTCTGATCTTGTATGGGTCTAGTTTGTCTGACAAAAACACTATTTTACTTATATTATTAAATGACTGATGTCCTGAGGTATGCCATCTTACTGATTGAAATAAGACATTATCATCAATGTAATCCAAAATAAAATGAGAAGCTACTGGGCCATGAAGAACATTAGGGTTTTTCAATTCAAAATCTAAACAATCTATATTTTTTGCTAATACAGTATTTAAAAGATCCTCATTATCATAATGTTTAACAATATCATGTGACAAAGCTCCTAATTCACATTTTTGTATATCTTCTTTGTAATGTTTTGCAAATTCTATAGCTAAATTAGCAGTACGATTTAAATGTTCAGATAACCATTTAGGTAATACAGATATCTTTTTATTCAAATAAGTTCTTAGATCATTATTCATAATAATATTATAAATTGCCTATATAAATAGGATATAATTATAATCATTAAAAAAAATATTTTACTACATTTAAGGTTTTAATTAAGAAATGAACAAAAAAAATATATTCTACATAATATGTATAAATATTTTATTGTGGGGATTTGGCTTTGTTGCACTGTCTATATATCAGGATAATATGCTTTTACAGTATCAAAATAAAATGAATTTAAATATTGATAATTCTAATAATCGAACTGATGAAGCTATTAATAATTCCATTGAAAAAACTAATCAAATTCTAGATAAAGCCAACAATACAATTCAAAAAGCTAGTGATGAAAAATTATTATCTGAGAAAGAAGCTCTATATCAACAAGAGTTAACAATAAAATCAAAAGAAAAAGAATTAGAAACTAAATCATTATATTTAATAGAACAAGAAAGAAAAAATAAAGCAAAATTAGAAGTCGCAGCGGAAAAAACAAAAAGAATCAATGCCGAACTTTTAGCTGAAAAAGAAAAAAGTGATAAAATCAGTGCTGAGCTAAAAGCAGCTTTGGATAAAACCAAATCTTTAGAAGATAATCTTAATATATACAAAGACTTTTCAGATAAAATAGAAAATCAGGATACTAAAATAAGCAATTTGAAAAAAGATACAGAATATGATTTAAATAATATTCTGGGCAGAACAAAAATATTAGAAACAACATCTACTTCTGTTGAATGGCCTGAAGCAATCGCATCTATACAATCTTCTATCATCAGAATAAGAGCCGGAACAGAATCATGTTCCGGTTTTATTTTTGATATTGCAAGTCATTATTATGAATCAACAAATGACAATGAATATTTTGTACTGACAAATGAACATTGCTTTAAATACAAAAACTATAACAACATAAAAATTTACATAACTGGCTTAGAATATCCTTTAAATGGAATATTAAAAGCGAAATATACTAATCAGGATATAGCTATACTCGCATTCAATTCACCCAACGAATATCAACCTTTAAAACTAGTCAGCATTGAAGAATTAGAAAAACTAACACCCGGAACTGAAGTTAGTGCACTGGGATACCCTCTTGGAGTAACAGGATTAGTAGCTACTACAGGTATTGTTTCATATAAATTTTATGACAATTCAAAAAAAAGAGATATAATTCAAACTGACTCAGCTATAAATCCAGGAAATTCTGGCGGCCCCTTAGTAATTAAATCAGGTGATGTAATAGGTATGAATACTTATGTTAAAAGAATTAGTTCAGGGATAGCTCTTGATGGAGCCGGGTATGCAGTATCTTCAAAACAGTTAATAAATTCAGTCTCATGTATAAATCAAACTCAAATTAACAAATATACCGAATCCGGTGGTGAGTGTACAATTCTACCAGATTAACAATTTTCAGTAATTTTCATCAACAAATATAAAACATAGTGAATTCAACCCACGAACCAAATACTATTTCAAATATAAAAATCATGGTAAGTATATTTGGTGTTTGTGCTTCTGTATTTCTTTTTACTATTGGGCAAGGAGCAACTAACCCAATTTTACCTCTTCTTGTACAAAACCTAGGACATACAGCAGCTATAGCTGGTTTCGCTGTTGGGATTTTTGGTGCTGGAAGATTTATTACAAATCTTCCATCAGGAATATTAGCACAAAAAATTGGTAGAAAACCAATCTTAGTTATTGGTCCTTTAATAGCATCTATTGGGTATTTTCTTACCGGATCTGTTGATTCAATTCAGCTCATTCTATTATCAAGATTAATCACGGGTTTTGGAGGAGGAATGCATTTCGTTGGAGCAAGCATTTATTTAAGAGATATGTCTAACTTAAATAACAGAGGAAGAATATTGAGTTTACAAACAATATCTATTTTAATTGGGCAAACTATAGGACCAATAATTGGAGGTTATATAGGTGAATTATATGGATTCACCAGCCCATTCATTTTTGCGTCAATTTCTTTAGTTATAGCGATTATATTAATAATAACAACTGTTATAGAGCCTTCAAATATAAATCAAAATTTAAACCAAACAACTGATTCCAAAACAAAAAAGAATCTCGGAATATTCCAATTGCTATATTTATTCATTAGATCTGGATTATTACCAATAGGACTAATGACCATGTCACAATTTTTCCACAGATCTGGAGGAAGATTTACTATAGCCCCACTTTTAATACAAAACAAAGGATTAACTGCATCAAATATTGGAGGATTTTTTAGTATAACTTCTCTTGCTCAATTAACAGCAGCATCTATGTCGGGATATATTGTTGATAAATTAGGAAGAAAAACCCTTCTAATCCCTGGAACAAGTATAATTTTACTAGGATTATTTTTATTTGATAATGCCAATTCTTACCCTATGATTTTATTAGTTGCAGTTCTTCTTGGAATAGGGGAAGGATCATTAACATCTTCAACTGTTACGTTATTTGCTGATAATGCTCCTAAAGGTTATGAAGGAGTAACAATGGGTTTATACAGAACGTTTGGTGACTTCGGATTTATGGTAGGCCCACCAATACTGGGTTTTATTATTCAGCAAATGAATTTTAGTTCAGCATTATTAGTAGACGGGATACTTATATCAATCTGCACTCTTGCAGTAATGATATTTGCAAAAGAAACAAAAAAAAGAACTTAGATAATCTCAGCTATAATTTCGACAGGATGTTTTGCTCGCGTATCAGTTCCATGGTTTATTTGTTCTCTACATGATACCCCAGCTGCCACAACAGCAATTTTGCCTTCTGTTCTTTTAATTCTAGGAATTAAATCTCTCTCAGCTAAAGCAATTGACATATCATATTTATCTTTAAAATAGCCAAATGATCCTGCCATGCCACAACATCCATTTTCAACATACTCACAATTATCAAATCCAAATTTTTCAAGCAATAATTTCAAAGATGCATTTCCTAAAATTGATTGTTGATGGCAATGAGGTTGTACTATAATTTTTTCATATTTATGTTTATTAAATTTAATCTTTTTCCAAATTTTATTTTTTGTAAAAAATTCATCAATAATATAAATATTAGATTTGATTTTTTCAGCCTTATCTTGATATTCACCTTCTAAAAGATCAATAAAATCTTCCTGAAAACCAAGAATGCAACTTGGTTCTATTCCTATTATTTCTATTCCATTTTTTACATATTCATATAAATTATCAATATTATGCTTAATATTGATTTTAGCTTTATCTATCTGACCAGAAGATAACATAGGGCGTCCACAGCATTTTGTATCATCAGGAACAATGACATTATATCCCAGTTTATTTAATATTTTCTTGACAGCCAAACCAATCTCAGGGTTTTGATAATTTAAAAATGTGTCAGGAAATAATAAAACAGATTTCTGATACTTATCTAAGGATGTATCACTAAAAAGAGATACTAAACTTTTTTTTGCAAATTTCGGCAATGTCCTTCTGGAATCGATATTAAAAAATATATCTAATAATTTTTTAACAATACTCAAATCTATAACATAATTAGTTAATACAGCAGTTAGAGATCCCATTTTACTGAAAAACCCAATATTACCAATAAATTTTTGAGATAAAGGGCGTTTATTAGACTTATAATACTGGTTTAGATATTCATATTTTAACTTTCCCATATCAACATTTGATGGGCATTCAGATTTACAAGCTTTACATTCCAAACACAAATCAAAAATTCTAAATAAATTTTTATCCTTCCAACTAGAATTAGGTAATTGCCCCGAAATTAAACCTCTAAGAGCATTTGATCTACCTCGGGTTGAAAGTTCTTCATCTCTAGTTACCATATAAGATGGACACATCACACCTGAAGTTACTTTTCTACAAGCTCCTTGCCCATTACACATTTCTATCGCAGAGGCATATCCTTGTTCTTTAGTAAAATTAAATCCTGTATCAATATCATAAGTTTTATATTTAGGTCCTATCTTTAAATTTTGATCAATATCTTGTGAATTAATAATCTTTCCGGGATTCATCAAATTATACGGGTCAAAAACTTCTTTTAATTCTCGGAAAGCATTGTAGATTTTATCTCCATACATTTTTTTATTCCAAATACTTCTAACCAATCCATCACCATGTTCACCACTAATAGATCCACCGTATTTTATTACCAGATCAGTTATATCTGATGCAATCAATTTCATTTTATTAACTTCATCTTCCACTTTAAGATTAATTAAAGGTCTTATATGTAAACATCCAACACTTGCATGTCCGTAATAACCAGCAGTTGTATTATATGACTGTACAATCTGATCAAATTCTTTAACAAATACAGGTAAGTACTTAGGATCAACAGCTGTATCCTCTACAAAGGGGATAGCTTTGTAATCTCCTGGAGTACTCATCATTAATCCTAAACCTGCTTTTCTTATATTCCATACTTTTTGTTGTTCAGAATTTTTCAATAATAATTTTGTAGAATATCCATATTTTTGTTTATCTAAATTAATTTTTAATTTATTCAACTTATCTTCAAGTTCAGCTCCGCTATCAGCAATCATTTCAACTGCGAGGACTGAATCAGGATCTCCATCAATAAATGTCATCATTCTTGAATACTCTAGATTGTTTTTAGCCTGTCTCAAAATCATATTACCAATATGTTCAATAGCAGATGGATTATGTTCTAAGATTGAAACTGTTGCTTCCATTGAAGCAATCAATTCATCAAAATGAACCAAAGCTAATCCTGTAAATTTAGGTTTATCATGAACAAGTACTTTAGCTTTTGAAAATGCTACCAATGTACCTTCTGATCCCACAACAAATTTAGCCGAATTAAAATTTTCTACATTAATCAATTCATCTAAATTATAACCAGATACTCTTCTTTGTATAGAAGGATATTTTAATTTAATTTCTTCAATTATATTTTGTCTAAATTCAATTAACTTACTTGAAATTTTTTCATGGTTTGAATTTAGATTATTATTATTCTCTTCAAAATATCTCTTTCCTTCATACCCTAATTTTAATGGATTCCCACCCACAGTATATGCATCAAGTTCTAATACATTATCTATTGTTTTTCCCCATAATAAAGAGTGAGCACCGCAAGAATTGTTTCCTATAGCACCACCTATATTCCCTCTATTACTGGTACTCGGATCAGGTCCGAAAAGTTTATTTGCAGGCTCCATATATTTATTAAGCTCATCTAAAATAATTCCAGGCTGGACTTCAACCCAATTTTCTTCAGGATTAAAATCTAAAACTTTATTCATATACATTGAAAAATCAACAATCAAACCCTCTCCCACTGTTTGTCCGCCTAAACTTGTTCCTCCTCCTCTGGGGGTAATAGAAATTTCTTTATCAAATGCATATGACATTATTTGCTGTAGATCATCTTTTGATTTAGGAAAAGCAACACCAATTGGTATAATTTGATAAATACTAGCATCAGTTCCGTATATCATTCGTGTTTTAAGATCTGTTCTAATATCTCCAGATATTTTAGGATTTAAATTTTTATCCAAATCATTAATGAGGGTATTATCTGTTGAAATAATATTAATATTTAACTCCTTGAACTGAAAGAATAAAACTCTCTATTTTATCTTTATCTTTAATCCCGTTGAATTCTACTCCCGAAGACACATCTACTCCCCATGGGGTTAAGTCTTCAGTAATCTCCTGAATATTTTCCGTATTCAATCCTCCAGCTAATAAAACATTGTATTTTTGTATTATTTTTTTTGCATTAGATAAATTGATTAATTTACCAGATCCACCATAATGGCCTTTCATATAACTATCTATTGAGATCAATCCTCCTATAGATTGAATCTTTTCAATGCAATCAAATACATTTGTTAATTTTATATTTTCGGAAATTTTAATTTGCTTAATAAAAGGTAAATCTAAATCACATAAATATTCAAAACTTTCATCACCGCATAATTGAACATAATCTAAGGAAAATTTATCGAAAGTATTCTTAACATAATCCAAAGGTTGATCAGCAAACAAGCCTACAAGTTTAGGTTTGTTTTTTATTTCACTCAGAGATTTTACTATATCTTTAGCCTGATCAAATGTAATTTTTCTTTTCACATTTTCAACAAAAATCATTCCCAAATAATCTACTCCTAAAGAAGCTGCAAAAATAGCATCGGTTTTATTTTTTAGCCCACAAATTTTTATTTTAGTCATTTGTTAATTCTATAATTTTTTTATAAGGATCATCAGAGGTTATGATAGCCTCTCCTATTAAAACAGCGTTACATCCTACATTGCCTAAAACTGAAATATCATTCTTATTAAAAATTCCGCTTTCACTCACTTTTAATACATGATCAGGAATATTTTTTATTAAATTCAAAGTTGTATTAATATCAACAGAAAAATCATTTAAATTTCTATTATTAATTCCAATTATTCTTGCAGGGGTTGTCAAAGCCTTTTCAAGTTCGTTTAAATTATGAACTTCAACTAGGCACTCTAAATCAATTTTTTTTGCTAATAACACAAAATCATTCAATTGCTTCTGAGATAAAATACTAGCTATTAATAGGATAGCGTCAGCTCCATAAAATTTTGACTCATATATTTGATATTTATCAATTATAAAATCTTTTCTCAATACAGGGGTGGAATTATATTCATTTAATTTTTTAAAATTAATTATGTTATCTAAAGATCCTTTGAAAAAATTTTTTTCAGTAACTACAGATACAGCGTTAACATTTGCATCCAAATAGGTTTTAGCTAAATTATTAAAGTTTTTACCTTTCATTAATTTCCCTTTGCTTGGTGATGTGTCTTTTAATTCTGCTATCAAACTCACAAAATCATTATTTAATACATCATAAAAGTTGGGAAAATCACTGTTATAATTTATATTTTTTTCCAATGACTCAATAGGTAATAATTTTTTTTTATCTATTAAATCAATTTGAATTTCATTAACTATTTTTTCAAGTATATTCATTTAAAAATTTTTAGAAAGATTATTTATTAATTTTGAGGCATTTCCATTTTCAATATTTTTTTTAGCTATTAGAATTCCTGATTTTATATCTTTTGATTGCCCAGAAATATATAACCCCAATCCGGCATTAAGAATTACACAATCTAATAATTCATAATTTTCTCCTTCAAATAATTCAGTGATTTTCATGGCACTTTGTTGTGGGGAATTCACAATTAATTTTTCTATTGGGATTTTTTTAAGTCCAAACTGGTCTGGGTTTATTTTATATTCTTTTAATGAAGCTGTTGATGCTGCCAAACTTGTTAAATTATCTGGTACTTTATTTAATGAAGAGCCTGGCCTGATTTCCCATACATATGTATCACCTGAAATACTTACTTCATCTAATCCTTCCATACCATGAACTACTAATGCGGTTTTATTTAATATTCTAAGAGCATTTGAAATTTTATTTCCAGTATCAATGTCAGACACTCCGATCATCAAATATTTACAATTTGCAGGATTTGTAAGTGGGCCAAGATTATTGAAAATGGTTTTGAAACCTAATTCTTTTCTTGTTGGCATAGCGTATTTCATAGAAGGATGATATTTTTGAGCAAACATAAAAGTAAAATTATGATCATCTAACATTTTAATAGATTTATTAATATCAACATCTATATTTATATTTAAAGCTTCTAATACATCTGCACTACCACTATTTCCAGAAGCTGCTCTATTCCCATGCTTAGCTATTTTAACTCCTGATGAAGCAGCAACTAAAGCAGCAGTAGTAGAAACATTAAATGTTGATTGATTATCTCCTCCCGTTCCAACTATATCTAAGCAATCATATTTAGTTTCCAATCTTAAAGCATTCTCTTGCATAGATTTTGCCATTCCTGCTATTTCATCTTCAGATTCTCCTTTCAGTGATAATGTGGTAAGTATTGAAGAAAGCTTAATTTCAGATATATTGCCTGACATGATTTGATTCATAAGATCATAAGATTCTTCAAATGAAAGATTATTTTTATTTAATAATTTATTAGTTATGTAATTAATATTTTTCATTTTACATATTTAAAAAATTTAATAAAATTTTTTCTCCAAAATCAGTACCTATTGATTCTGGATGAAATTGTATCCCATACATGGGAAATATTTTATGTGAAATCCCCATCACCAAACCATCTTCAGTCCACGCAATTTTTTCAAAATCTTTATTTAATGATTTTTCATTAATTATCAAAGAATGATAACGCATAGCATTAAAAGGATTTGAAACACCATTGAAAAGTTCATTATTATTATGTTCAATCAATGAAGTTTTACCATGAAAAATTGCTGGTGCTTTTTCAATAATTGAATCATAAGTATGGCCTATAACCTGATGGCCTAAACAAACACCTAATATTGGAATATTGGGACCAAAGTGTTCAACAACTTGCTTGCATATACCAGAATTTTTCGGGTGAGATGGCCCAGGAGAAATAATTATTTTATCTGGATTAAGTTCATTTATTTTTTGAATATTAATTTCGTCGTTTCTGTATACCAAAGTATCAGAAACATTTTCAGCTATTATCTGATAAATATTATATGTGAAACTATCATAATTATCTAAAAGTAAAATCATTATATATATCTAAACTCCTGTTCTTCCGCTGTTTCAATTGCTTTTAACACAGCTTGTGCTTTATATAAATGTTCTTCGAATTCTAATTCTGGAATACTATCAAATACAATTCCACCGCCGGATTGAACTGAAGCGATTCCATCTTTAATTAATAATGTCCGTAAAGTTATACAAACTTCAATATTTCCAAAAAAATCAAATAATCCCAATGCTCCAGCGTAAGGACCTCTTGTATCTTTTTCTAATTCAGAAATAATTTCCATTGCCCTTATTTTCGGTGCTCCAGATACTGTTCCTGCAGGAAAACATGCTTTAAACACATCCAATGAAGAAATATCAGGATTTTTCTTGCCAGTAACTTTTGAAACAAGGTGCATAACATGAGAAAATTTTTTTACATCCATATACTCAGTAACTTCAACAGATCCTGGGACACTCACTCTGCCAACATCATTACGAGAAAGATCAACCAACATCACATGTTCAGCATTTTCCTTAGGATCAGAAAGTAATTCTGCCATAATCAATGCATCTTCTTCTTCATTTATACCTCTAGGTCTAGTCCCTGCTATAGGTACAGAATTAATGGTATCATTCTCCACTTGGACCAGTAATTCAGGGGAGGCACCTACAACAAAATGATCCTCAAGATCCATATAATACATAAAAGGAGAAGGGTTTATAGACCTTAAGGCTCTATAAATCATAAATGGATGAGCAGTAGTTTTCTTAGAAATACGTCTAGAATATACTGCTTGAATAATTTCTCCTTCTTCAATGTACTCTTTTATTTTTTTAACATTTTCAATAAAATTTTCTTTTGAAATATTTTCTGACGAATTTATATTAACATTGTTATTTTCTTCTCTATAAACTTCTGACTTTTTATTTTGGAATCTATTTTGTATTTCATCAATCTTTTTATACGTATTTTCATAAATATCTCGACTAGATCCCTTAGAACAATCAGCATATGAAACAATAAATAATCTATGTTTCAAATGATCATACACCAGAAAATCTGTAACAAATAAAAAACATGATTCCGGTAAATCCAAACCTTTCTCTGTTGGCAAATTAATTTCATCAAAATATTTGACTGAATCATAAGAAATATAACCAACCAACCCTCCGAAAAATCTTTCCAACCACTCTGGTTTAATAATGTTTATATCTATTAATTCTGAAATGATTTTTAATGGGTCTTCATCTTTTGATAAATATTTATCATAACCTCCCAATCCAATAAAACTATAACGCGCTATGGATTCTCCTCCTTCTACGCTTTCTAATAAAAAAGAGTTTTTACCTTTCGAAACTTTTAAAAAAATTGAAACAGGAGTTTCAAGATCCACATATAGTTCTCTTCCTAAGGCAATATAACTTTTGCCATCATACATTGCATCAAACTGTTGAAAATCAACTATATTTTTCATTTATATAAAGCCCATTTTATTTTTCATTTCTACAACTTTTGGTTCTGAAATAGAGCGTGCATTTTCAGCACCGATTGCTAATAAGCGATCTAATTCTGAAGGGTCACTCATAAATTCCTGATATCTAGTCCTGATTGGAGATACAGTATCTACTACAATTTCTCCCACTTTTTCTTTTAGTACCCCATACCCTTTTGCTCCTTCAAAATCTTTTTCCACATCTTTAATGGATTTACCAGTTATTACTTTATATATCCCAAGTAAATTATTTACTCCTGCTTTATCTTTATCTTCAGAAAATTGAATTTCATTGCCTGAATCTGTTACTGCTCTTTTAATTGTTTTCAGAATTTCAGAATCACTATCTAATAATCCAACTACTCCACCATCATTTTCCTGAAAACTTTTAGACATTTTTGATAAAGGATTATTTAAATTCATTACTCGAGCACCTATCTCAGGAACTACAGGTTCAGGTAAAACAAAAGTTTCTCCAAACAAATTATTAAATCTTTGTGCTATGTCTCTAGATAATTCAACATGTTGTTTTTGATCTTCACCAATAGGGACTTCATTTGCATCATATAAAATAATATCCCCTGCCTGTAACACAGGATAATCAAGTAATGCAGCAGAAATACTATTTAATTTGTCTTTTTTATCCTTATACTGAGTCATTCTCTCTAACCAGCCTAAAGGGGTTACACAATTTAAAAGCCAGCAAGCTTCTGCATGCGCTCTTACTTGGCTTTGAATAAAAATAGTAGATATATTTGGATCAAGTCCACAGGCAAAAAGCATAGCAGCTAAGCTTCTAGTATTATCTCTCAATTCTTGAGAATCTCGTAAAATTGTATGAGCGTGTAAATCAACAATACAATAAAAATTTTGCTTACCTTTACCCTGATTCTCAACCCATTGTCTAACAGCTCCCAAATAATTACCTAAATGCATGTCACCAGATGGTTGTATGCCACTAAATACTCTTATTTCACTCATTATTATTCCTAAACTTTAAATAAAAAAAACCGTCCACAAAGGGACGGTTATACCGCGGTGCCACCCTTATTACTACTATAAAAATAATAGTCACTTAAACAGCTAATAAAAATAATTGTTTCAGCTCACAGGTCCATTCTATATAATCACTCTCATTTGGATCACAGCTAGTTTACACTATCCAAAATTCTCTCTTTAGAGTTTAAATATATATACTATTCTGATCATAGCCTTTAATATTTTATCAAAAGTATAGTAGCCACAATCCCTTCTGTCAATTATCATTAAGTACATCAAATTAAATCATCTGTTTATTATCTACGTATGCACATTATGGATACAAATCAAAATATATCTCCTAAAATGAGTAATAACATTGCCACTATTAATTTTTTAGAAAACAGAATAATCAATCAAATTCAAAGGTAATTAAATGAACAATATATTAGATGGATTAAAAGTTATAGATTGTACACAAATACTTGCAGGGCCTTTTTGCACAATGATGCTTGGAGACATGGGCGCAGAAATAATCAAAGTAGAAAAACCTAATGGCGGAGATGATATAAGAAGATTTGGTCCACCATTTATTGATGGTGAATCTGCAGCATTTTTAATGATAAATAGAAATAAAAAAAGTATAGCATTAAACATGAAAGACCCTAAAGGACTCAAAATTTTAACAGACTTAATCAAAACTGCTGATGTTTTTATTCAAAATTTCAGACCGGGTTCTTTAGAAAAAATGGGACTTGGGTTTGATGATGTCATAAGCAAAATAAATCCAAAAATAATATATTGTAGTATTTCGGGCTTTGGAACAACAGGTCCATATAAAGATCGACCAGGATTTGATCTGATAGCTCAAGGAATGTCTGGACTTATGAGTTTAACAGGAACACCTAAGGGAGACCCTGTTAAAATCGGAGTGCCTATATGTGATTTGAACGCAGGGTCCTATGCTGCTATGGGAATATTGGCAGCTTATATAAAAAGGCTAAAAACTAATAAAGGTCAATTTGTAGAAACTTCATTATTAGAATCTGGTCTGTCATACACAATTTGGGAATCTGGAATTTATTTTGCAACACAGGAAATATCTTCTCAAAGTGGGACAGCACATAGATTATCAGCTCCATATCAAGCATTTAAGACTAATGATGGTTATATAAATATAGGTGCAGCAAATCAAGCTAATTGGGAAAAACTTTGTCACGCTATTAATAAACCTGAATTTATAACCACAGAAAAATATTTAGACAACTCATCTAGAATGAAAAATATAAATCAATTGGTCACTTTATTAAATAGCGAATTCGAATTAAAGACTACTTCAGAATGGGTAGAAATATTAATTTCTGCTGGCGTACCTTGTGGCCCGATTTTAAACATGCACGAAGTATTAAATCATGAGCAAATTAAAGATAGAGAAACTGTAATAAACTTAAATCATACAAAACTAGGTAAAATACAAAATTTAAGTTTTCCAATAAAATTTTCAGAAAATCCACAAAGTTTAAAACTCCCTCCCCCGCTACTTGGAGAACATAATAATGTGATTTTAAAAGAACTTGGTTATTCCGATAAAGAAATCAATGAATTAAGATCAGAATCAGTAATTACACAATCTGATTAAGATGCTCGTTCATACATAATTTTATAATTTGAATTTGAAACATAAATTTTATTGATTAAATTAAGTTTCAATGCTTTATCTCTTAAAATTAATTCCTTATCAATTGTTTTATGTCCTGATTCAAGTAATTTGTCATATTTATTCAAATATAATCTTAAAACGCTAACATCAAATTTGCCATGAGCCATATTTGCCAAAGCTGATACAAATAAATTTTTTGCATTCACTAGTGATTGACTTCTTTTCGTTTGGATTTTTTTAACTATTTTAGGAAGTTTTTTATTTATATCTACTTTTTGATTATTTAAATCATTATCAAATTGTTTATAAAATTTATTTTCCATATCTGTAGCAGATATAGAATTAGACACACAACTACCATTATTTTGCTTACCACTACATTTATAATATCTATAATTCATTTCATTAAATTTTGAATTTATATTTGACCACTTAATTTTTTTTGTAACTCCAATCATTTTAGAATTACAAAATTCACAATATAATAATCCTGACAAACTATATTTTTCAGGATTAACTGCAGTTCTTATAGGACTGCGTGAATATAATTTTTTCTGAACATCTGAAAATATTTTATTTTCTATAATAGGATCATGTGAATTAGGAATTGACACACCAAACCTTTTTACAGTTCCAATATAAACGGGGTTTTTCAATAAATCATATAATGTAGAAATACTCCATAAATTATTTTTTTTAGTTTTATATTTTTTTTGATTTAAAAAAGCAGTGATTTTCCTTATACCATAATTTTTATTCATATAATAATCAAATATGTTTTCTACAACGGTTCTTTCTTTGGAATTAGGAGTTAAATATCCTAAATCATTAATATCGTATCCATAGGGAACTCTCCCTAACCATTTTCCAGTTAAAAATTTTTCTTTCATTCTTGATGTCACATATGCTGACCAATTGTTATCTGAAATATTATTTAAAGTATATCTATTAACTGTATCTTGATAAGGATCAGGGGTAATTTCATTCATACACAAAACTTTACATTGATATAAATCAAACCACAGTAAATTTCTTACTATCTCTATAATATCTCTACCCAAATCAGATGAATTGTTAATTAGTATAAGATATTTTTTGTTATTGGCCTTTACATCATGTTTCAATTTTTCAAATTCGCTAAACATTGTTAATCTAGTAGAATTGTTATCAGTATAAATCTGAATTGAAGTATGCCCATTTAATTCACAATATTCTTCAAAGTCAGATTTAATTTGTGATTTTATCTGCTTATTATTTGAATTTGAAACTAAAAAATAACCAACACTTTGCATTTATATAAAATTGAGCTTAAATGTATAACAATTTATTAGAACCTTTTTTTAATAACAATTACAATTAATACAAGGTATAAAATAAATAAATTTATAATTCATGGATAATGAAAAAAAACAAAACCTTGTTTTGTTCAATACATTGAAAAAAAAGCTAGAACCTTTCAAGCCTATTGGCAAAAAAATTAAAATATATACATGCGGACCAACAGTATACAGAGATGCTCATATAGGAAATATGAGAACTTATATACTTTCAGATATTTTGAAAAAAACTTTTATTCATATAGGTTATGAAACAATACATGTAAAGAACATTACTGATGTCGGTCATATGAGACAGGAAATGCTAGAGCAAGGTGAAGACAAAGTAATAGTTGCAGCTATAAAAGAAGGAAAAACCCCACAAGAAATAGCTTCATTTTACACTAATAAATTTTTAAAAGATGAACAAGTTCTAAATATTTCCCCCCCTGATTATATGCCAAAAGCTACTGATCATATTAATGACATGTTAGAAATGATAGATACTTTAATTCAAAAAAACATAGCATATCAAGTAAATCAAAATGTATATTTTGATATTTCAAAATCTGAAAATTATGGCATATTATCTGGCAATATCAGTAATTTAGAAACTTTAAATAATGAAGAAATTGACCCTAATAAATTAAATTCTAGAGATTTTGCGTTATGGAAATCAGCTGATAAAGACAGAACTTTAAAATGGCCGAGCAAATATGGAGATGGATTTCCCGGATGGCATATTGAATGCTCAGCAATGTCACAAAAATATCTTGGTTCATATTTTGATATCCATACTGGCGGGGTAGACAACATTTTTCCACATCACGAAGGTGAAATTGCTCAGAGTGAAGGTTGTTTTTCACAAAAACATGTGAACTACTGGGTACATGGACAACATTTACTTTCTGATGGGATAAAAATGTCTAAATCCAAACAAAATGAATATTTGATTTCTGATATTACATCAAGGGCAATGGATCCGTTAGCCTTTCGCTATTTATGCCTTATGACAAATTATAGAACAAGATTAAATTTTACCTTTTCTTCTCTACGAGCAGCTCAAAAAGGATTAAATAGGTTAAGGCATCTGTATTGGTTATATCAAAATGATAATTCAGTACCATTAACATCCAAAACATCATTAAACATGGATCCCATAAAAATTTGGACAGAAAAAATAGATTTAGCATTATTAAATAATCTTAATACTTCAAAAATAATGTCTTTACTATGGGAATTAACCAAATCAAACTTAACGGGTAAAGAAAAAGTATATATCTTTGATTATATTGACCCTGTACTATCTTTGGATTTTAAAAAACACCATAAAAAATTTAATTTAACTACAATCCCCTTAATTGAATATAAAAAAAGAAAACAATTTCGTAAAGAAAAAAAATTCGAATTATCAGACAAGGAAAGAGAGCAATTTTACAAGCAAAATATAAAATTTTACGACAAACAAAATGGGAACTTTCTGATAAAAAGAATATCTGATTTTGAAGGGAAAATTAACAATGAGTATATTTCAGGATCTTCTGATGTTAAATCATTATTATTTTCTGAAAACAAAATAAAATTATCAGTCTGTTTAATTGCAGATGAATATTTCAAAGATTTTAGCAGATGTTTGAAATCTGTTATTAACAATATTCCAGATAAAACCACGTATGAAATTTTAATCGCATTCAATGGAATAACTATCGAAAATCAAAATAAAATAAAATCTAATTACGAGTCAAATAAAAATCTTAAATTTTTTCATATAGACCCTGTATGTGGGGCAGGTGGAGTTCGAAATATCTTAGTAAAACAATCTGTTGGAGAATATTTAATCCTTTTAGATTCTAGTATAGAAATAACAGGCAATATTTTCGTTGAAATTATTTCAGATTTAAAAGATCAAAATATAGGATTAACCGGACCATTTGGATTAAAAACAACCGATTTAAATCACTTCCATGAAATTTCAACTAACAAAGAATATGTAGATGTTATTCAACTTTATTTAATTGCTTCAAGGAGAAATACTTTCCTCAAAACTGGATTATTCAGAGAGAATTTCAGATTTTACAGAAATCTAGATATAGATTTCTCATTTCAAGTTAAACATAAAAACTTTAAATTATTATCCAATCCAAACATTGCTATAAAAAGGCATACTCATTCAGTATGGGAAAACATGCATGAAAAAACGAGAGATGAATTAAGCATCGATAACTATAAAAGATTTCTAAAAAAATGGAAAAATTATAAACATTTATTAATTAACTAATAATGAAATTATTAATTAATGCAAAAATCTTTCCTAATAATAGGTCTAGATCAATAATAATTAAAAATAATAAAATTGAATTTATTGGGAATCAAGATGATATAAATATATCAAGTAAATCATTGGATATAATTGATTGTAAAAATAATTCTGTGTTACCTGGTTTAATTGATGCGCATATACATTTATTTGAATCAGTTTCTAATTTAGAAAGTATAGATTTATCAGAAAAAATATTTACCAATCTTGAAGATATTAAAATATATTTTAATAATTTTGCTCATCAAAAAAATCAAAAGATTCTAAAATTTCACGGATTTGAACACAGAAATATAAATCAAGATATAAATATGGAGTTTTTTGATAATTTGAATATTCAGACACCAATTATTATAAAACATAGAACAGGACACTTCATATTTACTAATAAAAATACCATGACTTCATTTGGATTTAGCAAAAACGAAATTCAAAAATATTCTAATGAGTATCCAATAAATTCTAAAGAGATTCACAAAAAAATATATAAATTATCAACACAAGATAATTTTGATCAAAACATTCATTTATATAATTCAATATTACTCAAATATGGCTATACAACTTTAGTTGAAGCAGGAGCCTTGAATGATATTGAGAAATTCGAAACTATTAAAAAATATATTAATAACAAATCAATTGATCAAAATATATGTTATATGCCAGGGGCACAAGAAATAAAAAATTTCAACGAAATAAAAAATATGAGAAATCTATATCTTGGCCCTATAAAATTCATGATTGATGAAAAGTATGATATTAATAAATTTGAAAGTATTCTAAATAAATATTTAAAAACTTTTAATAATGCTGCTGCATTTCATGCAATAGATTCAGAAACTATACATAAAATTCTTTTCAATCTTTATGAAAAAAATAAAGATATTGTAAAAGACAGAATCATCAGAATAGAACATGCGACAGAATTTATTCCTGAATATTATAAAAATTATAATAAGGAAAATTTACATCTAATATTCAATCCTAACTTCATCTACGACCATGGAGATTTTTACTTAAATAATCAAGATTATTTTGATATAGAAAATATATTTAACTTATATGAAAGTAATAAATATGATTTTAATTACGGAATAGGAACTGACTCTCCATTTGGAAATAACAATCCATTTTTACTTATCTATGCTGCTATAACAAGGAATACAAAAAATGGTAATAATTTGCCAGGCAAAGGTCAAAACAATCTAAAAGAAATAATAAAAGCATTTACTATTAACAATGCAAAATCTATAAATATGGATAAAAACATAGGCTCTGTAAATATAGGGAAAAATGCCGATTTGATAATTTTAAATAAAAATTTATCTAATATAAAAGATTACAATGAATTAATTGAAGTCAAAGTAATACATACAATTATAAATGGGAATTCGAAATACAGATTAAACTAAATTTATTTAATTGAATTTGCCATTTCAAATAAAATATCTGTTATTTCAGTTGATTTAAAGTGTTTCAAATTATTAATAGCTTTCTCTATATAAGTTTTTCCAATCGATGTAGCTTGTTGTATAAAACCTTCTTGAATTAAATACATTCCAAGATCTTTAACATTAATTTCATGATTTGATTTTATCTGTTTATAGAAAGGATTGTCCTGTAAATTATTTTCCAAAGATAATATCACTGGCAAAGTTAAGATACCATTATTAATATCGATTCCTATATTTTTCCCAGATTTATTATTCTTATTATTCAAATCAGTAAAATCTCTAATATCATCAAAAATCTGAAATGCTAATCCCAAATTCATACCAAACTGCCCTAACTTTTCATTCTCATTTTTATCCATATTTCCCAAAGCACTTCCTGACCAAGTAGCAGTCTCAAATAATGAAGCAGTTTTTTTACGGATTCTATATAAATAATTCTCTTTGGATTGTTTTATATTATTTCTACTTTTCATTTCTAGTAATTGCCCCATTGAAAGGTCAACAATAGTACTACCAAATCTATTCATAACTTCAACATTAGAAGTATCAAATACAAACATACCGGCTTTAGCAAAAATTATATCTCCCATCATCACGGCCATATCATTTCCATATACATAATTGAATGATTCTTTACCTCTTCTTTGAGTAGCATTGTCAACAATATCATCATGAACCAAGCTAGCTGTATGTAACAATTCAATAGCTACAGATACATTAACTATATTCATACTAATATTTTCATCTATTTCTTCAGTCATTTGCCCGATAAGAAGAGTAAGCATCGAGCGTAATAATTTACCTTGTTTCGAGGTGGAAGTTACTTCTTTAGCTAAATCATTTATATAATCATCTTCAAAATCAAGATCAATTAATTTTTGTTTCATCAAATCCAATTCAACGTTAATTACATTATTTATCCTATTAGTAAGAGATGCAGATATTACCATTTATTCAACTTCTATTTTCTTGAACAAAGGTCCAAGGGAATTTATTTCTTGATTTATTGGCAAATCATTTTCAGACCACTCCCATTTAGATATCAGATCGTCAGAAAATCCTAAAATATTATTTAATTTCTGGGAAGAAAATGGAATATATGGATTAAATAATATTTTTAAACAATTAATAGCAGTCATACAAACCCAAATAACTTCAGAAGCTTTTTCTTTATCAGATTTAACTAATTTCCATGGTTCTTTCATATCAATATATTTATTAATATTCCCGCATAATTTCATTATTTCAGAAAGTCCTTTTCGTAGTCTTGCATTAGAAATTTCATCTTTTACAACTTTCAATGTATCATGGCACATATCAATAATTTTTTGACTGTCATCATCAATTTGAATTGCTTTAGGGATTTTAGAATCAAAATTTTTAATACAGATATTAACTATTCTATTTACTAAATTGCCATAGGTAGCAACTAATTCCTGATTATTAGCTCTAACAAGTTCATCTAAACTAAAATCAGTATCAGATGTTTCAGGAAAATTTGATGCTAGTGAATACCTAATAGAATCAGGTTCGTAAATATCGCTTAACTCGTTCACCCATAAAGCCCAATTTCTACTAGATGATAATTTAAGTCCTTCAAGATTTAAATATTCATTAGCAGGGATGTT
The DNA here is from genome assembly GCA_964436345.1 of uncultured Dehalococcoidia bacterium. Classification (GTDB taxonomy): domain Bacteria; phylum Chloroflexota; class Dehalococcoidia; order Lucifugimonadales. Next base: position 46,134 of record CAYTCC010000001.1, read on the forward strand.
ATGAGGTAAATTCAATTCCCCCTTACCTAATAGAATAGAAGGAAGAATTATAGAATGGAATATAATATTATCTTTGCCCATAAAATAATATGCCTCTGATGAATTTTGCCAAAAGTTTTTCCAGCCATCTTTATCATCAGTTGTTGAAAAAAACTCAATAGAAGCAGATAGATATCCTAAAACTGCTTCAAACCATACATAGATTCTCTTACTTTCCCATCCTTTAACAGGGACTTTTACACCCCAGTCAATATCTCTTGTTATTGGCCTGTCTATCAATCCTTCTGCTAAAAATCCTAAAGAGGTATTTTTAACATTTGATTTAAAATTATTTTTAGAATTTAACCATTGTTTTAAATCATCCTGAAAATAACTAAGTTTCAAAAAATAATGATCAGATTTCTGAAAACTGATCACATCTGATTTTGAGCAAATTTTACAATTTATATCTATTAAATCTTTAGGATCAAGAGTTTTTCCACAATTGTCACATTGATCACCCCTAGCGTCTTTAGAATTACATTCAGAATTAGGACAAGTACCTTCAATATATCTATCTGCTAAAAATCTTTCGCAATCAGAACAATAAGGTAAAATCATTTCCTGGGCATAAATAAATCCTTTATCTAATAAATCAAGGAAAATGCCCTGAACCACTTTTTCATGATTTTCAGTATGCGTAGAAGTAAACAAATCAAAGTTTATTCCTAAATTATTCCAAGTTTTCAATATATCTTTATGATAAAAATCAAATAATTGTTCCGGTGTTTTATTTTCTTGTATAGATTTAATCACTACAGGGGTACCATGTGCATCACTACCAGAAACCATTAAAACATTATTCCCTAACATGCGATGGAATCTAGCAAATATATCTGCTGGTAAATAACAACCTGCCATATGGCCAATATGTATCCCGCCGTTTGCATAAGGCCAAGCAACCGAAACTAAAATATTTTTCTTATTATTGATCATAAATTAATATAATTGAAAGTTAATTTTTATCTACCCAAATATTATAAATATCTTTTCTTGGGAAATCGAATATATCAGCTATGATTTTAGAGGCATTTTTAAGAGATAATCCATTATCAACTAAATATTCAATTTCATCTTTGATATAAATGGAGAAATCTTTATCTATTTTTGAATTCTTAGTGGATATACCCGTAATTAAAATAATATACTCACCCAATGATTTAAAGTCATATAAATGTAGTTCAGACAAATTAAATTCAATTACTTTTTCATTTAATTTTGTTAACTCATGAAATACTATGACTTCTCTTTCTGATAATTTGTTTTTCAAATAATTTAATGTCGATTTTATTCTTTTGGGGCTTTCAAAAAGAAAAGTGTCCTTCATTCTATATCTTAAGATAGATGTTAATTGCAATTGATCTTTAGATTTTCGTGGAAAAAACCCTTCGAATATAAAATTATTCATTTGCCTGCCTGACAAGGATAATGCTGTCATTAAAGCAGAGCTACCTGGTATAGATGTAACTTCTATATTGTTTTGGCGTGCAATATTAATCAATTTATATCCAGGGTCAGATAATAAAGGAGTACCTGCATCAGTTACTAATGCTACATCATTTGAATTCAATTTATTTATATAAAAGTTAATTTTCGAATCATCATCAACATATCTAATTAATGGTTTAGTTATCTTATAATGAGTCAGTAATTTTTTTGTTACCCTGGTATCTTCACATAAAATCAAATTGACTTCATTCAAAATTCTAATTGATCTTAAAGTAAGATCTTCCAAGTTTCCTATTGGAGAAGCAATTATATACAACATGGGATTCTACTTTTTGAAATTAGCCATATACATATATAATACTACATATAATTTTCTATAACAGAAATAAAAGGTGAATATATGAAATTAGGTATTATAGGAGCAACAGGTGCGGTAGGAAAAGTATTTCTCGATTTACTACCAAGTTCAAATTTAAATATTACAGATCTTCGGTTATCTGCATCAAAAAGATCTATAGGGAAAAAGATAAACTATGAAAATCAAGAGTATACTATTCAAGAAAATTCAAATGACTTTTACTCTGGATTAGATTTTGTTTTTAGTTCTGCCTCTTCTGAGGTAAGTAAAATGGCTGCAGAGAAGTCAAAAGAACATAATGTTATTATGATTGATGACAGCTCTGAATTCAGATTAAATGATGATGTCCCTTTAGTAATTCCTGAGATAAATTCAGACAGTCTTAATGTACATAACGGAATTGTTGCAATACCTAATTGTACAACTACACCTTTAGCAATGATTTTAGATGCGCTTAGGTCAGAATATAAATTAAAAAGAATAATTGTTGACACATACCAAGCCGTATCCGGGACAGGAAATTTAGCAATTGAAGAATTAATTAATCAAACAAAACATTACCTTCAAACAGGGAAAGTATCAGAAGAAATGAATGTTTATCCTCACACTATAGGTTTAAACTTGATTCCTCATGTTGAGGCACCTGAAGAAAACTTATATACAAAAGAAGAAATGAAAATGCTTTATGAAACAAGAAAAATTCTATCAGAACCGAATTTAAAAGTTTCAGCTACGTGTGTCAGAGTCCCTGTTATTCGCTGCCATTCAGAAAGTATAAATATTGAATTTAATACTAATCCTAATTTAAATCTAATTACCAATCTTTTAAATAATTATAAGGGGATAACTGTAATTGACAATATTAGTACAAATTCATATCCCACACCAATTTATGGAGAGGGGAAAAATGATGTTTTTGTTGGCAGATTACGAAAAGATATTTCTAATGAGAATGCTATCAATCTTTGGGCTGTAAGTGATAATTTAATAAAAGGTGCTGCACTGAATGCTATTCAAATTCTTGAAGTATTTCAAAAAATTGGCTAATATATCCTAACCAATTAAAATTTCACTAAACAAATAATATGAATATAGGAAGATTATTAACTGCAATGATAACTCCATTTGATGAAAATGGAGACATCAATTATGATATGGCAGCAAAATTATCTAAAGCAATAATCGATAGTGGTAGCGATGGTTTAGTTATTGGTGGTACAACAGGAGAAGCTCCGACAATTAGTGATCAAGAAAAACTTAAATTATTTTCCATAGTAAAAGAAAGTATTGGACCTAAACATGCATTGATTGCAGGAACCACAAATAATAATACAAAAGAAAGCATTAAATTAAGTAAATTAGCTGAAGCAGCAGAAGTAGATGGATTATTGCTAACTGTTCCTTCATATAATAAACCAACACAAGATGGTTTATACCAACATTTTAAATCAATATCTGAAGAAGTCTCCATTCCATGTATTT
>CAYTCC010000001.1:49471-52530 GCA_964436345.1 uncultured Dehalococcoidia bacterium
AGTAGAACAAGTTTGAATATGACTGACGAAACAACGATTAAATTAAGTAATTTAGGAAATATTGTAGGAATAAAAGAAGCAAGCAATGATTTAGATCAGATAACAAGAATAATAAGTAATACTTCTGATGATTTTAAAGTATGGAGTGGGAATGACAATGAAACTTTATACATTTTAGCCGCTGGAGGTTATGGAATTGTAAGCGTAGCAGGACATATTGTAAGTTCCCAAATAAAAGAATTAATTGGCCATGTTCTGGAAGGTAATATAGAAGTTGCAGGAAAGGAGCACCAAAGGTTATTAGAGTTCTTCAATATAATATTTGTAGTAACAAATCCTATCCCAATTAGATATTATGTAAAAAAGGCAGGCTACGATATAGGATCACCTAGATTACCTATGACAGAACCTGATGAACAAACAAAAGCTATCTTAGACGAATCACTAAAAAAATATAATATAGATTTAAAATAATATAAGTTTAGATCAATCTATAAATATAGCCTCATCTCTCTTCGGTCCAGTAGATATAATTTTCAAAGGAACATTAATATAATTTTCAATATATTCTATATATTTTCTTGCCTCATATGGTAAATCTTTAAGCTTTGTACATCCATATGTAGAATTATTCCAAGGTTGAAATGATTTCAAAACAGGTTTACATTTTTCCAAACTTGAAATATCAGAAGATATATAATCAATTTTCTGCCCTTCATATTCATAGTGATCAACTATATTTAATTCATTAATATTATCCAAACAATCCAATCTAGTTAATATCCATGAATTAAATCCATTTATTCTCGCACTGTATTTTGCTGCGACTGCATCAAACCAACCTAATCTTCTTGGTCTACCCGTTGTAGTACCATACTCATGTGCTATCTCTCTCAATTTATCTGCAATCTCACCCTCTATTTCACTTGGGAACGGGCCCGAGCCTACTCGGCTAGTGTAAGCTTTGTAAATTCCAATTACTTTATCAATTTGAAAAGGATTGACACCTAATCCAGTTAGAACACCGCCAATAGAAGAATTAGAAGAGGTAACAAAAGGATATGTTCCATGATCTAAATCTAACAACGAACCCTGAGCTCCTTCAGCTAAAATATTTTTACTATCTAATAGAGATTCCTGGATTTCATTCTCGACTGGTCCAACATATTGTCTTAATTTATCAAAATATTTATTACAAAAAATCAAAATATCAGAAAGTTTATGGACTTTTCCTCCATAAGCTTCAATAATAACATTAGCATGGTCGACAGATTGAGTAATTCTATCAATGATATAATTTTCATCTTTATTTAAAAAATCTCCCACTCTTATACCTATCCTTGATGCTTTATCAGAATATGCTGGTCCAACACCTCTACCAGTAGTACCTATTGAATCTTTTCCTCTAGATTTTTCAACCAAGTGATCTATATCTATATGATAAGGTAAAATCAAATGAGTTTTTTCGCTAATTAATAATCGATCTTTTATATCAATCCCTGAATTTATTAGTGATTCTAATTCTTCAACCAACACTTTTGGATCAATTACCACTCCATTGCCAATAAAATTTTTTGCATTCTCATTAAACATACCAGATGGCAATAAATGAAAGAAAAAAGTACCAAATTCATTGATCACTGTATGGCCAGCATTATTACCGCCAGAAAATCTTGCTATAATATCATAGTCTCCAGCAATTAAGTCAATTATTTTACCTTTGCCTTCATCTCCCCATTGGGCACCCAAAACAACGCTAACAGACATTAAAACTCCTGTAAAAACAAAACATAACTATATCAGAACTTTATAAAGTATTAAAGAACTAAACTTTGATGAAATTATTGTCTTTTTCTATAGTTTTTTCTATATCGTGGATTCTTTCTGTTAACATTGTTAAATTTACGTTTATTATTTATCCATAAATTTGAAAAATATTTCGGAGATAATTGAATTAAATAATCCGATTCATCTGCTAATTGTTTTGAAAGATTTGAAGAAAATGCCACGACTTCAACATACTTACCTAACTCTTTCACAGCTTTAATAGCATATGTATAATCACCATCTCCACTTACAACGATACCAATATCATACAAATCATCCCAAGCATATTTCAGCATATCAGTAGCAAGCATAATATCTACACCTTTCTCTACTGTAGTATCCCCACGTTGTTTTGAATTACCTAATCTTACAACATATTTAGGTTTATTATTTAATGTGCTTAAAAATGTACGATGAGCAGCATATGCTTTCGGATTTATATCAGCATCTCTTTCTGCATTATAATAATATGTTCTATATAATTGCCTGTCATGGGTCAATTCGTCTGAAAATTTTTCAAAATTCAAATCAGATCTTTTACAATTTTCTTCAAGGCTATGATAGAGATTACTTCCATCAATAAAAATAGCAACTCTTTCCTTTTTCCTATTAAACCAATTAGTTTTTAATTTTAAATTAAATATCTTACACCTCCTTATGTAAAGTTATATAAATTTATGTTACAAGGATTTGTAACATTATAATGTGCTAATTTTCTAGCATTCTATAGTTTTATATTCAATTATATTTTATTATACTCTTTTGATTGATTTATATTTTAAGGCAACGTAGCTCAGGGGTTAGAGCGAGCGCTTCATAAGCGTTAGGCCGGAGGTTCAAATCCTCCCGTTGCCACCATAAAACTTTTAAATTTTTTTATGAATAATAAAAAAAAACAAAAACAAAATAAAAATAATTCAAAAAAACCTAATAAATTAAAATTGATAAAATTCAATTATAAAATTACAGGTGGAAAAGCATTATATGATTTGATAGATCTAATATTTAAATCTTAAATCAACCTTTCATTAATCGTAATGATTTTTTATAATATAAGATCTAGTTAAGTGCTCGTAGCTCAATTGGATAGAGCGCAGCCCTGCGGAGGCTGAGGTTGTGGGTTCAAATCCCACCGGGCGCGAGTAAAAAAAATTAGGGCGATTAGCTCAGTTGGTTAGAGCGCCTGCTTTACACGCAGGAAGTCGGGGGTTCGAGTCCCTCATCGCCCACCA
>CAYTCC010000002.1:0-36344 GCA_964436345.1 uncultured Dehalococcoidia bacterium
AGTTTCCTCAGCGTCTTTTATGAATGATTTAGACGCAGATTCACTGGATTTAGTAGAATTAATCATGGCTTTTGAAGAAGAATTTAGCACAGATGATTCTCCAGTTGAAATTTCAGATGAAGATGCAGAGAATATTTTAACTGTGCAAGATGCTTTAGATTTTTTAACTAAAAAAGGAATTTCTTAAAATAAGATATTTTTTAATTAAGTATAATTAACCTTTGGATAAATAGTAATTTCTGATTAAATTCTTTATTATTCTATAATTAATTGAGTGTAATTAAGAAGTTATGGATGCGATAAAGAATTTTATAGAATTAGCAAATAATCTTTTAGGATTAGGTATTCCTGTTTTATTGTTTATTTATAGTTCAAACTTTTTCTTTTTTTACATTTTAGGATTAAATAAACTTTATTTGAAATTAAACGTTGTAATTTTAATCATTTCTGTTTTTATTATATTTATGTTTGGGAATATAAGATCAGATTTGGGTATTATTAATGCTTTTATATCTACCGATGATGGGTCGTTGGGTGGCAATATAGGTCAAAGCATGCAAATTCATACCAGGTCAATTTTTTATTCAACAATATTTTTATTTATTTTATCTATTCCTGTCAGTATATTTCCTTATAAATCAATTAAATTAATATACATTGGTATGAATATGACATTTTTGATGATTTTATTTGTAGTTAAATCATTTATTCAGTTTTTTACTTCCATAATTTCTAAAACAAAATTTGTTTCTAATCAGGCATCACCCAAAACTATTTTATTGAATTCTCAAACTGAAACATTAGTTTCTATAGATAATGAAGAAGCAAAAAGCACGTCGATATTATCGGAAAATCTTATTCCTGTGGAAGAAAATAAAATTGATTCTGAAAATAAACAAGAATCTAATCCTTTATGGATCAATAATGAATCTAAAATTGATGATTATAATGAAATAAAAAGTCGGCAAAATAGTACTAGTTATTTTGATTCTGATTCTAAAAATGAACCAATCCAACAATTTTCAAATAATACAAAATCTTATAATTTACCATCTGTAGATTTATTAGATGATTTAAAGGAAATATCTATTTCAGAATCTGAAATCAATGCAACTGCACTAAAAATTCAAGACACTTTAGGTCAGTATGATGTTGATGTTGAAATTGGACAAGTTCAACCTGGACCTGTTGTTACTTTATATGGATTGAAACCTGGATGGATTACAAAAACAAAAAAAGAGAAACAATTTGATGCTGATGGAAATGTAGTAACAGATGAAAATGGTCGCCAAATTATGAAAGAAGTTCAATCAAAAAATAGAGTAAAAGTAGATTCTATTATGTCTAGAGAAAAAGATTTGTCACTTGCTTTGAAAACCCCATCAATTAGAATTGAAACTCCGGTTTTAGGAGAATCTCTTGTTGGAATCGAAGTGCCAAATCCTAATCCGGGATTAATTGGAATTAAATCTCTTATAAAAGATTCTTCATTTGCAAATTTATTATCACAAAATGATTCCCTTCCTATTGCATTAGGAAAAGGATCAGGTGGAGATAACGTTACAATAGATTTAACAAAAATGCCACATTTATTAATTGCGGGAGCTACTGGAAGCGGGAAAAGTGTATGCATGAACGCAATTGTATCAAGCTTAATTTATAGCAGATCACCAGATCAATTAAGATTATTATTAGTTGACCCTAAAAGAGTAGAATTAACTCAATATAATGGGATTCCTCACATGGTAACTCCTGTAATAGTAGAATTAGATTCTGTGGCAAAAGTTTTCAGAGGAGTCATTAATGAGATGTTTAAAAGATATAAATTGCTAGAATCTCAATCTGTTAGAAATATATCTGAATTAAATAAAAAATTTATTAATGCTATGCCATATTTAGTTATAGTTATTGATGAATTGGCAGATTTGATGATGACGAGCGGAGTAGAGATTGAAAGATCTATATGCAGATTGGCACAATTAGGACGAGCAACAGGTATACATTTGGTAATTGCAACTCAGAGACCATCTGTTGATGTGGTAACCGGATTAATTAAATCAAATTTCCCAAGTAGAGTAAGTTTTAGTGTTAGTTCTAGTATTGATTCTAGAACTATCCTTGATACAACAGGTGCTGAAAAATTGTTAGGGAAGGGTGATATGTTATATCTGCCCATAGATGCTTCATTACCATCCAGGTTGCAAGGATGTTTCATTAATGATAGCGAAATATCTAAATTAGTTAATTTTTGGAAAAACAATTCTTTTATGAATTCTCAATATGAAATTAATGTTTTTGATGATTTAAATGAGAATAATAAAACAACAAATGATAATGGCTTAGATCCGAATAAAGATATCTTGTTTAATGACGCCGTAGGATTAGCTAAATCAACTAAAAAACTATCAATTTCTTTCCTTCAGAGAAAACTTAGGATAGGTTACCCTAGAGCTGCAAGATTAATGGATGAACTTGAAGAAGAAGGAATAGTAGGCCCAATGCAGGATTCTATTAAATCAAGAGATGTTATAATTAATTAAAATACATCAAAAGATTTGGTTGAAATTTGGAGCATAATTCTACTAACGGAAATATGGATGAAATTAATGAATTAATAGATAATTATTCTATTGAATCTTTAGAAAATTGCTTGCAGTGTGACAAGAAAATTCAGACTTCGGAATTATATTCTACTTATAAAATTTGTCACAATTGTAATTTCCATTTTTATATTAAACCGTATGAAAGAATAAACTTACTTACTGACAGAAAATCATACGTTGAATTTAATCAAGAATTACCAAATGAATTTAATTATATTTATGATAAATACCCGGATTATGCTAAGAGAGCCCAAAAAGATACTGAACGAACTGGATTGAATGATTCTGTTTTAACAGGATATGCATCAATTGGCGGAAATAGGTGCATATTAATAATACTCGATTTTTCATTTATGGGCGGGAATTTAGGATTGATTTCAGGAGAAAAAATTTCTTTAGCCATTGATTTAGCAGTATCGAAAAAACTACCTATTGTTTCTATAATTTCAAGTTCTGGAACCCGTTTTGAAGAAGGGATGATTTCGATAATGCAAATGGCAAAAATAACATTGTCTATGGCAAATGCTAAAAAATCTAATATACCATCAATTTCATTATTAACTAATCCTTGTACTGGCCAAGCTTACGCAACGTTAGCTACTTTTTCAGATATTATTATGTCTGAGCCTGGTGCTTCAGTTGGATTAAGCCCTTTAAAAGATTTGAAGCATTCTTCGGGTTCAGTTAAATTTGAAACAAGAACTTCTGATGCTCTTATTTCCAGAGGATTGATAGATTCAATAGTAAATAGAAATCATCAGAAAGAAGAAATATCAAAAATTATTGATTTGTTAGGCAATCGACATAAATTAGTTTATGAAAATAAAAATGATAAAGTAAATGAATTTGCTTTATCTGACACCCCGATAGATAAAAGAGAATATATTTCACAGCATCCATCACGTCCCTCAGCCTCACTCTTTTTGAATAAAGTTTTTGAACATTTTTTTGAGATTAAAGGTGACAGATTATTAGAAAATAGTGAAAGAATTGTTACGGGGTTAGCACAGTTAGGAGGGCAAACAGTAATGTTAGTTGCCCAAGAATATATAAAAGATACAAATTCATTAATCGGGAAACAAGGATTGTCATCTACAGATTTCAGAAAATGTACTAGAGCCATTAGCTTGGCTTCAAGATTTAATATTCCGATAATTACTTTTATTGATACAAAAGGACATGATCTTTCTTATGAAGAAGAAATTAGAGGGATAGGTGTTTCACTTGGAGGTACTTTGCTTTCTATGGCTGAATTGAATTCACCGTCAATGTCTGTCTTGATTGGTGTTGGAGGAAGTGAAGCCGCTTTAAGTTTAGATATTTCTGATCGTAGATTAATGCTTGAAAATGCTATATTGAAAATTGCTGACAATAATACAGAGTCAAATAATGAAAACATGGTATTAGGTGCACAGGAATGCAAGGATTTAGATATTGTTGATATTATAGTTCCGGAACCCATTGGTGGATTACATCTAAATCCCGATGAATGTTTTAGTTTGTTAAGAAAAATTCTAATGATAGAATTGGCTGAATTGAATCGGGTGTCTTCCAGATCCAGATTTAGATCAAAATATAATAAATTTAGAGGTATTCCTGGTATCAGCAATAATATGTTAACTGATTTGACAAATGATGTTCTTTCAGTAAAATCTAAATTTACTGATTATCTAAATATTAAGCTTCGTAAAGATAAAAAAAGTAAAAAAACCTAAATGTTTTTGACAATACCACCAATGCTTGATCTGTTTGATTCAAAAACTTTGATTTCTTTTTCTTTTTCTAATGTTAATCCGATATCATCTAAGCCATTTTGCAGACAATATTTTCGGAATTTTTCAATTTCGAAATATTCTGATATTTCTTCTTCTGTATCCCATATTCTTTGAGATTCAAGATCAATATTTAATGTAAAATTATCGTTATTTTGGGATTTTTTTATTAAACTTTTGACTTTTTCTTTGCTTAATTTGATAGGTAGAATCCCGTTTTGAAAACAATTGTTATAAAATATATCGGCGAAACTTGGGGCAATTATAATTTGAAACCCATAATCATTTAATGCCCATGGAGCATGTTCTCTTGAAGAGCCTGTTCCAAAATTTTCTCCTGTTAATAATATAGATGCATTTTTATATTTATTTTCATTTAGAATGAATTCTTTATTTAAAGAACCATCTTGATTAAATCTCCAGTCATAAAATAAAAATTTACCAAAGCCTGTTCTTTCAATTCTTTTTAAGAATTGCTTTGGTATTATTTGATCAGTATCAATATTTACCCTGTCTAAAGAGACAGTTTTTCCTGTATGTTTATTAATTGCTTTCATTTATATTTCCCTGGTGTCAACAAAATGCCCTGCTATTGCCGCCGCCGCCGCCATTTCTGGGCTTACTAGGTGAGTACGCCCGCCTTTTCCTTGTCGACCTTCAAAATTTCTATTAGAGGTTGAGGCGCATCTTTCTTTGGGTTGAAGAATATCCGGATTCATTCCTAAGCACATAGAACATCCAGCCTCTCTCCATTCAAAACCTGCATCTTTAAATATTTTGTCTAAACCTTTTTGTTCTGCAATTGATTTAACTAAAGTGGATCCAGGGACGACCATTGCATTTACATTTGAATTAACTTTTTTATTTTTAACAATTTGAGCAGCTACTTCTAAATCTTCTATTCTTGAATTAGTGCACGACCCTATGAAAACTCTGTCTATTTTTATATCTTCGATTTGTGTATCTGGTTTTAATCCCATATATTCCAATGCTTTTTCAATAGATATTTTTTCATCAATGTCTGTAGAATTCTCAGGATTAGGGATCTTTCCTGTTATTGGAGATACCATTCCGGGGTTAGTTCCCCAAGTAACAAAAGGTTCAAAATCTTCACTGTTTATAATAATTTGTTTATCGTAAATAGCTCCTTCGTCTGTTTTGAGATTGAGCCAATTATTTTTAGCTTTTTCAAAATCTTTTCCTTTGGGAGCAAATGTTTTACCTTCAAGGTATTTTATTGTTTTCATGTCTGGGGCTATCATCCCTGCTCTGCCGCCAGCTTCAATTGACATATTACAAACTGTCATTCTGCCTTCCATGCTTAAATTAGTTATTGCTTCGCCAGTATATTCAATTGCATGGCCGGTAGCTCCACTAATTCCAATATTTTTAATTATCCCTAATATTACATCTTTTGCAGTAACACCATTAGGCAAAGCCCCTTCTAAATGAATATTCATTGTTTTAGGTTTGAATTGTCTTAATGTTTGAGTTGCTAATACATGTTCTACTTCTGAAGTTCCTATGCCCATTGCAAATGCTCCAAATGCTCCATTTGTAGATGTATGGCTGTCACCGCATACGATAATTTTTCCCGGCTGGGTTAGTCCAAGATCGGGGCCTATGACATGTACAATTCCTTGATTTTTATGATACATATCAAATAATTTGATACCAAATTCTTCGCAATTTTTGGTTAATGTTTCTATTTGTTTTTTTGCTATTGGGTCTGTTATTTTTCTTCCAACCCAAGTAGGAACATTATGTTCTGCAACTGCTATTGTAAGATCTGGGCGCCTTACTTTTCTTTTAGCTAACCTAAGTCCTTCAAATGCCTGAGGAGAAGTTACCTCATGTATCATATGCAGATCGATATATAATACCGATGGCTGATCTTGTTGCTCGTGAACAATGTGAGCATCCCAAATTTTTTCAAATAAAGTTTTGTGATTTTTATTCATATATTGGTTTTAATATTATTTATTTGATAGTTTGTTTAATCCATCAATGTATGCTTTTGCACTAGCTACAAGAATATCTGTATCAGAACCACGACCTATGACTAAGCTCCCCTCATGTTCTAATTTTACTATAGCATCTCCAATTGCATCAATTCCTTCAGTTACAGCTTCAATTCTCCATTCATTTAAAACTACTTTTAAATCAATTTGTTTATTAATAGCTTTATAAATTGCATCAACAGGGCCAGTACCTGTTGATGTTGAACTTTTAATCTTGTTATTTTGTGTGTTTTTAATTTCTATTTTAGCTGAAGGATTTTTATTTGATCCAGATTTTATATCAATAGAAACTAATTCAAATTGCCCGTCAGATCTTTCAGATCTTTTTTGATTTGACATTAAAGATTCTAAATCTTGATTTGTCACTTCTCTTTTTTTGTCAGCTAATATTTTGAATTCTTCAAAAGTTTTATTTAATTCGTCAGGTGATAAATTATAACCTAGATCTTCAAGTCTAGATTTAAGTCCTGCTCTTCCACTTAATTTACTTAATACAAGAGTATTTCCTGTAAGTCCAATTGATTCAGGATCCATAATTTCAAAAGTAGATTTTGATTTTATAACACCATCTTGATGTATTCCTGATGCATGCCTGAATGCGTTTGCTCCAACTATTGCTTTATTAGGCTGCACTGGGAATCCAGTTATATCACTCACTAATCGACTAGTTTTATATATTTCTTTAGTATTGATATCAGTTTTTACGTTTAATAAATCTTTTCTAGTTTCTATTGCCATGATTACTTCTTCTAAGGCAGCATTTCCGGCTCTTTCTCCAAGTCCATTTATACATCCTTCAATTTGCCTTGCACCAGCTGTAATTGCTGCCAAACTATTTGAAACAGCTAATCCAAGATCATTATGACAGTGTACGCTTGTAACTATTTTATCCATTCCGGGGACATTATGAATTATATTTTCAATACGATTTTCAAATTCCCATGGCAGAGTATAACCTACGGTGTCAGGTATATTTATTGTAGTTGCTCCTGCTTTTACTGTGGCTTCAATTAATTGATATAAAAAGTTCATGTCTGTTCTGGAAGCATCCATTGGAGAAAATTCAATATCATCACAATATTGTTTAGCTTTTTCCACACAATATACTGCCATATTCAATACTTCTTCTCTGTCTTTTTTTAATTGATTTAGTATTTGTATATCTGAACTGTTTATAAATACATGTATTCTTGGGCTTTCTGCATTTTTTATTGCTTTCCAAGCGGCTTCAACATCAGAAGGTATACAGCGGGCCAATGCAGCAATGACAGGTCCTTTTATTTGTTCTGAAATCATTGATACAGACTCAAAATCTCCAGGCGAGGAGGCTGGAAATCCAGCTTCAATGATATCAACATTTAATTTATTTAATTGTGTGGCAATTTCAAGTTTTTCAAATTTTGTCAGACCAATTCCAGCAGATTGTTCTCCATCTCTTAAAGTAGTATCGAAAATTAGAATTTTATTATCATTAGCCATTTATGAACCTCATTAATATAAAAATTATTCAGAATCCTTTAGAAAGGGCATCATATCTCTTAATTCTTTCCCTATAATTTCTATAGGATGCGAGCTATTTTGTTTTCTTAATTCATTAAATTTATGTAATCCTTCATCGTTTTCAGTTATCCATTCCCTTGCAAAAGAACCATCTTGTATGTCTTTAAGTACTTTTTGCATATTTTCTTTTACAGATTCGTCGATTATTACCGGACCTCTAGTTAAATCTCCATATTCAGCGGTAGTACTTATAGAATAACGCATATAATCTAATCCTCCTTGATACATCAGATCTACTATAAGTTTTAGTTCGTGAAGGCATTCAAAGTATGCTGATTCTGGCTGGTATCCTGCTTCAATTAATGTTTCAAATGCATATTTTACTAATTGCGCTGTTCCTCCGCATAATACAGCTTGCTCACCAAATAAATCTGTTTCAGTTTCTTCTTTAAATGTTGTTGTTAGTACTCCAGCTCTGGTACAGCCTACTGCTTTTGCATAAGCTAATCCTGTGGAAATTGCATTTCCGGATGGATTTTGATGTATAGCTAATAACCCAGGAACTCCCGATCCTTTAGTAAATACTTCTCTCATTCTGTGTCCTGGTGCTTTGGGTGCAACCATTACTACATCAACATTGCCCGGTGGTTTGATAGTGTTGTAGTGAATATTAAAACCATGAGCGAACATGAGAGTTTTATTTTCATTCATATGTTTCTGTATAGATTCTTTATATACTTGTGGCTGAATGGTATCAGGTAATAACATCATAATTATGTCTGATGATTCAGATACTTCAGATACTGTGCCTACCTCTAAGCCATCATTTTCGGCTTTTTCCCAACTTTTGCTTCCTTCATATAATCCTACTTTTACATTTACCCCACTATCCTTAGCACTTAAGGCATGTGCATGCCCTTGGCTACCATAGCCTATTATAGCTATTGATTTATTATCAAATAAATTTAAATCACCATCAGAATCGTAATACATTTTTGCCATTTTTTTTACTCCATTTGTATTTATTTTTTTTCTCTATTCATTGCAATTAATCCGGTTCTCATTACTTCAACTATACCAAATGAAGACAGTAAATCCTGTAAAGCTTTTATTTTCTGATCATCGCCAGTAGCTTCTATAATGATTGAAGAAGGGCTTACATCCACAATTTTAGCTCTATAGATAGCAACTATCTGCATGATTTCACTTCTAGTTTTAGTGTCTGAGTTTACCTTGATTAGAGCAAGTTCTCTTGAAATTATATTGTCATCAGATATGTCATTTACTTTTATTATATCTATAAGTTTATGTAATTGTTTTGTGATTTTTTCAACTATATCATCCCCACCTTCAACTACTACAGTTAGCCTTGAAAGATGATCTATCTCACTATGGCCAACAGCTAAACTTTGTATATTAAAACCTCTTCTCCTTAACATACTAGTTATTCTATTAAGAACACCGGGTTTGTCATTCACTAGTGCAGTAACAGTTCTTGCAGGAATTGTGTTTTTTGTATCTTTAGTATTCATTATTCAACCTCCTGTGATGAAGGTTCTTCCATCATGTCTTGAACAGTTGTTCCTGAAGGAATCATTGGATAAACATTTTCTTCAGATTCAACAATAAAGTCTATCAATACTGGGCCATCATGTTTAATCGCATCTAAAATTGCAGGCTTTACTTGTGTTTTATCAGTAACTTTTAAAGCATAAATATCAAATGCTTCTGCTAATTTCACAAAATCAGGGATCCCTTTATAGGATGTAGATACATAAGATTTTTCATAAAACAGTTCTTGCCATTGCCTTACCATACCTAAAAAGCCATTGTTCATAATCGCAAATTTAATAGGAAGTTTGTTTTCAGAAATTGTAGCTAATTCAGACATAGTCATTTGAAATCCTCCATCACCGGCAATAGACCATACCATTTCGTTTGGTCTGCCAACCTGAGCTCCTAATGCTGCTGGTACCTCATAACCCATTGCTCCGGCACCTCCGGATGTAATGATTTTATTTTTATCATTAAATGGATAATGCTGAGCAGCCCACATTTGATGTTGCCCAACCCCGGTTACTATAATTGAGTCTCCATTTGTCAATTTATGCAATTCTTTCATTATGAATTGAGGAAGTAATTTTTCAGTGTCTCTAAGTGCTAGGCTTGGATGATTGTTTTTTAATCTGTCTATTTGTTTTATCCATTCCACATGTGTTTTTTCTTCCACTGATTTTACTAAATTTGACAATGTAGTTTTTGCATCTGATACTATAGGTACATCTGCATGAATTATTTTACCTATTTCAGATGCGTCGATATCTATATGAATTTTTTTAGCATTAGATGCAAATTTGTCAGGATTTCCTGTGATTCTATCATCGAATCTCATTCCAACAGCAATGATAAGGTCTGACTGATCAAGTATAAGATTAGAGTAAGCCATTCCATGCATACCTGGCCATCCATAGTAAAGGAAGTGATTTGCAGGAAAGGAGCTTAAACCTAAAAGGGTATTTATAACAGGTATTTGGCATTTTTCTGCTAATTCTAATAATTCATCATAGGCCTTTGATATTTTAATGCCATGACCCGCCAAAAGCACTGGTCTTTTAGCTTTATTTATAAGATCACAAGCACGTTTTATTTGCTTTTGATTTACTGATGTATTGGGTTTATATCCGGGTATATTAATATTTTTTGGATAATTATAAACACCAGTTCCTTGAAGTATATCTTTTGGTATATCAACTAAAACGGGGCCAGGTCTTCCAGAAGTTGCTATATGAAATGCTTCTTTTATAGTTTCACCTATATCTTTTATATCCATAACAAGATAATTGTGTTTTGTAATTGGGAGTGTTATTCCTGTAATATCTGTTTCTTGAAATGCGTCGGTACCTATTACTGGTCTGCCTACTTGGCCTGTTATTGCAACTATTGGTACTGAGTCCATTTGAGCTGTAGCTATTCCAGTTACTAGATTTGTGGTTCCTGGTCCTGAGGTCGCGAAAGCTACTCCAGCTTTACCAGTTGCTCTTGCATAGCCATCAGCAGCATGAGCTGCTCCTTGTTCATGTCGAACTAATATATGTTTTAATTTTTCGTATTCTGGTAATACTTGATATAAGGGTAATATAGCCCCCCCAGGAATTCCGAAAATGTGTTCAACGCCTTCTCTGATCAGAGATTCGCAAACCATTTGTGATCCGTTCATTAATTTGTTATTCATTGTTTGTTTAATTTTTATAAATAAAAACCCGTCCCAAAGGGACGGGATATGTTACCCGTGGTACCACCCTAATTGCTATTAGTTAGAAAGCCACTTAAATGCAAGCTGTAACGGGCAATCCCGGCTATCTCTAATTATTCAAGATAGCACTCAAGGGTGAGTTCTGAAGATTTGAGATATCGACTTACACCATATTCGATTCGCTAAATCCCAAACTTCTTCATACTAATCCCTATCACTGCTTTGATTATTATATTTTCAGTGAGATAATATCATAAATAACATGTAGAATTGTGTCAATTATCACAGAGGTTAAATATAGTTCAAGTTCTTAAATATACCAATTACAAGGAAATATGATGTATTTGCTGGAAAAATATAAGCAATTATTACCTATTAATGATAATACTCCTTTATTCAGTTTAGGAGAAGGTAACACTCCTTTAGTTAAATCTAATAATATTTTTAAAGAAATAGGGTGTAAAGAATTATATTTTAAACTTGAAGGATGTAATCCCACAGGATCTTTTAAAGACAGGGGGATGGTTATGGCTGTTTCAAAAGCTATAGAAAAAGGATCTAAAAAGATTATATGTGCTTCAACAGGAAATACTAGTGCATCAGCAGCAGCTTTTGGATCATATTGCGGATTAGAAACAATAGTGTTGATACCTGAAGGAAAAATTGCTGTAGGTAAATTGACTCAAGCAGTAGCATATGGGGCAAAAATTGTTTCTATAAATGGGAATTTTGATCAGGCATTAAATTTAGTAAAAGAGATATCAGCACAACAAGAAGATATAGAGCTTGTTAATTCAATTAATCCAAATAGAATTCATGGGCAGAAAACTGGAGCTTTTGAAATTGTAGATGAACTTGGATATGCTCCTGATGAAGTATTCATTCCTGTAGGAAATGCCGGAAACATCACTGCTTATTGGGATGGTTTTAAAATTTATAATGATTTGAATACCTCTAATCTTCCTAAAATGATTGGATTTCAAGCAACAAATTCTGCACCAATAGTAAATAAAAAAATTATTGAAAATCCTGAAACAGTAGCAACTGCAATTAGAATTGGAAATCCAGCAAGCTGGGAATTTGCTGAAAAAGCACTACATGAATCATCAGGACAAATAGATGCTATTGATGATGATAGAATTATTGAAGGATATAAAGTGATAGCATCAATGGAAGGTATATTTGCAGAACCAGCTTCCTGTATTACTGTTGCAGGGCTTTATCATTTAAAGAAATTAGGATATGATTTCTCGGGAAAAACAATTGTTTGTATTTTGACAGGAAACGGATTAAAAGATTCTGATTTTGCAAATAATTATTTAGATTTTCAAATAAATAAAATAAATCCCGTATTTGAAGAATTGAAAAACTTTTTACTATCATAATTTGTATAATCATTATTTATGAATCCTTTAGTTAAAATAAATTGCATTGAATTGACATGGATTGAGTCAAAAGAAAAGGTGAATGAATGGGAAAATTTGTTAATTGAATCTGATTTCCCTCATCCTTTTTCTTCATTCACTTTTTATAATTCATGGGTTGAAACCTTTGTTGATGATTTGACTCAAATTAAAATGCTGTTCTTTTACAATGAAAATAAATTAGTAGGTATGGCTCCTGTTTTTATAGATCATAATAATAAAAATGTTTCTATATTAGGTGATAAAGATTTATTTGATTACCGTGACATAATTTATATATCTGGATTTTACGAAGAAATTTATATTGAATTTTTATCATATCTGAAATTGCAACCATGGTTTCAGGGATACACAATTTTTATGCAGTCAATTCCAGAATCTTCTGAATTATTTAATTTGGTAAATACTGATAAATTAAATAATTTTGCGGATGTAGAAATTAAACAGGAAGATGTTACTCCAATATATGATGTTAATGGTGTATGGGATGATTATTTATTAGCTCTGAATAAAAAACAACGTCATGAAATCAGAAGGAAATTAAGAAAATTTGAATCCCAAGATTTTCAATTTAAACTTATTAGAAACAATGATGATTTGTCAGTATTTTTATCAGATTTTTATGAATTGTTCATAAATAGCAGAGAAGATAAAAAAGAATTTCTAACAGAAGAACGTAAGACTTTTTTTAATAAAATGTTATTTGCTTTTGCTGAAAAAAACGAATTGAAAATCCTTTCCTATTATGATGGCAATACTTTGATATCCGCATGCATAGTAATTGAATATGCAAATATATACTTTTTGTATAATAGTGCTTATTCTTTGGATTACAATTCGTACAGTGTTGGGTTAGTAAGTAAAATTATAGCTTTAAAACAATCAATAGAAAATAACAATCATGCTTTTAATTTTTTAAGAGGTAATGAAAGATACAAATATGAATTAGGGGGCGAGGATATAAAATTGCACGAGATAAAATTATTAGTTAATTAGTATATTAATTTATGAAAATATTAGTTATTTCTTATCACACATGTCCCGTTAATAAACTTGGAAGTAAAGATGCCGGAGGATTAAATATTTATCTTCATGAAATTTCTAAAGAATTAGGCACAACAGGTCATGAAGTAGATATATTTACTAGAGAACATGATATTCATGACCCTCTAGAGATAGAAATTAATGATAATTCTAAAGTAGTTCATTTAGATGCCGGTGATTTAAGTGAAGTGAAACATCAGATGCATAATTTTATAGATTTGTTCACTGTAAATTTAATGAATTACATTACTGAACGAAATTTGCAATATGATTTGATTTATTCAAATTATTGGATGTCTGGAATGGTGGGGAAACTTATTTCAGAACAATTGAAAATTCCTCACATAATTACTTTTCATACAATGGGCCTCACTAAACGTACAGTTAATTATATGGAAAATGAAAGTGATTTCAGGATTGATAATGAATTAGATTTAATAAAAAAAAGTGATGCTATTATTGTACCAACATATCAGGAAAAAGAAAATTTGATTTTAAATTATAAAAATAAAAATAATATTTATATTGTTTCTCCTGGTGTTGATTTAGAAAAATTCAAATCTAAAAATAAATTTGAATCAAGGAAAAAATTAAGATTATCACAAACTAGCAAAATATTACTTTCAGTTGGTCGCCTTGAACCTTTGAAGGGTTATGATGTTTTAATAAATGCATTAAGTTTTTTGGATACAAACGATGATTTTGATGTGCAATTATTGATTATTGGTGGCGATGATAAATCAAAAAAAGAATTAGAAAGATTAAATTCTTTAAAATTGAAACATGGATTAAGTAAACGAGTAAATTTTTTAGGTGTAATTGATCATGATAAATTACCATTATATTTTTCAGCTGCAGATGTATTTGTAATGCCATCAGCTCATGAGACATTTGGAATAGCTGCCTTGGAAGCAAGTGCATGTAATTTACCAGTGATTGCCCCACAAGTAGGAGGATTAAAATCTGTTGTCAAACATGCACAAACAGGATTTTTATCAAATTCTAATAGATGCCCGGAATCTTTGATCCATTATTTGGAAATATTATTGAAAAATGAACCTTTAAGAGAACAATTTGGAATTAACTCAAGATTACATGCTATGAATTATAGCTGGGAAAAATCATCAAAGGACTTAATATCTGTTTTTGAAGATGTATTATCTAAATGCCTCGTCTGAGAATTCATACCAATAACTTTCTTCGATATCTTCAAACCCATATTTTCTATATACATTTCTTGCACTTGCATTGTCAGCATCAACTTCCAAAATAAGATTGTGATACTTATTTTTAATTAGAAAATTAATTGAACTTTTCAACAATTTTTTTGCTATTCCTTTTCCTCTTGATTGAGGAAGTGTTCCTATCATAGAAACATGTGCTATTTTATGATTGTTTGTATTTTTTGTAAGCCAGATATATCCTTCAGGTTCATTGATTTCTTTGTAAAATAAAATTCCATCTTTAATATTATTATTCGATCGAATTTTGTTTTTAATTTCTTTTATTGAATTAGGAGAAAAACCCCAACTATCTATAAATGATGCATTTTGAATTAAGTGTAAATTATTGATCAAATGATTTTCATTTTTGATATTAACAATATGATTGGAATCTAATTCAGAATATGTTTTAGATTTTAATTTAACAAGATTGAGGTTCATTTTTTTATATGTTTTAACTGGTTTCATTGAGTTGTGGGGAGGTAGTTTGGATAATGATTTATTGAGTTGTATATGGATTACTTTATATTCATGGATATTTATATTGTGTTTATTTAGAATTTGGCTGAATTTTGAATAGATTAACTTGAAATCCAATTCTTTATTGTTTTCAGATGAGTTTTTTTCAAGTTCTTTTGGTATTAAAACTATTCTTTTTATTTTTGGTTCAAAGATGATTTCTATGTGCCCATTATGCAATGAATAATTTTCAATATCTGTAATAGGTATTATAATTTTCATTTAATTTTTCCTGACATATTATTTTAGATATTTAGTTTTAGAAAAAGGATCGTTTGTTGCAAATATAATTTCTTCGTTTTCATGAATGTGTAAAAGTGCTCCTGCCTTTGTTTTTATTATATCTATTGATATAAAGGTTTCTTTGGAATTCGTATGATTAAAAATATCATTCCAATAATATCCTTCTCTTTTTAATTTGTATTTTAAATTTTTTATATCACTTATTTTAGAGTTGTTTTCCATGATTTTGTCGGTAATAATAATTTTATTGTTTATATTTATTATAAATTTTAATATTAAATTTGAATATTCAATTCACAGGGAGTATAAATGTTTGATGTATTAATAATAAATGGAAATTTAGTTGATGGTACAGGTAATAAGGCATCAAAAGTCGATATAGGGATTATTGCGGATAAAATTAATCAAATAGGAAATTTAAAAGATGCATCTGCCAAAAAAATAATTGATGGAAATGGAAAAACAATATCACCAGGTTTTATTGATACTCATGCTCATTCAGATGCTGCATTACTTATTGACCCTATCCATGAAAATGGGATAAGGCAAGGAATAACTACTGAGATACTTGGACAAGATGGATTATCATATGCTCCTTTATCTAAAGAAAATTATTTATTAAATAAAAGGTATTTAGCTGGAATTTTGGGCAACCCTCCTGATGATTTAGATATGTCATCAGTAGAAAAATTCAGATCACATTATGATCAAAAATGTAGTATAAATACTGTATACCCAGTTGCGCATGGAGCCTTAAGAATTGAAACTGTTGGATTTCTAGACATCCCTTTAGTAGGAGATGATATGAAAAAAGCAAAGCGGCTTTTATATAAATCTCTTGAAGAAGGAGCTGTTGGCTTAGCGACCGGGATGTCTTATTACCCTAACGCTTGGTCTGATACAAAAGAATTAATTGAATTGTGTGAAGTTGTTAGCGATAGTTCAAAAGTTTATGTTACACATTTAAGAGACAGAAATACAGAAAGAGGTTTTGGAGGAGGGGGGATTTCAGAGGCTCTTGAAATCGGCAGGCAGTCTGGTGTGAAAGTTCACTTTTCGCATACAAGAACAAGTGCACTAAATGTAGGTCAAGTCCCTGAAATGATGAAAGATATTGATAAAGCAAAAAATGAAGGAATTGATGTCACTTTGGAATTATATCCTTATCCTACAGGTAGTACGTATCCTTTGAGTTTTTTACCTTCATTTGCTCACGAAGGTGGACCAGATGAAGTTATTAAAAAATTAAATGACCCAAATGAATTTGAAAAAATAGTAAGTACTATGATAGAAGAATTATCTCCTTATAGAAGAGAAGCTTTTAATGATGCAGTGTTTTCTTATTCCCCTAATAATCCTGAATTAGAAGGTATGAGTCTTGTAGATTTAGCAAAAATGAATAATCAATCAGCAGAAGTAACATTATGCGAACTTCTAAGGGATAATAAATTACAACTTGGTTATAGGGGTGCACCTCCAATAAATGTTAATGTATGGTCTCAATTGAATGAAGATGCTATAAGTTTATTAAAACGTGATGATTACATGGTTGGTAGTGATGCTATTCCTATGGGTAAATATTGTCATCCAAGAGCTTATGGATGTTTCCCTAGATTTTTAGGAAGATTAAGAAGATCTTACTGGGTAGACGGACTTGAAGAAATGGTTCAAAGAATGACTCAAAACCCTGCTGAAAGATTTGGATTAATAGGCAGGGGAGTAATTAAAAAAGGTAATTTTGCTGACGTGGTTATTTTTGATGCTGATAACATCAATGATTTGGCAACGTATGATGATCCTATTCAGTATCCAGTAGGAATTGAACATGTTTTGGTAAATGGGGAATTAGTAGTAGAAAATAATCAAGTTACAGGGATTACACCAGGAAGAGCGATTCCTTAAATATTACTTTTAATTTCAGTAGCGATATTTCTTACTGATTCAACTAATTTGTTTAACTCATTTTCTGTTGTTTTAGTATTCAAAGCTCCTGCATTTTTAGTTTGCATAAGAACTCCGTTGTTTAATAATCCCATAAATAAAATTTTGGTTAATAAATTATCATTTTTGATAAATGATCTGTAATCTTCAATTTTATTACTATTAAAATTTATTCCAAAAAGAGAGCCAATTCCTGTGATTTGATTATCTATTTCAAGTTCATCAAAAATAGAGTTTAATTTTGTTCTAAGTGCATCCCCCATTGAATTCATTTTCGTATATTTGTCTTTTGTTAATGCAGACATGACTGCAGCGCCTGCTTCCATAGTTAATGGGTTCCCATTAAATGTTCCTGCATGAGATAATTTGTAATTATTACTTGAAGGATTTAATGTTTCCATTATTTCTTCTTTACCTCCAAAAGCTCCGACCGGTAATCCGCCGCCTATAATTTTGCCTAATGTTGTCATATCAGGGGTTATCCCAAAAACTTCTTGGGCACCACCCGGAGCGAGTCTATAACTTTGAATTTCATCATAGATTAAAATAATATCTAATTCATTAGTTAGATCTCTTATAAATTGAAGGAAATTTGTTTTAAGTGGTAAATATCCTAATCCTGATATAACAGGTTCCATTATTAGGCATGCTAAATCTTCGCTGTGAGCATTTATAAGTTCTTTGCTTCTTTCAATATCATTATATGGAAGGACTATAACATCATTCAGTAAACTTTTAGGTTGTCCTGGATATTGCAATATACCTGGATGAGTAGATTCTTTTAAATCTTTCGCTTTTGGAGATACACTAATAGATACATGATCATGTGTTCCATGATAACCACCTTCAAATTTTGCTATTTTATGTTTGTTTGTATATGCCCTGGCTGCCATGATAGCCATCATGGTTGCTTCTGTGCCTGAGTTAGTGAACCTTAGAGTTTCCATTGAAGGTGTTCTGTCAGTGATTAGTTTTGCTAGTTTTGCTTGCCCATCAGTTGGGGCACTATATGCAGTTCCTTTTTGAATTTGATCATTTAAAACATTTTTTACTTCATTAGAAGAGTGTCCAAGTATGAGACTAGTAGCATTTATCATGAAATCAAGATAATTATTTCCGTCAATATCTGACATTATTGATCCATGTGCATTATCTGCGTAGAATGGATAAGGTTCCATCCATTGAGTAGTTCTTGTGCTTCCTCCTGGCATGTATTGTTCAGATATTTTTTGCATTTCATATGATTTCTGAGTTGTAGAAGTATATTGGTTCTTTTGTTTTTCTAGTAACTGATCTAGTTTCTCACTCATTGTTTCACCGTAAATATATTAGATAGAATCTATAATATAATTTCCAATTGATCTGTTTTCAATAAAATAATCAGGGTTTTTAGTAGTGTTTATTCCTATCAAAGGTATTTTTGTTTCATATGTTGAGGCATGAGATCTTAAATCATTTGGAATTGAGGAAATATCAGAATTTCCGAATACAACTTCTTTTTCCCCTAATACCATTAAATCTCCTATTGCAGTAGAGTTTAGATTAAATTTATGTACTGCTTCAGATCTGGCTAGAACATCTTCAATACCATCTATACCTTTTAGCACTTTTTTAGATTCATTAAGATTCGAAAGATCATTGATATATACGTAAATAGATCCTCCTAGATTAGAATGATGGATTTCATGCTTATCTTTAATAATCGGAATTGCTATAGAATGAATATTGTATTTATGTAGTTCGTTTTCTACATTAATTAATTTAGTTTTATCAGACATTCCATGGTCAGCAGTGACAAATATTTGATAGCCTGGATTTTTATTTATTAATTCACAAATTGAGTCATCTATTAATTTTAAATGTTCTAATGACTCAGAGCTTTCAGGTTTAAATTTATGCATAGGATAATCTGTTAATGAAATATATGCAAAATCAGGGGATTTTTCATATATAAGCATTGATGCTGTTGATATAGTCCAAGAATTTGCATATATAGTATATATACTCGGTGCGTCGCCAAACCTTTTTATTAAAAATTCGTCAGGATTTTCTGTAGAATAGCTTAAATTATTTTTTAAATTATTATTTATTAATAGTGTTTTCAATTTATTTTTTGAAGTGGCTAATATACTTGTTAGATTTTTCTCATTGTAAATATCAAAAATTGTTCTTGATTTGACAAATTTATTATCTTCTACATATGTACCCTGATTTAAACTTTTGGAATATTTGTAATTTGAACATATTTCATGTTTTGATGGATAATCACCAGATATAATTGATAAATTATTAACATTTGTTACTGAGGGCATCATGCCTTTAACATGTTTTTCAAATGATTCTTTTTTTAAAGAAATGAATTCCATTTTATGATAGTCAAGATATTCGTAGTCCCAGCCGTCAATGCATATAGTAATAAACTTGTTCATAATTACCATTGTGAATAGATATTTTTAATTATAGAATATTTTTAAATATAGTTACTTAATTATGGATATAGAATTTCAAGATATACTAAAGAAAGAGATTATCAGGCAAAACGAATCTATTGTTTTGATAGCATCTGAAAATTATGCTAGTAAGTCTGTAAGAATTGCACAAGGTTCGATATTCACTAATAAATATGCTGAAGGCTATCCAGGAAAAAGATACTATGGAGGTTGTGAATATGTCGATCAGATAGAAATATTGGCAATTCAGCGTGCTAAAGAATTATTTGGTGCTGAGCATGTTAATGTACAACCTCACAGTGGAGCTCAGGCAAATATGGCAGTATATTCAGCAATATTTGATTCAAAGAGTACAATAATGTCACTACCACTTGATCATGGTGGGCATCTAACACATGGTTCAAAAGTGAATTTTTCTGGCAATTTATATAATTTTGAATTTTATAGTGTAGATAGAGAAACTGAGCAGATTGATTATGAAGCTTTAGAAAAACAGGCACAAAAAGTTAATCCACAGGCAATTTTATCTGGATTTACAGCTTATCCAAGAGAAATTGATTTTGAAAGAATAAAAAACATTTGCAAAAAAGTTGATTGCATGATGATTGTTGATATGGCACATATTTCGGGATTAATTGCAGCAAAATTACACAGTGATTGTGTGAAATATGCTGATGTTGTAACTAGCACCACCCATAAAACTTTAAGAGGACCTAGGGGAGGATTAATACTCTCTAAAAATATTTATGCTAAATCAATTGATAAAGCTGTTTTTCCAAATATTCAGGGCGGACCTATGATGCATACTATTGGAGCAAAAGCAGTTGCTTTTGCAGAAGCAAGTACAAGTGAGTTTGTAAATTATCAAAAAAATGTAATTAGCAATGCTAAACAACTAGGAAAATTGTTATCAGACGCAGGACTTCGATTAGTTACTGGAGATACTGATACACATATGATATTAGTTGATGTTACTCCTTTTCAATTAACTGGAAAATTGGCTGAAGAAAAATTGGCAGAAGTTGGATTAATTGTGAATAGAAATACAATTCCTTATGATACTAATCCGCCTCGAGTAGCAAGTGGGATAAGAATAGGGACTCCTGCAATTTCTACACGCGGCATGAATGTTGAAGCGATTACTGTTATCGCTAATTGTATAATTGGAATATTAAAAGGGAAAGAAGAATCAAAATTAATAAAAAATAAAGTAAAAGAATTAGCTAACAAATTTCCAATTAATCTTTCATAGATTTCTGTTTTTGCTCGTTTTTTATCATTTTAGTATTTTTTAAAGGGCCTTGTTTGATTAAGTTTTTTATTTCACTAGTGTAATTATTCCAAAAAAATGTTTTAACTTTTGTTATTCCGGCATCTATGTAAATTGCTCCAATTAATGCTTCAAAGCAATTTGATAACATTGCATCAGTGATTCCTACTCTGTTTTGACCTTTACTTACTTTGATATGGTTTTCAAGCGAGAGTTTTTTTGCAAATTTTGTAAATGTTTCATTTGAAATTATATTGGATCTGATTATTGAAAAATCTCCACTATTTTTATTGATTCCCAAATTTTTATATAAATGTACTGTGATTATGAAGTACATAACTGAATCACCGACAAATTCAAGAATTTCATTGGATTCTAGAAATTCATTTTCAAATCTTAGTGATGAATGTGTTAATGCTGATTCAAGTAATTTGGGATTTTTAAATGTTAGCCCTAATTTTTTTTCTATTTCAAAGTATTCATTCATTTATTGCATTGTACATGTAATTAATATTTTGATAAATTATTTATTAACCATGAATAATTAAATTTATTTTAATTGCCAATTTGTAGGAGGATATAATGTCAAAAATATGCGCGGAATATATTTGGATAGACGGCACAACACCCACACCTCAATTAAGATCGAAAACCAAAGTGTTAAAAAAAGAAGAAATTTTAACAATGGGAACATCTTCTATGGGAGCGGATAGATTAGCTATATGGGGTTTTGATGGATCCAGTACAAATCAAGCTGAAGGAGCTAGTTCTGACTGTGTTTTGAATCCAGTATTTATTTGCCCTGATCCAATTAGAGGTGGAGACAATATACTTGTTCTTTGTGAAGTTTTGAACCCGGATATGACTCCACATTCAACTAATACAAGAAAAGAGACAGAATTAATTTCAGAAAAATACAAAACACAAGAAGGTTGGTTTGGTATTGAGCAGGAATATACTATGTTGGATCCTATTACAAATCAACCAATCGGATTTCCCGAAGAAGGATTTCCCGAACCTCAAGGTCCTTATTATTGCAGTGTAGGTCCTTCATGGATATTTGGCAGAGATATGGCTGAAGAACATCTTGAAATGTGCATGGATGCAGGATTAGCTATTTCAGGAATTAATGCGGAAGTAATGCCTGGTCAATGGGAATTTCAAATAGGGCCGGTTTCAGCATTAGAAGTAAGTGATCAACTTTGGGTAGCAAGATGGTTGTTATTTAGAGTAGGTGAAATGCATGGTATTCATCCATCTCTTGATCCAAAACCTGTAGCTGGTGATTGGAATGGAGCAGGAGCTCATACCAATTTTTCGACTAAAGCTATGAGAGAAAATTATAATGCAATCATAGCTGGATGTGAGGCATTATCTGGGGAACATAACTTGCATATAAAAAATTACGGTGATGGAAATGAAAGAAGATTAACAGGCTTACATGAGACACAGTCAATAGATAAATTTACCTATGGAGCTTCTGACAGGGGAGCATCTGTTCGTATTCCTTGGCAAGTAGAGAAAGATCAAAAAGGATATTTAGAAGATAGAAGGCCGTCTGCAAACATGGATCCTTATACAGTGACAAAACTACTATTAGACACAATTTGTTCAAAAGAGCCTCAGTAATTGTATTGATTTCATTGCAATTCTAATAAGTAAATTTATATAATTAATTTAATATAATAAGATAAGGGAGTTTCAAATGGCTTTAAAATCTGGAAGTAAGAAAGTTTCATCTGATAAATCTAAGACTGGAACCTGGAAAGTGAAAGCAGGATTGGCTCAGATGTTGAAAGGTGGAGTAATTATGGATGTTGTTACACCTGATCAAGCAAAAATTGCAGAAGATGCAGGGGCATGTTCTGTTATGGCATTAGAACGAGTCCCATCAGATATAAGGAAAGATGGCGGTGTTGCTAGAATGTCAGATCCAAGTATGATTGCGGGAATTATTGATGCTGTTACTATACCTGTTATGGCAAAAGCACGTATAGGGCACTTTGTTGAAGCTCAAATTCTTGAAGAAATGGGTGTTGATTACATTGATGAATCAGAAGTTCTAACACCTGCTGATGAAAATAACCATATAAATAAACATGATTTTAAAGTACCTTTTGTTTGTGGATGCAGAGATCTTGGTGAAGCTTTACGTAGAATAGGTGAAGGCGCAGCAATGATTCGTACAAAAGGTGAAGCTGGCACAGGAAATGTTGTTGAGGCAGTAAGACATGCGAGAGCAGTGCTTGGAGAAGTTAAAAGAATTCAAACAATGGATGCTACAGAATTAATGGCACTTGCAAGAGATTTAAAAGCTCCGTATGAATTAATTAAAGAAATTCATGATTCTGGTAAATTACCAGTAGTTAATTTTTCAGCGGGCGGGATTGCTTCTCCTGCTGATGCAGCATTAATGATGCAGATAGGTGTTGAAGGAGTTTTTGTAGGATCAGGAATTTTTAAATCAGAAAATCCATCTCACATGGCCAAAGCAATTGTAAAAGCAACAACACACTATAATGATCCTGAAATGTTAGTAGAAATCTCAAAAGGGCTTGGATCTTCAATGCCAGGGCTTGATGTACGAACTATGCCTGAAGATCAGAAATTGGCACAGAGAGGTTGGTGAAGATTTGCATATAGGTGTTTTAGCTCTTCAGGGAGACTATGCCGAACATATAAATATGCTGCACTCAAATAATGCTGATGTTTCTGAAATAAGGTTGCCGTCTCAGTTGGATGATGTAGACGGACTCATAATTCCAGGTGGCGAAAGCACAACTATTGTTCAACTTATAGATATATATGATTTTAGAGCTGAATTAGTTGAGAAAGCCTCTCAAGGATTCCCTATTTGGGGTACTTGCGCCGGAATGATTGTTATGGCAAGAGAATTAACCGATCATAGGCCAGAACCTTTAAATTTAATGAATATAAAAGTAAGTAGAAATGCTTTCGGGAGACAAATAGATAGCTTTGAAGAAGATTTAACTATTAAAGGAATTGATGGGAAATTCCCTGCAGTATTTATCAGAGCACCTTTAGTAGTAGAAAATGATTCAAATGTTGATATATTGTGCTCTATAGATAACCCTTCAGGTCCCGTAGCAGTTCAACAGGGTAAATTGTTAGCTACATCTTTTCATCCAGAATTAACTAATGATACTAGAATGCATGAATATTTTTTATCAATAGTAAAAATGTAGTTCGGTGGAAAAAGAATTAAATTTATTAATTAAAATATTACCTAAATATCTTTATGAAGTTTTTTCTAGTCATAACAATGTAGATAATCTCAATGAAATTGTCCTAGATTTTGGAAGGCCCCCTGAAGCAAGATTTACAGATGGCTCAGAAATATTTTATGATCATGAAATATCCATTGAAGATTTAGAATATGTTCAAAAAGGCTTGGGTAAGTTTATGCCTGACAATCGCTCAGGCATTGAAAGAACTCTTCATCGAATTTCTGCTATAAGAAATAGAGACGATAAAATTATAGGATTGACATTGAGAGTAGGCAGAGCGATTGAGGGTGCTATAGATATTATTCGGGATATTGTTCAAAAAGGAGAAAGTGTTTTAATTTTAGGACCTCCAGGAGTTGGTAAAACCACAATGTTACGAGAGGTTGCAAAATTTTTAGCAGACGAAATGAATAAACGAGTCATAATTGTAGATACATCTAACGAAATTGCCGGAGATGGTGATATACCTCATCCTGCGATAGGTAATGCAAGAAGAATGCAAGTAAATTCACCTACAATGCAGCATTCGGTAATGATAGAAGCTGTAGAAAATCATATGCCAGAAGTTATTGTTATCGATGAAATAGGAACTAATGAAGACGCTATGGCTGCTAGAACTATTGCCGAAAGAGGCGTTCAATTAATCGGCACAGCTCATGGGAATAATTTGGATAATTTAATTTTAAATCCTACTTTATCCGATTTGATTGGAGGAATAGATGCAGTGACTTTGGGTGATGATGAAGCTAGAAGAAGAAAAACTCAGAAAACTATATTAGAAAGAAAAGCCCCCCCTACATTTAGTAGTTTAGTTGAAATTAAAGGATTCAATCATGTTTTAATTCATGAAAAATTAGATTTGGTTGTTGATAGATTGTTGAGAGGGATGCCTATAAAGCCAGATGAAAGGAAAATAAGTAGCGAGGGTAAATTAGAAATATTAGAAAATAAAAAATATAATAATAACGCGAGTGTTAATTATTATCCTTCAGTAGTAAGCAAGAGACAAGGAAATGTTGCAAAAAATATTTCTGTTTATCCATATGGAGTAAATAAAGGTAAATTAGAAACTGCATCTAAAGAAATAGGCATAAATGTTTCAATTGCTCATAATTTACAAGATGCAGAATTTATTGTTACCACTAAAAACTTTTATAAAAAAAGAACAAAATTCTTAATTGAAGCACATAAAAGTAATATCCCTTTATATGTAATAAGAAAAAATACTTTAAATCAAATAGTTAGTTTGTTGAGTACGTTAAAAAAGCAATCTATTCACACATTAAATTTAGATGACTCTGCGTTGAAAGAAGCTGAGGGAACTGCATTAGAGTTAAGCCAATCAGATAATATTTCTAAATTGGAATTATCTCCTCAAAGTGCATATATTAGAAAAATGCAGCATAACATTGCAGAAAAATATGGATTAACATCAGCTAGTAAAGATGTTGGGGTATCAAGAAGAGTAGTATATTTTAAAAATTAAAAAAGGTTAATTTAT
The DNA here is from genome assembly GCA_964436345.1 of uncultured Dehalococcoidia bacterium. Taxonomy (GTDB): domain Bacteria; phylum Chloroflexota; class Dehalococcoidia; order Lucifugimonadales. Next base: position 26,013 of record CAYTCC010000002.1, read on the forward strand.
TGAGTTTATTCATTGTATTAGAAGGATTAGACGGATCTGGCAAGTCAACTCAGCAACAATTATTAAATGACAAATTGCAATCTGATAAAATTTCTAGCATTTCATTTAGAGAACCTGGAAGTACAATCATTGGTGATAAAATTGTGGAAATCTTACAATCTGATCAAAAATTATCTCCACTTTCAGAATTATTACTTTTTTATGTTTCAAGATCAGCTATTATTGAAGAAAAAATAAAACCTGCATTAGATAATTATGATGTTGTTATATGTGATAGATATTTTTATTCATCAATTGCATATCAAGGTTATGGTAGAGGAATGAATATTAATTTTATAAATCAAATAAATGATGAAGTAGTAAAACATATTATTCCTGATTTAATATTCTATATGGATATAAATTGGGAAGAAAAGAAAAACCGTAAAGGTATAAATATAAAAGATAGATTTGAAAAGGAAGATCGTATTTTCCATGAAAAAGTAAGGAATGGGTATAAATCTTTGGCTAAAAAAGATTCTGATAAATGGAAAATCATAAATGCAGAAGAAGATGTTAACAAGATTTCATCATATATTTATGAAACTGTTAAGTATAATCTTAATATTTAATAAGAATTAAAATATTCGCCAATTTGATTGGATGCATTAATTAAAATATCATCAGATTTTGCAAAGCATAATCTGATCAATTTACTTTTTTTCAATTCTTTAGTATTTTTATTGTAAAATACACTGATTGGTATTCCTGTTACTTTTGCATTTTTAATCAGCTCTATACAAAATTCCTCTGGTTGAAATTTTGGAAACTTTTCTTCATATGACATATTGATAAAATAAGTTGATTCTGGAAGGTACGTAACTACATTATTATTTATTAAATTGTTATAAATTAAATCTCTTTTCGTTTGAAAAGCATTTCTCAGATTTTCATAGTATATTTTTGGTTTTGTATAGGCATATGCTATTGCTTCTTGTAAATTAGGAGGAACAGTAAATGTGATAAATTGATGAGTTCCAGCGACCTTGTCAATTAGTTCTTTACAACCTATTGCAAACCCAATTTTCCAACCAGTCAGTGAAAATGTTTTGCCTGCAGAACCGATTTTGATTACTCTTTCTTCCATGCCAGGTAATGATATAACAGGTATATGTTTTTTGTTGTCAAATACAATATGTTCATGAACTTCATCTGAAATGATGATCATATCATTCTCAATTACTATTTTTGATAAATCTTTTAGTTCATCCAAACTAAACATTTTTCCAAGAGGATTCATTGGGTTGTTGAGTATTATGAGTTTACTTTTTTTTGTTATAAAAGGTTTTAATATATCATATGAAAATTTCCATTCAGGAGATTCAAGTGGAACACATATTGCGATACCTCCAGCCTTTTCTACTATCGGCTTATAAGAATCATAAGCAGGTTCAAAAATTATAGCTTCATCTCCTGGAGTAATGTTGCTGAGTATAGAAGATGCTAAAGCTTCAGTTGCTCCATTAGTAATAAGGATTTCATTATTCCAATCAAATTCTAATTTGTAATGATCATTCAAATGTTTTGAAATATTTTTTCTTAAACTTTCTAACCCTTTCATTGGTGGATATTGATTACTAATAGTATTAAGAGCTTCCGCCGCTTTATGTATTATGTCGATTGGTCCATCTTCGTCAGGAAATCCTTGCCCTAAATTTATAGCGTTATTTTTAATGGAAAGCTCAGTCATTTTTTGAAAAATTGTGGTTTCTTCTTTTTTCATATTTTTTGTGTTATTTAATTTTTCTAAAAAAAAATCTCTCCTAAAGAGAGATTTTATAATGTTTACCTCTCACAAGGTCACGTATGATCTGGGGCACCTTTTCACCAAGGTTGCCAGACAGGATTTTTGGCCCAGTCGCCTAACCTGTCATTCTCAACGAATGTCTGACTAATTTAACATATATTTATTACAAATTCTAGAGTTAGGTATTGGTTATAAATTCAACCATGTCTGCGGTTCGACAACTGTAACCCCACTCATTATCGTACCACCCAATTACTTTTACTAAATTTTCACTTATTACTTCGGTGGATAAAGAATCAATGATACAACTTGCGGGGTTCTGTTTGAAATCTACACTAACTAATGGTTCATCAGTTATTTCTAATATGTTTTTTAAATATGAATTAGAAGCATCTTTGAAAGCTTGATTGATTTCATTTTTTGTAACTTTACTTTTGAGATTGCATACCAAATCTACAGATGATACATATAAAGTAGGAACTCTAAATGCTAAGCCATTAATTTTACCTTTTAATTTAGGTATTATTTCCCCTACAGATTTCGCAGCTCCTGTTGTTGTAGGTATAATATTCATTCCTGCAGCCCTTGCTCTTCTAAGATCTTTATGCCCCCTATCCAATATTGACTGATCATTTGTTGTAGAATGAATAGTTGACATAAACCCTGATTCGAAACCGAAATTATCATTTAAAACTTTAACCATTGGGGCGATACAATTAGTTGTGCAAGAAGCATTAGATATGATTTGATGATTATTTTTATCATATTCAGATTCATTTACACCTAAAACTATGGTTATGTCATCATTTTTAGCTGGAGAAGAAATAATTACTTTTTTTGCGCCGCCATTTATATGTCCTATAGTATCAGTAGCTGATCTAAACCTTCCAGATGATTCAATGACTACATCCACTTCCGAAGATTTCCAATCTATTTCATTAGGGTTAGAATAAGAACTCCATTTTATTTTTTTTCCATCAACAATTAAATTTTCATCATCATAACTTATATCTTTTTCATATATTCCGTAAATACTGTCATATTTTAATAAATGGGATTTGGTTTTTGCGCCTGAATGATCATTTATTGCAACTACTTCTAGAGATTTGTGATATTTCATAATTGCTTTGAAGACATTCCTGCCAATTCTTCCAAATCCATTTATTCCTATTTTCGTACTCATTTAAACCCCTTTGTTTTTATTTTAAATTTTCATTGCTTGAAATCCAAGATAATTTATTTTTTTATTTTGCGATATGATTTCACTTATTCTATTGTATTTAGCTGTTCTTTCTGACCTGGCCGGAGCCCCTGATTTTAATTGGGTAGCTTGCGTTCCTATCGCAAGATCAGCAATAAAACTGTCTTCTGTATCCCCGGATCTATGACTGATGATTGTATTTAAGTTATTTTTATGTGCAAAATTTATTGCATTAAGTGTTTCCGAAATTGTTCCAATCTGGTTTGGCTTAATAAGCACGGTGTTAGCAGAGTTTTTTGATATTGAAGTTTTTATTTTTTTTATAGATGTCACTAAAAGATCATCTCCAACAATTTGGACTTGAGAACCAATTGCTTTATTTAATTTTGTCCAATTTTCCCAATCATCTTGATCAAAAGGATCTTCAATACTTTTAATAGGGTAGTTTTTTACTAGATGTATATAAAAATCAAGTAATTCATCAGAGGTCATGTAATTATTTTCATTATTTTGCATTATTTTATATTTATTATTTTCTATAAGCTCTGATGCTGCCACATCTAATCCTATGAATACTTCTACACCAGGTTTGTAACCTGCTTTTTCTATACACTTGACTATTAACTTTAAAGGTTCTTCATTATTATTATATGGAGAAACAAATCCACCTTCATCGCCTACACTTGTGGAATTTCCATTTGATTCTAAATATGATTTGATAGTCCAGTATATTTTGACACAGCAATTTATCGCATCAGAATAATTTTCAAATCCAAGAGGTATAATCATATACTCCTGGAAATCACTTGATAAAATTGCGTGTTTCCCTCCATTTAATATATTCATTAGAGGGACAGGTATTTGATAGTATTTGAAATCTTTATCAAAGATTTCAAATGTTTCTAAATTATTAGCTAAGGCGAGAGCTTTTGTAAAAGACGTTGATAAAGATAGTAGTGTATTTGCACCCAGATTTGATTTGTTTTCAGAATTATCTAATGTTAATAAAATTTCGTCAAATTGTTCAATTGTATTAAAATTCGTACCTATAATATTTGGAGCTATTATGTTTTGAATATTTTCGATACATGAATTTATACCTTTTCCAAAAAAATTCTGATGATTATTATCACGTAATTCTACTGCTTCATATTTTCCAGTACTTGCTCCGGATGGCACTGTGGAAATTCCAGTATATTCATTATTAAGAGTAACAAAGGATCTTAATGTAGGCGTTCCTCTCGAATCAAGCACTTGTATTGAATTTATGTTTGTAATTTTAGCCATATTAAAATTATATTTATAACTTTTTGAAGATAATATTTTTAAAAATATTATACTTTATTATATGAGAGTTTAATTTAATTTATACTTGATATATCATATAAAGGAAATAAATATTTATGTATTTTAATGAGTGATTTACAAAAACTTAGAGATCAAATAAGACATTCAGCAGCACATTTGTTGGCTGAAGCAGTATTAAAAATTTATCCAGATGCAAAATTAACAATTGGTCCTGCTATTGAAGATGGATTCTTTTATGATTTTGCTATTGATGAAACTTTTTCCCAAGAGGATTTAGTATCAATTGAACGCCAAATGAAAAGATCAATAAAAAGGAATACAAAATTTGAAGGTAAAGAATTAACGAAAAAAGAAGCATTGATTATTTATCAAGATAATCCTTACAAAACAGAGATTATTAATTCAATGCCAGAAGATGAGGTTATAACAGAATACAGTCATTCTAATGGTAATTTTGTCGATTTGTGCAAGGGAGGCCATGTTGGAAAAACAGGGGAAATTAAAGCTGTAAAATTACTTTCTACTGCAGGTGCATATTGGAGAGGAGATGAGAATAATAAGATGTTACAGCGAATTTATGGAACTGCTTTTGAAAGTTCTGAAGAATTAGACAAACACTTACTTTTCCTTGAAGAAGCATCAAAAAGAGACCATCGAAAACTTGGTAATGAACTAGATCTTTTTTCTATTTCACAGGATGTTGGTTCAGGAATGATTTTATGGCATCCTAAAGGTTCTTTTATAAGAAGCAAAATTGAAGATTACTGGAAAAGTGAACATATTAAAGATAATTATGATTTGATATATACTCCGCATGTTGGGAAATCAGATCTCTGGTCAAAAAGTGGACATTTAGACAATTTTAAAGAAAATATGTTTTCTAGTATTGAGATGGATAATAGTGAATATTATTTGAAACCAATGAATTGCCCTTTTCATATTGCATATTATAAAAACAGTTTAAGAAGTTATAGAGATTTACCTATGAGAATAGGCGAATTGGGTACTGTATATAGATATGAGAAACAGGGGGTTTTGCATGGATTACTTAGAGTGCGAGGATTCACTCAAGATGACGCTCATATATTTTGTATGCCTGAACAGGTAGTAGAAGAATTTAATTCGGTTCTTGATTTAACGTTTAGAATTTATGATAAATTTGATTTTAAAAATTACAAGATTACATTGTCAACTAAACCCGACACACATGTTGGAGAAGATACAGATTGGGATTTCGCTGAAAATACTCTTGAAAAAATATTAAATGAAAAAGGCTTAGAATATGAACTGGATGAAGGTGGTGGAGCTTTTTATGGTCCTAAAATAGATATACATATTGAGGATGCCATAGGTCGTCTTTGGCAGTGTACAACTGTGCAATTTGATTTTAATTTACCAGAACGTTTTGATTTAAAATATATATCTAATGAAGGTAATGAAATTAAACCAATTATGATTCACAGAGCACTTCTTGGTTCAATTGAGAGATTTTTTGGAGTATTAGTAGAACATTTTGCAGGTTCATTTCCTATGTGGCTTGCACCAGTTCAAATTATGATTATTCCTATTGCTGATAGGCATATAGATTATTGTAATCAAATTTCTGATTCTTTAAAAGAAAAAGATTTTCGTTCGGAAGTTAACAATTCATCCGAGAGAATGAATGCAAAAATAAGAGAAGCTCAAATGCAAAAAATACCATATATGGTTGTAATCGGAGATAACGAAGTATCTCAAAATAAGCTGTCAATAAGAACCAGGTCCGGAGAAAATATTTCAGATATGGATTTAAATGAATTTCTTGATGTGTTAAATGTTTAATCAATTTTTATTCCGGAATAAATTGCAAATATCATCCTATGTTTCATTACTAGGTATTTTAATGGTTTTATTTCAAATAACTTTGGGAGGAATTGTTAGGATTACTGAATCAGGGTTGGGATGCCCTGATTGGCCTCTATGCGATGGTCAAATTGTACCTGAATTAGATTTTCATACAGCTATAGAATGGGGGCATAGAGTTTCTGGTGCTTCTATTGGAATTTTAATTATTATTACTAATGTTATTTCTGTTAAATTTTTTGGCAGAAAATCTCTGCAATCAATATTATCTTTCTCTTTGTTATTATTAGTTGTTTTGGAAGGGATTTTAGGTGGAATAACAGTTTTGACAGAATTAGCATGGTGGGTCAGGTTAATTCATTTGGGAGGGTCTTTTATAATTTTATTTCTTTTTGCATATTTGTTTTCTTCAATTAGACAAGATAATAAAAAGTTATTTATATCAGATCTTAAGATATTTCAGAAATATATATTAAATATCACTATGATAGGACTTTTAATTTTAATGTTGTATGGTTCAGCAATTGTGGGATTAGGAGTTAATTCATCTTGTATGTCATGGCCTGATTGTATGGGCCAATGGATAAGATTTAATGAAACTTCATATTTTTTGCATATGATTCATAGATATTTAGCTTTAGTTTTTGGACTGATGATATTGTATCTTTCACATGCAGTTGGTAGATTCGCTATGCCTGGTTCTTTTGTTAAAATTATTGCCAGATTATTAGGATTGATATTTGTAATACATATTCTTTTTAGCATTGGATTAGTTCACGCAGGATTTGATAGATGGCTAAGAGTAGTGCATCTAAGTTTAGCTGGGATTATATGGTTGTTTGTTTCATGGTTATTTATTGAATACAGAATATTTAAGACTGCTTAATCTGAAGGTGATTTTTAATTATAAAAAAATGTAATTTATTAATTATTGACTATAAAATGTGTAGACTATAGATGCCCTTGTTGTTACAATTTTTTAAATGTGAATTATATTACTAACTGATAATTTAGTGTTTAATACAATAAAAAAAATCTTACCAATTCTACTTTCTTTTCTTTTTGTTGTTGCATGCGGAGGGTATGATGGCCCGCAATCTACTTTCGATACGTATGGCCCAATAGCTAAAGAGCAGGCCGACTTGTTTTATTTGATTCTTTGGGCGGGAATGGTAGTTTTGATCGCGTGTGAATTAGCTATCTTATATATTTACATTAAATATAGGAGAAAGAAAAACTCTGAAAAGATTCCATCCCAAACTCATGGCAATACTAAATTAGAAATTATTTGGACAGTCTTACCAGTCATATTTTTAGCTGTTGTATCTGTTCCTGTGTTGTCTGCAATTTGGTCTTTTGGGACTGCTCCTGAAAATCCAGATGTTGTTGTTAATGTGAAAGGTCATCAATATTGGTTTGAATTTGAATATCCAGAGTTAGATGTAGTAACTGCTAACGAACTACATCTACCTGTTGGGAAAAAAGTATTAATTAATTTGGATTCTAATAATGTAATACATAGTTTTTGGATACCTAAGATAGCAGGTAAGACTGATATCATCCCTAATCATGCTAATTTCATGTGGATCCAAGGAGATAAAGTTGGTCTGTATTACGGACAATGTGCAGAATTTTGTGGAGAATCTCATGCTTTGATGAGATTTAGAGTTATAGTAGAAACTGATGAGGATTTTGAATCATGGGTTTCTCATCAAAAAACAGAGGCTTATGTGCCAAATGATCCTTTGGAAAAATCTGGGTACGATCTTTTTATGTCTTCCAGGACAGGTTGCGGGGGTTGCCATATGATAAATGGATCTAAAAAGGCGAAAGGGAAAATAGGTCCTAATTTAACACATTTTGGATCTCGACAGCATATAGCTGCAGGAATATTAGACAATAATCAGATTAATCTTAGGAATTGGATAAAAAATCCTGATATGATAAAACCTGGTAATCTAATGTCAGGGCAAGGGGCAGTTTATATGAATCCTAATAAATCATTAACTGAATCTGAAGTTATTGCCCTTGCTTCATATTTACAATCTTTAAAGTGATATAGGAGAATTAAATTATGACATCAATTCCTCTTAAATTACCGTTTAATATAAAACTTACCAGGCCTATGAATCCTACAGGGATATGGGATTGGTTGACTACTATTGATCATAAAAAGATAGGTGTTTTATATGGTGTGACTGCATTTATTATGTTTCTTACAGGAGGAATTGAAGCAATTTTAATTCGAACTCAGTTGATTGCTCCAGAATTAAAAATAATTGCTCCTGAAGTATACAACCAACTTTTTACTATGCATGCAACAACAATGATCTTTTTAGGTGTCATGCCTTTATCTGCAGCGTTTTTTAATTTTGTTATTCCTTTACAGATTGGTGCGAGAGATGTAGCTTTTCCTAGACTAAATGCTTTTAGTTATTGGACTTTTCTTGCTGGAGCTTTCATTATGAAAGCAAGTTGGTTTTTAGGAGGATCTCCAAATGCTGGATGGTTTGGCTATGCCCCCATAACTACTGCGACGTTTAATCCTGGAAATGGGATAGATTTTTGGGTTGTTGGGCTTCAGGTCCTAGGTGTTGCCTCGTTAGCTGCATCTTTTAATTTTATAGTAACAATAATAAATATGAGAGCACCTGGAATGACAATGATGAGATTGCCATTATTTACTTGGATGACTTTTATTACAGCTATATTGCTTGTATTAGCTTTTCCGGTAATAACTGTTGCTTTAATTGAATTAATGCTTGATAGAACTTTTGATTTTAATTTTTTTAATACTGCAGCAGGAGCAAACCCTTTGTTATGGCAGCATTTGTTTTGGATATTCGGACATCCTGAAGTTTATATTTTGATATTGCCGGCCATGGGAATAGTATCTGAGATTTTACCTACATTTTCGCGAAAACCTATATTTGGTTACGCTGCAATGATATTAGCAGCTTCATTTATTGCATTTATGGGATGGCTAGTATGGAGCCATCATATGTTTACAACTGGTTTAGGACCAATTGCAAATAGTGTATTTACAGTAACAACAATGCTTATAGCTGTTCCTACTGGTGTGAAAATGTTTAATTGGCTTGGTACTTTATGGGGTGGGGATATAGAATTTAATACTCCTACATTATTTTCTGTGGGATTTTTGTCAATGTTTTTAATTGGCGGGATTAGTGGTGTAATGCATGCTTTTTCAGCTTCTGATTATCAACAGCAAGATACATACTTCATAGTAGCACATATTCATTATGTTTTGTTTGGGGGAGCTATATTTGCTATATTTGGTGGTATTTATTATTGGTTCCCTAAAATTACAGGAAGAATGTATGATGAAAAATTAGGGAAGTTGAATTTTTGGATAATGTTTATATTTCAGAATTTAACTTTTTTCCCTATGCATTTTCTTGGAATGCAAGGTATGCCAAGAAGAATTTTTACATATGATTCTGAAATGGGTTGGGCTTTTTGGAATGCGTTTGAAACAATTGCAGCGTATGCGGTTGCATTCGGAGTTTTAATATTTGCTATTAATATGATAAAAAGTTGGACTAGCGGTAAAAAAGCAGGAGCTGACCCTTGGGATGGAAGAACATTAGAGTGGTCAATACCGTCTCCTCCACCTGTTTATAATTTTAGAGATATCCCTATAGTTAAATCTTTAGATGATTTTTGGCATACTAAACAGAATTCATCTGATTCAGATACTAAAATTAAAAGTAAAACGAAAGTTAGTGATATTCATTTACCTCAACCTTCTTATTGGCCTTTATTAGTATCTGTAGGATTAGCGATAGCAGGTTTTGGCATTATTTATAATTTGGTGTTAACTGGAATTGGTATTACTATTATGCTGATAACAGTTTGTGCTTGGTCATTTGAACCGGTTAATGAACCTGATTCGCATTAGTGGAGGTACTTAGAATATGTCTGATGAAACTACAACAGGATTAAACCACAGAAAACTACTAATGTGGATTTTCTTAGGATCTGATTGTATGTTTTTTGCTTCTTTAATAGGTACATATCTTATTTACAAAGGATCAGGCATTCCACATCCGGGTCCTTCAGATGTGTTTGATATACCTACAACTTCCATTAGTACATTTGTTTTACTTATGAGTAGTATGAGTATGGTTTTTGCTTATGCATATCTAGTTAGAGATAATATAAAAGCATTTAG
>CAYTCC010000003.1:0-35920 GCA_964436345.1 uncultured Dehalococcoidia bacterium
AGCAACCATATAGTTTGGATCTTCCAAGTCTTTATCAAAATAATAAAGGAACATTTTTACAATCTGGCGGATTTGAGTTTACCCCAGAATTTGGCGGAATTTTATTTGCACTTGTAATGTACACCGGAACATTTATAACTGAAATTGTTAGAGGGAGTATCCAATCTCTTTCGAAAGGGCAAACCGAAGCTGCTCAGGCTCTTGGGCTAAGTAATTATCAAACAATGACTTTAATTGTTTTGCCACAAGCATTGCGTTCTATAATCCCGCCTTTGACTAACCAATACTTAAATTTAACAAAAAACTCAAGCCTCTCTGTAGTCATCGCCTATCCAGAGTTATTTATGGTATCCAGGACCATAATGAATAACGCGGGACACGCTCTACCTGTGTTTTTCTTAATTTTAATAACATACTTATCTCTTAGTTTAGCAATATCAATGTTTATGAATATCATTAATCGTAGAGTAACAAGGATTGGTACATAATGACTAAAAATTTTATCAAATGGTTCTTCAGTACATTCTTCGGATCTATATTTAATAGTATTGTTACCATACTGAGTGCATTAATATTTATTTTCCTTATAAACAATATTGCTGGATTTATATCTACTTCCGAATGGGAAGTAGTAACAGCAAATAGACGGCTACTTTTAATAGGGAGAATGCCGGAGGAACATGAATGGAGAATTTGGTCCATCCTTTGGTTTACATCTTTCTTAATTTTTTCTTCAATTAATTCATGGGGGCCCCCTTCAAAAAAAGATTTATTACTAATTTCTAGTAGTATTATCATAATTTGTTTAATTTTTACAACATCATCAAAAATTTTATATGTTGTAATATCTTTATTAATCTGTGGTGCAAGTTATTTTACTTCACACTTCATTTCAAAAAGTTCAAATAAAAAATATTTCCAAAACAGTCTTAAAATATTATGGCTCTTACTCTTACCAATTATATTCACCCTATTGATTATCGGTGGTGGCCCAAAACCAAATTTGTGGGGAGGATTCCTTTTAAATATAATACTAGCTGGCATAGCAATTGGATTTGGTTTTCCATTAGGAATTTTATTTGCACTTGGCAGAGCAAGTTCATTGCCTGCAATAAAAACAATCTGTACGATTTACATAGAGACTATTAGAGGCGCTCCATTAGTTGGATGGTTACTACTTGCTTGGTTTGTACTACCAAAATTTCTCCCATCATTTTGGGGAATTAATGAAGTAAGTGTAGTAGTTAGAGCTATGATAGTATTGACTATGTTTACTAGCGCATATACTGCTGAAGTTATTCGAGGAGGATTGCAATCTATTCCAAAAGGACAAATAGAAGCAGCAGATAGTTTAAATCTAAATTATAGAACAAAAATATTACAAATCGTTCTTCCACAGGCAATCAGAGTGGTAGTACCGGCATTAATTAGTACATTCATAGGTGTATTTAAAGATACATCTTTAGTATTTATTCTTGCCTTAACTGACTTATTACAAGTTGGCAGAATAATACCAGAACAAGATCCTGAATTTTTCGGTAAAGCATTAGAAGCACTTTGCGTAGTAGCATTTTTATTTTGGATTGTTTCAATATCTTTATCCAATCTTAGTTCAAAAGTGGAAAAATCTTTAGGAATTGGTAGTCGTTAATTATAAGGAGCATTAAATGGAAAAGAAATCAAAAAAGAAAATTGGAAAAGAAATTATATCAACAGATGAAGTAACAAAATCATTTGGTAAATTTCAGGCTCTAAAAGGAATTACATCAACAATATATGAAAAAGAAGTTGTTGTCATATTTGGTCCGTCAGGCTCAGGAAAATCAACTTTTATAAGAACGTTAAACAGGCTGGAACCGCACGATTCAGGAAGAATTATTGTAGATGGAATTGAATTAAATGATGATGTAAAAAACCTTCAATATGTAAGATCTAATGTTGGAATGGTTTTTCAGCAATTTAATTTATTTCCACATTTATCGGTTTTAAGAAATATCACAATAGCACCTCAAAAAGTAAAGGGATTAAAACGTGCAGATGCAGAAGAAATAGCAATGGGATTATTAGAAAGAGTAGGGATTCCTGAGCAAGCCAGTAAATTTCCAAGCCAATTATCCGGAGGGCAACAACAAAGATTAGCAATTGCCAGAGCTTTAGCTATGCAACCTAAAATTATGTTATTTGATGAACCAACATCTGCCTTAGATCCAGAAATGATCAAGGAAGTATTAGAAGTAATGACAGAACTTGCAGAATCAGGGATGACAATGATATGTGTTACCCATGAGATGGGATTTGCAAAAGAAGTAGCTGATCGTTTCTTGTTTTTTGATGAAGGGTTAATAGTTGAAGAAGGAACAGCAAATCAGGTGTTTAACAATCCAAAAGAAGAAAGAACTAAATTATTCTTGTCACAAATCTTATAATTTCATTTAATCTAATTTATGAATAAAATTTCAAATATAGATGTAAATATAATATCAAGTGAAGCCAAAAATCAGGTGATAGTAAAAGTCTCATCTGATAATGGGAATTTTGGAATTGGTGAAGCTTGGTGGGGTATCCCTGATAATAATAATCCTGGCAAAACTGCTATTCCAATAGCCAGTGTAATAGAAAATATACTTGCCCCTAGATTAATCGGTAAAAATCCTGATGAAATTGAAAAACATTGGTTTGATTTGTGGGATTACGGATACAGATATGGTGATCAAGGAATATATCTAATGGGATTGTCAGGGATTGATATCGCACTATGGGATCTTTTCGGGAAAACTAACAAAATTTCAGTAATGCAAATATTAGGCGGAGCAGTTCACGATTCTCTTCCTTGCTATGCCAGTCTCCCACCTTTAAGAAATACTAAATTAGTAATCAATGAAACGAAACGTGCTATTAAAAAAGGAATTAATGCTATAAAACTTCATGAAATTGAAACGAAATATGTATCAATACTCAGGGAAGAATTTGGAGAATCATTAGAAATAATGGTAGATGTTAATGGACATTATAATTTTATAGAAGCTGTGGAAGCTGGAAAAGAAATGGCTAAATATAATATTACATGGTTTGAAGAACCTGTACGCCCAATGCGTGATCATAATACAATAAAAGAAATAGGAATCAAAACAAAAATACCAATAGCAGCAGGTGAAAACGAATACTCAATTAATGATTTTAAAAAACTTCTCGATAATAATACAGTAACTTATTTACAACCAGAAATAACTAAAATCGGCGGTATCACTGCTGCAAAACGCCTCACTGGATTAACCGAATTATATAATGTTGCACTTTGCCCTCATAATTTTAGTATTGGGCCTTCGTTGTACGCATCAATTCATTGGGCTTTTGCATCCCCTATGTCCAGATGGATTGAAATTCCCTGGGTTCCAAATGATTTTAATTTCAATTTTTATAATTCATTACCAGAAATTCATAATGGTCAAATAAATGTTCCAAAAGGACATGGGTTAGGATTAAAATGAATAATAAACAAAATATATAAATGAAATATCTCGTAACAGGCGTAGCTGGTTTTATAGGATATCACACAGCTAAAAGATTACTTGAAAGTAATAATGAAATCATTGGAATCGATAATATAAATGATTTCTATGATATAAATTTAAAAAATGCTAGATTAAAAGAACTTTCAGAACATGATAATTTTAATTTCTATAATACAGATTTAATAAATAAATCTGATGTTTTACATTTACAAAATGAAAACAATATAGATGCTATTATTCATTTGGCTGCATATGCAGGTGTAAGAACAAGTTTATCTGATCCTTGGGCTTATCAGGAAAATAACGTAACTGCTACATTAAATCTTTTAGAACTTTGTAAAATAGCTGAAATCAACAATTTCACACTCGCATCTACTTCAAGTGTATATGGAGATAATAAAACTCTCCCAACAAATGAAACAATTCCAACATCTAATCCTTTATCACCTTATGCAGCATCAAAAATTTCCGCAGAATTATTATCATACAACTATCACTATCATTACGGTATAAATACAGCAATTCTCAGATTCTTTACAGTATATGGCCCATTCGGAAGGCCAGATATGGTCATATTTAAATTTATAAAATTAATATTAGAAAATAAACCTATTACTATTTATGGTGATGGCAAATCTAGCAGAGATTATACATATGTAACCGATGTTTCAGATGCGCTAATTGCTTCAACTAAGCTTAATGGTTATGAAATATTTAATGTAGGTGGGGGTAATGGAACCACTTTGGATAACCTTGTAAAAATTATAGAATCATTATTGGGAAAAAAAGCTATTATTCAAAATATTCCAAGAGACCCTTCTGACGTAGAACATAGCCTTGCAGATATAACTAAAATTTCAAAAATATTGAACTGGCAACCTAAATATAATATTGAAGAAGGTGTCAGGGAAACAAGTAAATGGTTTTTAAATAATTTAGATTTTATATCTTCAATTAATTTAAAAAACTAATTTCTATTCGAGTATTTTGAGATATATTCTTTAATTTTAATAATTGTTCTGGATCTTCAGCATCAGCCCATACATTCGCATCATTAATCAATCTTATCTCATTTCCCACACTAACAGGGGTAGCACCAAAACCTATAGCAATGGAATTCCCCTGAATCCAAAAAGCAATTTCTCCTAATTCCATAACATCTTTAGCATCACTTTCTAATCCCGCATTAATATTTTCGATAGGAAAATAAATTTCCTCACCCCAAACATTTATATTTGATTTTAAGGGTAAAATTGATATAATTTTGTCTGCAGTTAAATTATCTCTTAATATACAAATAATATTTATATCTAAAATTTTTATTTCTATTTTCATAATGAATATTAAATCATAAAAAAACCAACAACATAAATCTGTTATTTATAAAAATTAAATCCTTATATCAAAGTATCAATAATAATAAACAAGAAAATTAACGCAAGATAAAGTAATGAATATAGATAAGATTTTCTGGCCGAAATTCTATCTTTGTTCATTAATAATTTATAACAAAATCCTGAATATACTAAACCGTTTATTATAGAAAGTAGCAAAAACACTAACCCTAATGTACTAAACCACCAAAATAAAATTACTGTTATAGAAATCAAAATTGAATAAATAAATATCTCAGTAGTAACTCTTTTCATTCCATGTACAACAGGTAACATAGGAATATTTGCTCTTTCATAATCATCTTTCATTAATATTCCCAATGCCCAAAAATGGGGTGGTGTCCAAAGGAAAACAATTAAAAACATAAACCATGGAGAAAGATTAAACAAACCTTCATATCCAGTTATTCCAACCCATGCTATAACTGGTGGAAAACATCCGGCTGCACCTCCAATCACAATATTCTGTGTAGTTCTTGGTTTTAAATATATAGTGTAAATAAAAATATAAAACAAACTTGCAAATATTGTTAAAAAAGCACTGATAAAATTCACTGTAAAGTTTAATAAAATAAATGAAAGCACATTCAATAAAATTCCGTAAATTAAAGCAATAGTCGGAGTAACTCTCCGTGAAGGCACTGCTCTTTCCGCAGTTCTTATCATGGCTTTATCTATATTTCTATCAATCACATTATTAATCACACTTGCGCCTGCAGCACCTAAAGTGCCTCCAATTAAAATATAAATTGTAATCAATAAGGGAGGGCTACCATTGCTAGCTAAAAAAATGGCCCCAGTTGCAGTAACTAATAATAAAGAAATAATAGGTGGTTTAGTTAAACTAATAAGGTCAGATATATATGCTCTGCAATTATTCATAATTAATTCTCTGTATAAAAAGTCATTCTATAGCAATGTGGTTTAAATATATATCAAGTAAGTAATTAATATATAATATTTCTATAATGAATAAACGAATCTGACCTTAAAATATTGTAATAAACTCTGAGAGGAAAAATTGAAAATTATTTAAATCAATCTTCTGTAATTCATGCCACATTAAATTATTTTTTTCTTTGATCATTCATATATTCTTTATAATTCCCTGATTCTATTTCTTTGTAATTACTCGTATCAAAATTACAATAATACACAAAAGCACATAATTCTTTTTTTTCCAAAAAAACAGTAATTAATTTTCTAACGTAAGGAGAATTATCCGGATCATCATTATTATATCCTTCGAGTTGATCACAATTTTTCAATGTTAAATCATCAATATCATATAATTCACCAATAATAATATTTTTACCTTCTTTCAATGCTGGATAATTACCAATATCAAATAATTTTCCGTATATATTTCCTTCCCCAATTAATTTTGAATCTTTTATTGTTCGATGATTATATTCTGTAGTTAATAAAGTTCCATATACAAATAAAAACATATATACATTAAAGTTGAGTAAATAAAACTGATTGTATAACATTAAATCTTTACAAGAAATAAAAAACATATGTCAGACACAAATTACACAGACATAATAATAGTAGGTAGTGGTAACGCAGGTTTTGCAGCAGCAGTATCTGCAAGCGAGAATGGCGCTAAAGTACTAATGTTAGAAAAAGCATCAAAAGATTACATAGGCGGAAATAGTGCTCTTACAATACATATGAGGTTTGCATACAATTCTTTCTCAGATCTATTACCTTTAGTAAAAGATAAAAAACAAACTTATAACAAGCTTTACAATAAAAAATTACAAGAACTTGGTGAAGTAGTAACAGGATATACCGAATCTGATTATTTAAAAGACATCATAAATGTCACTGATGGTAAATCAGATAAAATTTTATCAAAAGAATTAGTAACAAATTCCCTGCCAACAATAAAATGGATGAATAAACTAGGACACTTATGGTCTCCTACTTTTGATAACCCAACTTCTGCAAATGTTGTTTCTTTTAACGGAAAGGGATACGGGCTAATACAAAGATGGAAAAAAATTGCATTAAATAAAGGTGTCAATATTAAATATAACCATCAAGTTATAGACCTAATAAAAGATAAGAATAGCAAAATATCCGGCATTGTTGCCAAAACTAATAAAGGGAATAAAACTTATCACGCTAATTCAATAATTCTAGCTTGTGGTAGTTTTGAATCAAATGCTCAAATGAGAGCGAAATATCTAGGTGAACAATGGAGAAATGTTAAATTAAGAGGCATTCCTAACAATACTGGAGAGGGATTAGAAATGGCAATTTCTCACGGTGCAATTCCTTATGATGATTGGTCTACCTGCCATGCATCTCCTCAAGATATCAATCGACCTGATTATGATTTACCAGGCAAAAATAAGTCCGGTGATTATTGGAGCAGATATGCCTATCCTTTTAGCATAATGGTTAATATAAATGGAGATAGATTTATAGATGAAGGAGAAACATGGAGGGGGCTGACATATGCTAAAACAGGCAAAGCAATACTGGAACAAGAAAATAATATGGCTTTTCAATTATTTGATACAAAGCATGTTAAAACTGGTGTGCTCAAAAAATACAAAAACCCAACAAAATATCGTTCAGGAACCCTTATTAATCTTGCAAATAAAATCAAAATTACTGATGAAAAGAATTTTATTAACAATATCAATATATTTAACAAGTCTGTGCAATCAGGAACTTACAACCCACACAAATTAGATGGTAAAAAAATAAAAAATATTTCTCCATCAAAATCTAATTGGGCATTACCTTTAGATAGCCCACCCTATTTAGCTTATCCAGTCATTTGTGGAATGACATTTTGTTACGGCGGATTAAAAACCAGCATCAATGGTGAATTAATAAATAAAAATGGAGATATAATAGATGGATTATATGCTGTAGGAGAAATGTTAGGGGGATTATGGTATGACAATTACCCTTCTGGTGGGGGAATGATGGCTGGAGCTGTATTTGGGAAAAAAGCCGGAAAGCATGCTTCATTAAAAATTAGTTAATTAAAATACTCTGAGCAAATAAATTTAACCCTTTAAATGTTAAATCTTCTTCATAAATATCTAAATGTAAATATTTTTCAAAGATCCTAACACCGTTCCCTGTTCCAATAACTTTTATATCTTTATAGTTATCTTTAAATTCTTTTATAAATCCATTAATTACATGAATATATCCCTTAAATAATCCCGTACCAATTGCATCTTCAGTATTTACTCCATACAATTTATTTGTATCTTTCATTTCATAATAATCTAATTTCGATGTAAATTGAGCTAAAGATTGGCTAGCAATATGATTGCCAGGAAAAATCAAACATCCAAGATATTTTCCTTCATTATCAATATGGCAAAAAGTTAATGCAGTGCCATGATCTATAACTAAATTTCTTTGTTTTGTTAAATCGTAAGCTGCAGAAGCATTAACAATTAAATCTGCACCCAATTCACCTGGATTATTTAAACCAATTTTTATATTTGGGATATTTTGAAAATTAACAAAATATATAGATTTTTTCATATTATCAAAACATCTATTCAATTCAGGAACTACAGATGAAATAAATATATGTGATATTTCATTCAAATTGATGACTTTAAATTTTTCTATAAATTTTTCTGTTTCAAATACTAATTTGTTTTGAATAATGCCATCATCTACAAACGCTAATTTAACATTTGTATTTCCTATATCAATTAATGCATATTTATGCATTTTATATACCTTGAAATTATAAATAATATAACGAACAAATATTATAATCTAAATTTTTAAATAAACTCAAACAAACATCACATTAGTAAAGTCAATATAAATGGAAAAATTACAATAAATAGTAAAATAATACTCCCAATAAAATCATTTTTGTCAAAAATTAACTCGGATACAGAAATTGACTGCATTTTCTTAGGGTGATTTTCTACATTTTTTTCAGATAATATAAAATTTTCATCATTAAACATATAACCACAATCATAACATTCATAAATTGGTGTTATATTTTTATTAATAATTTCTTGACTTCTACACTGAGGACAAAACACTATAAAAGTATATCCTAATTATGAAAAATAATACAACATACACTTTCTCCTCATATAAAAAGATTGCTTACTGAAGGAAGGTAGTGTATTATAATAACAATCATGGAATATGATTATTTATTACTATATTTCCTAGTTCTAAATTATGGAGGAAAATATGGCAGAAGTAGTAGCAAGTACAAGTGTAAGTAAAGAAGCTGGATATTTTTATTATCTAGGTAAAGACGGAAACGTTTGGAGAACTAAAATGGCATCTGGTGGAAAACCCGGCGGCGGCGCTGAAAAAGTAGCTGACGCAAATGTGACCAGAGAATCTGGATTCTTATATTATATCGATGGAAATGGGAATGTTTCCCGTTCACAAATGGCGTGGAAAAAATAATTATTTTCTAACTATTTGAAATTCAAAATCAAAAATCCATGCTTGTAATCAAGCATGGATTTTTGCTATCAGATTTAATTCAATATGAATAATTTAAAAGAAACAGCATTTACAATTGATTCATCCAGTATTAAATTCGGGAATGGCGTTACTGAAGAAGTTGGATGGGAATTTAAAAGATTAAATTGTAATAATATAATGATTATCACTGATGAAAATTTAATTGATCATATCAGTGTCACAAAAACCATAAAATCAATAGAACAAAATAATCTTAACCCGATTCTTTTTTCAGAGGTAAGTGTCGAACCCACAGATTCTTCATTCAAAAAAGCAATAGAATTTGCTGTAACAAATAATATAAATGGTTTTGTTGGAGTAGGAGGAGGATCCAGCATGGATACAGCTAAAGCAGCTAATCTTTATTCAACCTATCCAGCTGATTTTATGACTTATGTTAATGCTCCAATAGGTAAAGGGACTCCAGTGCCTGGAAAACTAAAACCAATGATTGCTATTCCCACAACAACAGGAACAGGAAGCGAAACAACTGGTACTGCAGTATTTGATTATGAAGAAATGAACGCAAAAACAGCAATTGCACATAGAGAATTAAGGCCTTTAATAGGTTTAATAGATCCTGAAAATGTTAGAACTATCCCACCCAATGTAGTAGCGTGCAGTGGCTTAGATGTATTATGCCATGGGCTTGAATCATATACTGCAATTCCATTTCATACAAGAAATAAACCAGAAACCCCTAGTTTACGACCATCATATCAAGGATCAAATCCAATAAGTGATATATGGTCTTTAACAGCTGTAAAAATGGTAGCTAAAAATATTTATAATGCTGTAAATGATCCTGATAACCACGAAGCTAGATCTCAAATGTTACTAGCAGCCACATATGCGGGAATAGGATTTGGAAATGCTGGTTGCCATTTATGCCACGGCATGTCTTATGCAGTGTCCGGAAATGTAAAAGAATTTTTCCTTAATGATTATCCACAAGATCATCCTATGATACCTCATGGATTATCTGTGGCAATCACAGCACCTGCCATATTTAATTTTACTGCAAAAAGTGCCCCTAAAAGACATGTAGATATAACAAAAGCTTTAGGTATTTCAGATGTAGATGAAAACAATGTTAATATCATGCTTCCAAGAGCAATAAAAGATATTATGAATTCCATTGGAATGCCTACTAAATTATCAGACTTAGGTTACAAAGAATCAGATGTAAATGAATTAGTAAAAGTTACTTTACCTCAGCACAGAGTAGTAAAATTAAGCCCTATTGAAGTAGATGGCAATGATCTAAAAAAATTATTTATAAAAAGTTTAGATGATTCTTGGATTCAATAAATAAATCAATGATTAAGAAAAAAATTATTATTATCTATTTGCAAATTCTTATTATTATTTCAATTTTTGTAGTTATTTTCTTGAATTGGAATAAAATTGCTCAAATGTATTCCCACCCATTACAAAACAATAATATATCTCAGGAAGATTTGAGCAAAATTAATATACTGCCCGCACCCTGTTGAGTGTTACCTTAACTCAAGTTTGAGGAAAACAATTTATTTAACCACCATTCCTGTAACAAATTCTCCATCTGTCCAGGTTGGTTCAGAATTTAAATGTTCCATCATTGCAACAAAATATTCATGTTGGTCAGGATTATTAGCATTAGCTAAATGAGCATCTTTATTTTCAAATACCGCAACACCTATTAAATCTTTACCTGCATCATCAGGGTTCATTAAAAACCAAGCAACCATTCCGTCAGGAGTTCTATCATTTGCTTCCATCACCTCAATAAGTTTTTCTTTGTGCCCTTCTTTAACATTTAAACTAAATATAGTACCGTACATCCATTCTCCTTTTATTTATATTATTTAATCTAATTCTCTTGATGACCCTGTAACTAAAAAGATTGTATCTTCTGCAATATTTGTTGATCTATCAGCAATTCTTTCCAAATTATGAGCTATAAATATTAAGAAAGTTGCTTGTCTAGACGTTGAAGGGTCTTTCATTGAAATCTGCATCAATTCATTAATTATTCGATCTTTTAAAGCATCCATTTCATCATCCATATCACAAACTTTTTTTGCAATTTTTACATCTAATTCTCTATATCCTTTTAAGCATAAAGATAACATTTCAATAGAGCGTTCAGCCATTTTTGGGATATCTATTAATGGTTTAATAAGATCCGCATCTCCAATTCTAATATTTATTTTAGCTATTCCCTCAGCGTAATCAGCCATTCTCTCAAGTTCCATGATAACTCTCATAATAGTTATAATTTTTCTCAGATCCCCAGCAACAGGTTGTTCACTTGCAATTAAAAAAATAGCTTTTGCTTCTATTTCATCTTTATATTTATCTACAATATCATCCATATCGATAATCTTATTAGACAAATCAATATTTCTAGTATTAAGCGCATCAATAGAACCATTTATCATTTTTTTAACAGTTTTTTCTACTGCATTAATGCTAATTTGTAATTCTTTTAAAGCTTTATCAAATTCTTCTCTAGGCATAACAATATCCTTCTATAATATTATAACTAACTAAATCTACCTGTTATATAATCTTCCGTTTGTTTCATTTTTGGGTTAGAAAATATATTTTGTGTATAATCATATTCAACTAAAACCCCACATCTATCTTCTCCTGAAAGAAGAAAAGCTGTTTTATCAGAAACTCTTGCAGCTTGTTGCATGTTATGTGTAACAATAATAATTGTATAATCTTTTTTCAATACATTAACAAGATCTTCAATTTTAACCGTAGCTATTGGATCTAATGCAGAAGTTGGCTCATCTAATAAAATTACATTAGGTCTTATAGCAAGGGCTCGAGCAATGCATAACCTTTGCTGCTGGCCTCCGGATAATGAAAATGCATTGTCTTTTAATCTGTCTTTTACTTCATCCCATAACGCAGATTGTACTAAAGCTCTTTCGATTTCTTCATCATAATTACCAGCAAATCCATTTATACGTAAACCAAAAGCAACATTGTCATAAATGGATTTGGGAAATGGATTTGGTTTTTGAAAAACCATTCCAACTTTAGATCTGATCAAAACCGGATCTATAGATTGAGAATATATATCTAAATCATCAAATATAATTTGTCCTTGTACTTTAGCATTTGGAAACAAATCATTCATTCTGTTAAAGCATCTTAATAAAGTACTTTTGCCACACCCAGACGGGCCTATTAAAGCAGTAACTTTGTTTGCTTCTATATCTAAAGAAATATCTTTTAGAGCTTGGAAATCACCATAATAAAATGAAAGGTCTTTTACTTTTAAAATATTTTCAGGTTGATTTTGTTCATTATTTATTGTCATAAATTTCCTTTAAATTATTCCTCAGATCTTTTTTGAAATTTGTTACGTAAAATCACAGCAATTGAATTCATAGATAAGAGTAAAAATAAAAGTATAATAATCCCGCCTGCTGCCAGCCCTCTGAAATCATCTTGAGGTCTTGAAATCCAATTAAAAATCTGGATTGGCATAACTGTAAATCTATCCATTGGTGTTACAGGTATAAAAGTAATATATACCAAAGCTGTAATTGCCACCATAGGAGCAGCTTCACCTATAGCTCTTGATAATGCTAATATTATTCCAGTTAAAATACCAGGCAAAGCTGTGGGTAAAACTGTCATTTTAACTACCTGCCACTTATCACCTCCTAAAGCAAAAGCAGCTTCTCGATGAGCAGTTGGGACAGCTTTAATTGCTTCCCTTGATGCTAATATAAGTACGGGCAATATTAGAAGTGACATTGTCAATGACCCTGCCAAAATACTTCTTTCTAATTTTAAAAAATATACAAATATTGATAATCCAAGTAATCCATAAACTATTGATGGCACTCCTGCTAAATTTGAAGTATTTATTTCAATAAAACTTGTTATCCAATTTTTGGGAGCATATTCTTCTAAATATATAGCTGCCCCAATTCCAACAGGCACAGTAATTAAAGCAGTTAAACCCATCATATATAAAGTTCCTATCAAAGCTGACCATAATCCTGCTTGTTCTGGATGCCTTGAAGGATAATTAAATATTAAATTTGGAGTCACCCATTCATAGCCCTGTAAAATTACCTGAATTAGCAAACTAATCAATCCCATCATAGCTACTAAAACTCCCAAAAGACAAAAAGTAAAAAATATAATTCCTATAAATTTTCTTCTACTTAAATTATTTTGATTAAGTCTAATATTAGTAGACATTTCGCCATCTCCTTACTATCCAATGCCCTAAAGTATTCATTGAAAAAGTAATTAAAAACAATAAAATACCAACTGCATAAATAGATTGGTACTCTATACTTCCGTTAGCAGCTTCCCCCAAAGCAAGTTGTACGATATATGCTGTCATAGTCTGAATACTTTCTATTGGATTAAAAGTTAATCTTGGTGTTGCGCCAGCAGCAATTGTTACCAACATAGTTTCACCAATTGCTCTTGAAAGTCCTAATACAAATGCAGCTATAATGCCTGATAATGCAGCAGGAACAACAACTTTTATAGAAGTTTCAAATCTAGTAGCCCCAAGAGCATATGAAGCTTGTCTTAATGAATTAGGAACAGATATTAAAGCATCCTCAGTTAAAGAAGAAACAAATGGAATTATCATAATTCCCATCACTAACCCGGCACTTAAAGCATTAAAAATGATCATCTCAGGAAAAACAATTTTAAGTAATGGTGTTACAAATGTTAATGCAAAATAACCATATACTACTGTTGGAATTCCTGCCAAAACTTCTAAAATAGGCCTTAATATTCTACGTACAGTATCTGGGGCATATTCAGCTAAATATATTGCTACAGCAAGTCCTACAGGAACAGCAACAAAAGATGACATAAAAGTTACTAACATTGTCCCCGCAACCAATGGAGCAATCCCAAATGATTTAGGAATTAAAATAGGTGACCATCTTTTTTCTGTAAAAAATTCAATGATAGAAACTTGAGTAAAAAAACCAATTGATTGTTGAACTAAATTCCATATTATTGCAAAAGTAACAAGAAGGGTTATAAATGCACAAATACTTACTAATAAATTTACTATTCTACCTTCAATTTTAGTTCTTAATCTATGGCCACGCTTAGAATCAAATACAGAGTTATTCATGTTCATAATTTATTATTAAGTATAGTTATTTTATTTATATATAGTAAAGCAATAATTAATAAATGTAAATTTTCACAAAGGTAATATTTACCAATAGTACATTCTTTCACATAGTAGCAATTTATCTTACATATAAAAAAGTGTGGCTTGTAAATAACTTTAGGAGGCGTCTAAGTTAATGTTTACTAAACCACACTTTATAAATTTATTTACGTTGATCAATATGATTTGTTTGACAGACGTAAATATTAATATCATTTAATTTAATTTGCCCAAATTATCTTTATATTCTTCTGCTTTAAGAGGCACATAACCAACTTCAGCAGTTAATTTTGAAGCATGTTGTAAAAAAAACCTTACAAATTCTTTTACAACAGGTTTTGTCATATAAGAAGATTTATTTACATATATATATAAAGGACGTGTTATTGGATATAAACCAGAATCAATTGTAGTTAAATCTGGAACAATACAACCATTACCATCTTCTTTATCTATACCAATAATCTTTAATTTATCTTTACTTGAAACGTAATATGCATAACCAAAATATCCTAATGAGTAATTATCCCCAGCTATACCCCGAATTAACACATTGTCATCTTCTGATGCTGTGTAATCATCTCGACTTGCTCCTTCTTCATCATTTACAATATCTGTAAAAAATGCAAAAGTACCTGAGTCAGTTCCAGGGCCATATAATCTGATTTTTTTATCAGGAAAATTTGATCGGATCTGATTCCATTTAATTATTTTACTTCCAGGTTGCCAAATTAAATGCAGTTCACTAATTGTTAAACAATCAACAAAATCATTATTTGGATTAACCATTACAGATAAACCATCCATTCCAATTCTTAATTCAGAATAATCAATATTATTATTTTTTGCTTTGATATCTTCACTATTCTTAATTGCTCTAGAAGCATCAGAAATATCTATTTCGCCTAAAGTAAACCTCTTAAAACCACCACCAGTTCCAGAAATACCTACAAGTACATTAGCTTTGGGATATAATTTTTTAAATTCTTCTGCTACTGCTTCGGAAACAAGGGCAACAGTCGAGGAACCATCAATTTCTATAGTTCCATATAATGTATTGGATAATGTTTCAGAATTTGAAAATTCATTCGAAGACGAACAATCTATAATTAGAAAAGGTAATAACAATACGAGAAACAATTTTATTGTTAATTTATATTTCATTATTTTCAATAAACCAGCTTAGTTTGTTAATATTTTCACTTTTAGCATTATAAAATTATGCTAAGTTTTTCACAATATATTATCAACAGGATTTTGTAAATATTTAAAAATATTGGATTACTAAACTTAATTTAGCTTTAATTCACACAAGAAAAATAAGATAATTCAGATGAGGAATATAATGAATTGTAATAATTGTAAAAAATCTGTCCCTGATGATTCTAAATTTTGTACATTTTGTGGCTTCCAGGTAATTGACGACAATCTAGGAACTTCAGATTCAGAAATTACTGAAATTAAAGATGAATTGAAATCATTAAAATCTCAGTTGGAATCAATAATTAAAAATCCTCCCAAAGAAAAAGAACAAAAGCAATGGACTGAAGTACAAACCGGCTTGTCAAAACTTCAAAATATAAGTTTAAATAAACCCAATATAAAAGTTCCTAGCACCGGATTATTTCCAACAACTAATGAAATTGAATTATTGATTGGTCAGAATTGGCTAGCACGAATAGGATCTCTTGCGATAATTTTTGGTATTGGATTTTTCATTAAAGCAGCAATAGATTCAAATTGGGTTTCTAATCTTTTAATTATTTTAATTGGAGCTATCTTTGGTTTTGGATTTGTATTAATAGGTTATTTACTAAATACAAAATTATCTTTTTACTCAAGGACTTTAACTGGATTAGGAATTGGAATACTTTATATAACTACTTATTCTTCATTCACTGCTTATGATCTTTTTAATATATATACTGGCTCAATAATTGTATTCTTAATTTCTATTCTAGGTAATTATCTAGCTTATTATTATAAAAACATATCAATAGGTATAATTTCATTAATTGGAGCATATTCAATTCCCATATTAACTGCTGTTTCTTTTGAAACACTAGATATTCAAAGCATCACTGCGACAGGGTACTATTTGCCTTTAGTTGCGCTAAGCAGTTGTATTTTTTTATTTAACTTTAGATCTCAAACACTATTTTTTGGAATTTTAATAGCATCCTGTGGAAGTTACTTAATATGGTCTGGTAGTATTCCGACTAATTCAATGGCATCAGAATTACAATGGGGAATTAATGCAGTTATCTATTTAATAATTTTAACCGGATGGTGGATAACTAATAAAAAAATCATAAACACATACTCTGTATCTAGTTTACTAGGCTTAATAATATTGAGCTTGAGTTTTGTATTATTTAGTTTTAATAATTTATGGGATCCATATAGAAATTATATTGGTATTTTTGGATTAATTTTTGGTTTTTTATATCTTATCCCTTCAATATATTCTGTATTAAAATCTCAAAAACTAACTTATCAAATTTATTGTATCATTACTGGATTCCTTATTATTTTTATAAGTATCCCCGTTCAATTTTCAAGCTCTTGGACAACTATTCTATGGGCAATTCAAGCTGCAATAATAATTTTTGTTGGATTAAGACAATCTGTTGTTCAAGCAAGAATACTTGGATACTTTATATTGTCTTTAATTATTATCAAAGGATTAATTTGGGATTTCTACAATAATGAAAACATGATTCCATTAATTAATTCAAGATTTTTATCCTTACTCTCAATCTCTTCAACAAGCTATTTTTCTTATCATATAACAAAAAATCTGAATCTAATTAATTATGAAAAAATTTATAACAACTTTTTATATTTCATCAGTATTGTTCTTTTAATACTGACCATAGACGGAGAAATATATTACATTATCAAACATTTCACTGAATTTATTTCAAATGCATATCAAATGCCTTTAACTTTAATGTTATGGATAGTGACAGCAGGAATAATATCAAATCTAATACTTAGAATTAATGTTACAAAAAACATAGGTATTATTAAGCGTTATTTTGGACATAGTATTATTTTAACTTTTTCAATATTGATTATAATTTATACGATGTTTTGGGATACAGAAAATTATATACCTTTTATAAATATAAGAACTTTAACTTTGATAATATGTGCCACAGGTTTTTACATTACAATACTTACAATAAAAAAATTCTCAGATAACCTGCAAAATTTTGAAATTGTTAATGTAAAAAACAGTTTTAAATCATTATTATTTATCATTCCATTCATTCTTCTTAGTCTCGATTTACACATTCTAATAAGATATCCGGGGATAAATATTGCATCCAATTATCATGACCCTATCACTAGCACAATATGGGGAATTATATGGGCAATGATAGGTACAATATATATCTTCATTTCAATAAAAGTAAAAGATTTTACACTCAGATATATTGGATTGACTGCTATTGGAATTACTGTAATTAAATTATTTATATTTGACCTGTTTTTATTACCAACAACTATTAGAATATTTGCTTTTATATTGCTAGGCATAGTTCTTCTGGTAGCGGGCCTAAACTATCAAAAGAACCTTGATATAATGAAAAAAATGTTAACTAAATAATGAGGAGTATTCTATTTCTTTTGAAATAAATTCAGAAAGCGTTGAGCAAATTGCTATCGGTGCAGGGATTTTAGGTACAGGCGGTGGAGGTAATCCTTACATAGGAAAGTTAAGAGCTCAAGAAATAATAAATCAACATGGAAATATCCCTGTAATACATCCCAATGAATTAAAAGATGATGATTTAGTTATTTGCCTTGGGGGAATAGGTGCGCCAACTGTAGGTGTGGAAAAAGTTAGGGGAGCTGAATCAGGTAGAGCATTAAAGGAATTAGAAAATTATTTAGGTAAAAAAGCAACTGCAGTAATATCTGGCGAGATTGGAGGAAGTAATTCTCTTGAACCTTTAATTGCCGCTGGAGAAAATAATATTCCAGTTGTTGATGGAGATGGGATGGGCAGAGCTTTCCCGGAAATACACATGAAAACATTTTTTATTTACGGTGTTTCATGGACCCCGGCTGTAGTTTGTGACGAAAAAGGAAACACTGCATTATTCACTGATGCTATTAGTGCTCATTGGTTGGAAAAAATGGCCAGGGCTGTAACAATACAAATGGGTTGCGCTGCAGTTTTTGCAACAGCTCCAATGACCGGAATTGAAGTTAAACAAACCGCTATTCACGGTACATTAAGTCTTGCCAAAGAAGTTGGAAAAGCAGTACAAAAATCACAAAAAAATAAACAAAATCCAATTGAAAACATTTTAAAAGCATACCCTGGTAAATTACTTTTTGAAGGCAAGATAACAGACTTATCTCGAACAACTACAGATGGTTTTGCAAGAGGATACGTCACAATAAATGGAACCAATATTTTTTCTGAAAATGAATTAACAATTGAATTTCAAAATGAAAATTTAATTGCATATATTAACGACAAGATTGAATGCATGGTACCAGATCTTATATGCATAATTGACACAGAAACAGGAGAACCAATTACAACTGAACTATTACGCTATGGCTTCAGGGTATCTGTATTAGCATTGCCTGCACCTGAAAATCTTTGTACTAAAAAAGCATTAGAAGTTGTCGGGCCCAAAGGGTTTGGTTATGACTTTGATTATGAAAATTTATTAAAAATTCCAAGAATATAATGAGAATAGGAATAGATGTAGGCGGAACTAACACTGATTCCGTTTTAATAAACAATAATAAAATAGAAAGTAGCTTTAAAACTAATACAAGCGAAGATATAAGTGATTCAGTAAAACTAAGTATTTCAGAAGTCATACAAAATCAACCTAAAGAAAAAATCAATTCAATCATTATTGGCACTACTCATTTAATAAATGATTTACTAGAAAGAAAAAATCTTTCTAAAACTGGCGTAATAAGATTATGTGGCCCTGCAACAAGATTGTTAAAACCTTTATGTGATTGGCCTGCGGATATAAAAAAATCTAATAATTTTATAACAGACTTTACTAACGGTGGGCTTGAATTTGATGGCAGAGAAATATCTGCAGTTAATAAATCTGAAATCCAAAAATTGTGTGAAATTTATAAAAAAGATCATGTGGAATCAATTGCAATAACAGGAGTTTTTGCATCTGTAAATCCTTATCAAGAATTAGAAGTGAAAAATATTATATTAAATGAAATGGGCAAAATCCCAGTATCAATGTCACACCAAATTGGAAGAATTGGATTGTTAGAAAGAGAAAACGCAACTATTTTAAACGCCATGCTAAGTAAGTCAGCAAAAAAGACTTTTGCAAATTTAACTAAAATAATAAACGAATTAAATCTTAAATCAAAAATCTATATCACGCAAAATGATGGTACTATGGCTTCTATAAATGATGCTTTAAATTATCCTATTTTTTCACTGTCATCTGGCCCAACAAACAGTATGAGAGGGGCAGCGTTTTTATCTGGTATTAAAGGCGGGATTGTGATCGATATTGGAGGAACTTCTACTGACATAGGAATGTTAATTAATAGTTTTCCGAAAGAATCTTCAATTGCTGTAGAATTTTCGGGGATAAGAACAAATTTCAGAATGGCAGATGTACTTTCAATACCACTGGGAGGTGGCTCAATAATTAATCAAAAAACTCCTTATTTAAGTAATCAAAGTCTTGGTAATCGTATAACAACAGATTCTTTATCTTTTAATGGATCAACAACAACTATAACTGATATTTTCACAAATCAAAATAAAGCAAATTTCATTCCCCCAAATCAAAGCTTTAAATTATCCCCTAATCTAATCAAATCAGTAGAAAATGAAATTTATTCAAAAATTTCAATTGCTGTTGATAGGATGAAAACTGACTCAAAAAATATTAAAGCTATTGTGGTGGGCGGAGGTTCTTTTATAATACCTAAAAAATTGGACGGTGTTGATTTAATCAAATTTCCAAAATTTGGTGAGGTTGCTAATGCAATAGGATCTTCAATGGCACAAATAAGCGGATATTCTGAAAAAGTTTTTTCCACTACAGATTTGCCTAGGGATGAAATAATTGAAATATCTAAAAATGAAGCAATAGAAAACGCTGTTAAAAAAGGGGCTGAGGAAAAAAGTATTGAAATAATCGATTTTGAAGAAATACCTTTGTCATATCTCCCAAGTAATGCTGTAACTATAAAAACCCGAGCTGTTGGAAACATCAAAAATGAATTTAATTAAATCATAACTTTGATATAATTGACTTTCGTTTAATATTGTTTTAATTTTATTTACAAATATAAAACACTAAGAAGAGAACAAGCTCTCAATAAAATTTTTTGAGCGAACCCTGATAGTGAAAGAGGGCAAAGTTATAATTGAGCAAGTATCATCTCTGAGTGGTTAGACTGAAATAAAGTAAGTTTTGCCGGGTTTGCCCGTTATAGCTAATTAAGTTGCTTGGTTCATTTGCTAAGAATTAGGGTGGTACCGCGAGAGACTTTCTCCCGTCCCTTTATTTTAAGGGGCGGTTTTTTTTGCTTAATAATATAGGAAATTATGTTTAAAAAAGTAAATTCAAATCCTGATTTTCCTAAATTAGAAAATAATCTGTTAGAAAAATGGGATAAAAATAATACTGTAGAAGAATACAGAAATAGAAATATAGATTCAGGTAAAACTTTTTCTTTTATTGACGGGCCTATTACTGCAAATAATCCCATGGGCGTACATCATGCATGGGGCAGAACATATAAAGATCTATTTCAAAGATTTTACACAATGCTAGGGCATGAACAAAGATATCAAAATGGATTTGATTGCCAGGGATTATGGGTAGAAGTAGAAGTAGAAAAAGCTCTTGGGTTTAAATCCAAGAAAGAAATACAAGATTTTGGTGTTGAAAAATTTGTAAACCTTTGTAAAGAAAGAGTAAATAAATATTCTGCTGTTCAGAGAGATCAATCCATAAGATTGGGATATTGGATGGATTGGGAAGATTCATACTTCACTATGTCTGATGAAAATAACTATTCGATTTGGGGATTTTTAAAACAAATGAATGAATCTGGAAAAATATATAGAGGTACTGATGTAGTGCCATGGTCTGGTAGATCAGGAACTTCATATTCTCAAATGGAAATTATTGAAGGCCGTAAATTAGTTGCCCATAAATCTGTATTTGTAAAATTTAAATTAAAAAATAAAAACAATGAGTTTGCTTTGGTTTGGACAACTACTCCATGGACACTTACTTCTAATGTTTCTTTATTAATTAATAACAATTTAAATTATGCCAAGTGTAAATTAAAAAATGGTGAAATTTATTATGTTGCTGAAAAAAATATCAAATACCAACGTTTAGAAAAAGAATTTAAAGAAAAAAGAGAATGGGTAGAAGGTGTACCTAAATTAAAAACAATTGCACAATTATTCAATGAAAGAGGTGGATATACAATTGAAAAAATCATCAAAGGATCAGAAATGATTGGATGGGAATACGAAGGTCCTTATGATGAATTTAAAGCAGCTAAAATAGACGGTGGATTCCCATTTACCAACGAACAATTAAAAGATAAAAAAATTAATGCTATAAAATGTCATAAAATTTTTGACGGCGGTAAAGACCAAGAAGGAAATGATGTTGTTACATCAGGAGAAGGTACCGGAATAGTTCATACAGCACCCGGATGTGGAGACATAGATTATAAAATAGGGCAAAAAAATAATCTTGTTGCCTTGGCACCTTTGGATGAAGAGGCAAACTTCATTGAAAATTTTGATTGGCTAAAAGGGAAAAATGCCACTGATTCAAAAACAATAGAACTAATACTTGAAGATTTAAAAAATAAAGATTTGCTTTTTTATACAGAATTATATCCTCATATATACCCTCATTGCTGGAGATCGGGAGATGAGCTTGTTTTCAGGCTAGTAGATGAATGGTATATAAATATGGACTGGAGAGATGATATAAAAAAATCTGTGGATGAAATAAATTGGGTTCCTGCCTGGGGAAAACAAAGAGAACACGAATGGCTTAACAATATGGGCGATTGGATGATTTCTAAAAAACGTTTTTGGGGATTAGCATTACCTATTTGGCAATTTGAAGATGATTCATTTTATGTAGTTGGATCTAAGGAAGAATTAAAAAAACTTGCAGTAGAAGGCTGGGAAGAATTCGATGGAAATAGTCCCCATAGGCCATGGATAGATAAAATCAAAATTAAACACCCAGATACTGGGTTGATTGGCACAAGAGTATTAGATGTTGGAAACCCTTGGCTTGATGCTGGAATAGTTGGTTTTTCAACACTACAATACAGAACAAACAAAGAATACTGGAACAAATGGTTTCCAGCTGATTTAATCTCTGAAAGCTTCCCTGGTCAATTTAGAAACTGGTTTTATTCATACTTAACTATGGGTACTGCAATCTCAAAAAAAACACCTACAAAAAATATATTTTCATATGCCTTGGTAAGAGATGAATCAGGTGCAGAAATGCACAAAAGCCAAGGAAACGCCATATGGTTTGACGATGCTGCAGAAGATATTGGAGTTGATGTTATAAGATGGCTTTACACAAGGCAAAACCCAGAAATTAACCTGCGATTTGGACCAAGCATTGCTAACGAAATAAGAAGGCAAGTAATAATCCCGATTTGGAATATATATAGTTTTTTCACTAACTACGCTATTTTAGATAAATTCACTCCCCCTGCAGATTTCAAATCTCCGACACCAAAAAATTTGATGGATAAATGGATATTAGCTGAGATGAAAGAAACTTCAGAGATGGTTAAGGAATATTTAATATTATACCAACCTGACAAAGCAGCGCTTTCAATAGAAAATTTTATTAATCTTCTATCAAACTGGTATATCAGAAGAAATAGGCGAAGATTTTGGAAATCAGGAAAATTTGAAAACAATACTAAAATCGATCATGATAAATACTCTGCTTATGAAACATTATATTTTGTATTAATAACTTTATCTAAAGTTATGTCTCCAATAATTCCATTTATTACAGATGAAATATACTGTAATTTAACTAACAAAGCTAATTGGAAAAAAAATAGTGTTCACATGGAAGACTTTCCTATATTTGATAAAAAAAATAAAGAAGATGAAAAACTTCAAATAGCCACAAGAGCAGCAATGAGAATTTCAAGTTTAGGGCGATCGGCAAGAAGCAAAGCCCAGATTAAAGTACGACAACCTATAAATAATTTGTTATTTAGATCTAAACAACAAATTGATCCAAAATATTTGGAAATGATAAAAGAACAAGTACAAGATGAAGTAAATGTTAAAAATGTAGATATTGTGGATGAAAGTTACAAATTAAGCGAAACAAATATAACTCTCAACAAATCTGTATTAGGACCTAAAATTGGAAATAAAATGGGAGATTTAATTAAAGAATTAAATAATCTAG
The DNA here is from genome assembly GCA_964436345.1 of uncultured Dehalococcoidia bacterium. GTDB lineage: Bacteria > Chloroflexota > Dehalococcoidia > Lucifugimonadales. The sequence continues at coordinate 24,023 of CAYTCC010000003.1, forward strand.
ATCATAATTTATTAATTAAAAAGCTTCAAAAAACAAACAGTATCAATATCAATGATATAGAGCTTTCAATACAAGATTTTAATATTGAACATGACAATTTACAAGATACTGAATTCATTGAAGATAACAACTATGAAGTATCAATCGAAACAAAATTAAATTCTTCTTTAATTGATGAAGGATCAGCAAGAGAATTAATACACAGTATACAAAATTTAAGAAAAAACTCTGGTTTCAATATTTCAGATAAAATTATAATGACCTATAACTCTGATGAATATATAAAAAATATAATTAATAAATTTGAATCACATATTTCAGAAGAAATACTTGCAAAAAATATTATATTCAAACAATCCAAAACAGAAGGTAATTCTTTTCAAATCAATAACTCAAATATAGTTATATCCTTAGAAATTGCAAATTAATTTAAATTGTTCGTAATTGAGGAAAACTTATTACTTCTCTAATAGAAGGTTGATTTAAAATAAGCATGACCATTCTATCTATTCCAATACCTACTCCCCCAGTTGGTGGCATGCCATGCTCTAACGCAACTAAAAAATCTTCATCTAATCTATCTCTTTCTTCCTCAGGAAATTCTTCTCTCATTTTTTCCTGATTTTCGAATCGCCTTCTTTGATCAATTGGATCATTTAATTCTGTAAATGCATTACAAATTTCCATACCGGCAATAAATCCTTCAAATCTTTCCACAATGTTCGAATTGTCTTTTGAAGGTTTAGCCAAAGGAGACATTTCTAAAGGATAATCAATTAAAAACGTAGGTTGTATTAAATCTGGTTCTAATTTCTCTGAAATCAATTTATCCATTAACCCTGCCCAACTTAACTGATTACCCACATCAATACCTATTTTACTCATTTCATTTTTTAATGTTTCCACATCGCTACAAACATTAAAATCTATACCTGATTTTTTTATTAAAGTTTCTTTTAAATTTAACCTCTTCCACGGTGGTTTGAAATTCAATTGATTTTCACCATATGGAATTTCATATGTTCCTTTAACATTAAAAACTATTTGTCCAAATAAATTTTCTACCATTTTCATAACATCATTATAATCAGCATAAGCTTCATAAGATTCCATTGTGGTAAATTCAGGATTATGATTACTATCTATTCCTTCATTCCTAAACAACCTACCTATTTCGTATACTTTTTCTATTCCACCCACAACCATTCTTTTTAAATACAACTCTGTGGCAATTCTTAAAAATAACTCACGATCCAAAGCATTATGATAAGTTTTAAATGGATGAGCCATCCCCCCGGCAGGTATTGGAACTAATATTGGGGTATCAACTTCAGTAAAACCCTGTTCTTTCATAAACTTTCTTAATTCAAAAACAATATTATCTCTTTGCTTTACAATATTGCGAATATCAGTATTCGCAATTAAATCTAAATACCGTTGCCTATATCTTGTTTCAACATTTTTCAAACCATGCCATTTTTCTGGCAAAGGTTTTAAAGATTTTGATAATAATTTTATTGTATTAACCTGTACAGTTGGCTCATTTCTTCTGGTTCTAAATACAGGACCTATCACACCAGCCCAATCTCCAATATCCAATAATTCAATTAACTCTTTAGTATTGTCATCTATAGAATTATCTCTAGCTAAAAGTTGTATTTTACCTACTTCATCAAGAATATCTAAAAAAATTGCTTTACCCATTTTTCTAATTGCTGTAATTCTTCCGGCTGAATAAATTACTTCGCTTTGTTCTAATCCTTTTTTTTCAATATCATTTAATAAATCCAAACAATCTTTTGTGTTATGTGTAGGTTTGAAATCTGTGGGATAAGGATCAATCCCTTTTTTATTCAAAATTTCAAGTTTTTTCAAACGTGATTTGATAATTTCATTTATTTCTGAATCCAAATTTATTCTCTTTCCTTTAAATGAGTCACGTCATTAAATCTTATTATACTCCACTTTTTAGGGTTCAAAGCTATATAATCATCCTGTTTGTATACCCATTCTCCTTCATCAGTCAATTGAATATTGTTATCTTCAATTTCAAACTCATATATTCCCGTATTATTTGTTTTAAATCCCCAAACTCTTTTTGAACCCAACAAAACACTTATAAGGGTTTGCATAAAACCACCATGACTAACTACCAATACACAAGAATTTTCATCAGAATCATTAAAAATAATTTGTAAAGCTTTGATTGCTCTTTGATATCTAGAATCAAATTTTTCTGCATCTGGAACTAAATTCCAATTATTTTCTTTCATAAAATCTTCATATGTATCTTGGTATTGATCATTGTATATATCGTCAATATTTTTCCCTGCAAAAACTCCCACACTATATTCAATGAGAGAATCTAATTCAGTAATATTTAAATTGAATTTTTTTGCAACATACACAGCGGTATGTCTAGTTCTTTTCAGAGGACTTGTATAGATTTTATTTATAAATGGTATTTGTTTATACAAATATTCAGACAACAAATTAGCTTGAGATTTCCCATGTTCACTAATATCAATATCAACAATTCCTTGAAATCGATTTGCTTTATTCCAATCAGTTTCAGCATGTCTTACAAATAATATTTTCATAATAATATTTCCGAATAAATTATAATATCCTTTAATTATTTATTACTGAAGACCTTATAGCCAACAAATCTCTTCTTAAATTTTGATTTGTAGCAGCATCTGTTTGAATTTTTCTTATTCCATGCAAAACAGTAGTATGATCCCTGCCTCCAAACAACAATCCAATTGTAGTTAAATTCATTTGGCTATCTTCTCTTAATATAAACATGGCAATTTGCCTTGCAATAACCAGGCTCTGTTCCCTGGATTTACCTTTTAAATCAGCAATTTCAATTTGAAAATATTTGGCTACTTTTAAAATGATTTGTTCGGGATCTGCAAAATAAGAATTTGTATCAGAAGATCCAAGTAATTCTTCTACTAATTCTATATCCAATTCTTTTCCAGTCAATTCAGATAATGCTAATACTTTATTTAAAGACCCTTCCATCTCTCTAATATTATGATAAAGTTTATTGCTTAAAGACTCTAAAATTTCTTGTTTAATTTTAATACCTTTAATTAATGCTTTTTTCTTTAAAATATCTATCCTAGTTTCATAATCAGGTAACTGAATATCAACAACTAATCCCCCTGACAATCTTGAAGTTATCCTATCTTCCAATAATTTCAAGGATGATATCGGTCTATCACTAGTTATAACAATTTGCTTAGAAGCTAAATGCAAGGAATTAAACGTATGAAAAAAACCTTCCTGAGTTTGCTCTTTTCCCATTAAAAATTGTATGTCATCTAATAAAAGAGCGTCAGCATTTCTATATTTATTTCTAAATAATTCAGTTTTATTTGTTCTAATTGCTTTAATAAATTCATTTGTAAATTCTTCACATGTCAAATAATAAAATTTAGATCCTTCTTGTGACAATTTATTTCCAATTGCATGCAATAAATGAGTTTTCCCTAATCCAACATCCGAATAAATTAATAATGGATTGTATGTTTTTCCTATATTTTCTGATACAGCAATACTAGCTGCATGTGCCAATTCATTTGAAGCGCCTAATACAAAATTTTCAAAAGTATAATTAGGATTCAAATCAATATTTAAATTTTTATTGCCTTTCAAGGAATGCTGTGTTTTTACTTCTGAGTCTAAATGTGATCCTAGTACTTTAAATTTGAGTTCTAATTCTTTATCTAATAATTTAAATAAAACATCAGAAATTATTGAATACATCCTTTGTTCTAAATACTCAGATATAAATGCAGATTCAGACTCAATTAAAAAAGAATCTTCAGATATTTGCTTGCCTCGAGTTTTAGGAAATTTAAACCATGTCTCGTATGAAGCTTTAGGAACTTTTGTTTCAATTTGCCCTAATGCTGTTTGCCATATTTCTTGATCATTATTATTTAAATTAGGCATATAATATTTAATCCTGTTTAAGTACTACTTTTATCATGTTATCTTCTCTGTTTTCATACATATCATATGCTTTTTGTAAATCGTCAAACTTCATACTATGTGTAATCATAGTTGAGGGATCCCACCAGTCTCTGTTTTTTAATTCAACCATTCTTTCAATATGTCCGATAGGATCTCCGCTATTTACACCAGATGAATTAATTATAGTAGCCCCATGAAGTAGTAAATGCTCAGTTTCTATTGTTGCTAATGTCCCCTTAGAATCTTTTGGTAATTTACCAAAAATTAAAATTTTTCCTAAAGGTTTTACTATTTTTAAAGAAGTATTAAATGCCTCATTATCACCAGCAGCTTCTACTGTAATATCAGGAAATTCCCCGCCATTAATATCTTTAATTGCTTCTTCTAAATTTTCCTTTTTATAATTTATGACATCTGTTGCACCTAATTCTTTTGCTTTGTCTAAACGATAATCTAAACTATCAACAGCAACTACTTTTCTAGCACCTGCCCTTGAACAAATTGCTGTAAAAGACAAGCCAATAGCACCTTGCCCTAATATCATTATATTTTTCCCTAAAATAGTACCCATTAACTGGCATGCATATAACACAGTGCCCGAAGGTTGGCACATTACCCAGTCTTCAGGATTTCCATGTTCAGGTATTTTTATCATTCTTGAATGATTGCCTATAACATATTCTGCTAAGAGCCCACCACCCCTCCCTGGAACGGCTTCTGAATTATCTGCAAATGGAGAAGGTAAAACTATTACTCTTTGACCATTTGGAAATTCAACAGAATTACTATTTAATATTGTTCCCACGGCCTCATGACAATGAGAACCCCATCGCATTGGATAATTTTCTTCAGAAAACAATGGTCCATATGCATCTCTAATATCGCTTCCACAAATAGACCAACTTTCAAGTTTTACCAAGCTTTCATTTTCATTAGCAGGTACCGGTGTATCTATTTCACTTATTTCAAATTTCTTTGGGGCTAATATTCTTGCTGCTTTCATGATTTTTCCTTTTAAAATATATCTATTATAAAATAACTTCTCCTACGCCTCTCTCTGAATATTGAATTTCTGTTCCAAACTCTGAGCTTAGCTCTGCAAGTTTATTTATAATTCTTTGTTTATTTTCTTCTCTAGCTATAACAGGCCTTCCTCTTTGAGGTCTTGGCAATTTATACCCTAGCTCTATAGGAAACAGATTAATCTTTTTAACCCCTCCTGGCGATAAAACACATTCTGCTACTACGCTTTCCCAATAATATTTCATAGCAGGAAATCCTTTTGTATCCCCATCATATCTTGCATTATAAAAATCAGATGGGGTTGCATAATGATCTAATCCGAAATTTTCATATGTAGGGTGAGGGTGCCATTTAATAGTATCATTTTGAAAAATAAAATTTCCAAGACTATAAAAAATTGGCTTGTTTTCATATATTTCCATTCCTCTCAAAACATGAGGGCCATGACCAGCGACAACATCAGCGCCATTATCAAGAATTTTCTTACTAAACTCTCTTAAAAATTCAGGGGTTTGTTCGCGCATACCATTAGAGCTATACCCGCCTGAAGGATCTTCATGACAATGTATGCTAACTAATACATAATCTGACATAGCTTTAGCTTCTTTTATCCAAGTAATTATTTCAGCTTCATCGCTTTTATTTGTTCTAATATCAATTCCATAATCTTTTGATGTTTCAAAAGTTTTAGTTAAAAAATCTATTTGATTTTTCTTTAAACTTTTTTTATTTTCTTCATAACCTATTTTTTTAGAAATGTTTTTTAATTCTTTAATTTTACTTAATGGTAATTTATGAATCTGTTCATAACCTAAGGGATTAACTCCAGGCCTACCAATGGCATCTGGTCTTTGATGAACTGCTCTTCCTGCTTCTGGGAATGTAGTGGTTAAAGATATTAATGCAACCCTGCCAGCTTTTGTATCTAAATACCCCGGAGCCCGTGCTTCACTTAAATTTTTCCCTATACCAGAATAAATTAAATTTGTTTTCTTCAAATTAACCAAATGATTTAATATCCCACCCTCAGAATAATCCCAAGAATGATTGTTTGCTAACGCCACCATGTTTATTCCAAACCATTCTAATTCATTTAAATTTTTTGGGTCTGAGGCGGCAAAAACACCTCCAGGTATTCCTGGTGAAATACCATAATCATGCATTAACATTTCTAAATTAGTAAACGCAACATCAGCTTTTTTAAATACATAAGATAAAGCAAGAAATTGAGGCTCATCAAATACTGATAATGGCCTAGTGATCATTGCATCACCACTTAAAACCATAGTAATTTCATTTTTTTCAGAAGAATATAACATTTTAAAAACCCCGGGTTTTTAATTAGGTCATAAAAATATAATATTACTGTAAATAATAATCAACTCAATTATTTACATTATAATAGTTACCAAGTTTTTGCTCTATTATCTTTATCTAGGGACGCCAATCTATCAACAGTTAAAGTGTCTCCGCTTATTGAAATTAATGTTGGATTAATTTTTCCATCATCTACAACGTAAATATTGGAACCATAATCAGATTTAAATATTTTTGTAGCTTCTCGCCATTCTCCTCTTCTTGATTGAATATAAACATTATTTTCCTTTTCAATAATTTGAATTCTGCCCAAACTTCTTATTGGCCTGCTTCTAGCTACAAATCCTGGTCTTTGGCGATAAACGCCTAAAATTTTATTTTTTTGATCAGAATTAATAGGAGTTTTGGAAATGTCTATCGCAGGCTTTCCTAATAAAACATAAACAATTTCATCAGTAATTTCTTCAACTAAACCTGAGGATAAATTTAAATGGATCATTAATCCAAGGTCTAATTTTGGAAACAAAAGCATTACAGTATTCCATCCACCACTTATACCTCCATTATGACCATAAGCATAATGCCCAAAAATACTTTTAACTTGAAAGCCTAATCCCATTTTAATACTTAAGTCAGGATCCGGGGAATATTGAACCTCAAGCATGGAATCAAATGTATCTTGAGATATTATTCCATTGCTTTTATTTAATAACGCCTTGGAATAAGTACACATATCTTCTAATGTTGCCATTATAGAGCCTGCTGCTGCTGTCCCAACATAATCATATTTTAATCCTCTAATGTTCACTTCATCTACAAGGTTTCCATAACTCAATTCATCTCCTATTAATTCCATTCTATCTAACTCGTCTTGCCCAAGATCTCTGTGATATCCAACTGACATGCCTTCTATCGGATCATCTCCGGGATAAGAATTACTCATACCCAACTTGTCAAAAACAACTTTCTGAATCACATTGTGCCAAGAATCGTTTTCAACTCTTGCAACAATTTCTCCTAATATTCCCCAAGCGTGATTAGCATAATGCCAATCAGTTCCTGGCTCAAAATCAACATCAATTCCATTAGGATAATGATTAGGGATATCAAATGGACCCGTGTCGCCCCATAATTTTATATCTGATGCACTAAAGTCTTTCTTTTCTGGCATTTCTCCAATGCCAGAAGTATGGGTAAACAAATGCTTCACTTTAATAGAACTAAAATTACTATTAAATTTAATACTTGGAACTAAATCAGTAACTTTTGCTTCCATATCTAACTTGCCATTTTCAACCAATCTCATAGCAGCCAAAGCAGTCATAGTTTTAGTAATAGACCCAATTCTTTGAATAGTGTTTTCTGTATGTTTAGTTTTTGTTTCAATTTCAGAATAACCAAAACCTTCAATAAACAAGGTTTCTTTAGATGAAACCACACCTATTCCCATTCCAGGAAGTTGGTGTTTATTTAGAATTCCTTCTGCGGTATTTTTTAATAAATTAATATCCGGTTCCATATTTTCCTCTTATAATAATTTTTATAACTTGGAGTTTAATCCTTTTATATTTATTGGTCAAACTTTAGTAAAAGAAGGTTTGACATATAGCATGATTCCACATTAGAATTTTTAAAGTTCAACCTAATAAATCAAAACTAGAGGTTATTATGAGATTTGCATTTACTAAAGAAGAAGATGATTTCAGACAAGAAGTCAGAGAATTTTTAAAAAATGAACTACCTAAAAACTGGGATGGAGTTGCAGGTAACAACCTGGAAGAAGGTGCTAATGAAGATGAATGGGAATTCACTTTAGAAATGAGGGAAAAATTAGCTAAAAAGGGTTGGCTAACAATGGCTTGGCCAAAGGAATACGGGGGACAGAATGCTTCTATGATGAAACAAGTAATTTTTGCTGAAGAAATGACTCTTGCAAGAGCTCCTGGCAGAGACGGTTTTGGTATTAGAATGTTGGCTCCAACACTAATGATACATGGAACTGAAGAGCAAAAAACAGACTATTTGCCAGACATTGCAGCAGGTAAGGTCCAGTGGTGCCAAGGGTATTCTGAGCCCGAATCAGGATCTGATTTAGCTTCACTGCAAACAAGGGCAGTTGAAGATGGAGATGATTTTGTAATAAATGGCACAAAAGTTTGGACTTCATCAGCACACAGGGCGGATAAAATGTTTATATTAGTAAGAACTAACCCTGATGCACCAAAACACAGAGGCATAAGTTTTCTACTTATTGATGACATGAAATCTAATGGAATCCAAGTTAACCCAATAATTGATATGGCCGGAAGGCATAATTTCAACATGGTCACATTTGATAATGTAAGAGTTCCCAAAAAAAACCTTGTCGGAGAGCTCGATAGGGGATGGTACGTAGGTGCCACTTTATTAGACTTTGAAAGATCTGGAGTTGAATATTCTTCACGCTGCTTAAGTTTGTTAGAAGAACTTATTGAATTCGCAAAAATAAATAAACGTGGGGGGAAAATAATATCAGAAGACCCTAATATCAAAAAAGAAATTACTGAACTATATACAGAAATTAATGTTTCAAGAGGAATGTCATATAAAATTGCAGACATGCAAAGCAAGGGAGAGGTCCCAAATAAAGAATCTTCAATGTCAAAATTGTTTGGCACAGTTCTTGAACAAAAAGTGGCTGATTTAGGTATGAAAATACTTGGTTTGTATGGCCAGCTTGGACCAAAATCAAAACACAATAAACTAAAAGGTAAAATTGAACAAGAATATCTCTCAACTGTTTCAGCAACAATTGCAGCAGGAACGTCAGAAATTCAAAGAGGAATTATAGCAACAAGAGGATTAGGCTTGCCTAAACCATAGGAGTAAATTATGGATTTAAGTTTAAACGAAACACAACAAATGTTAAGAAATACAGCAAAAGATTTCTTTGCAAGCGAATGCCCAGAGACACATGTACGGGAAATGGAAACTGATAATGAAGGTTATAACAAACAACTTTGGGAAAAAATAGTTAACCAGGGATGGCTTGGTGTTCCTTTTCCTGAAAAATATGGTGGTTTTGGGCTGTCTTTTTTAGAATTTTGTATATTACTAGAAGAAGCTGGGAGAGTATTATTACCCGAACCTCTTTTTGAAGCTGTTCTTCTCGGAGGAATGCCAATATTTGTAAGTGGCAATGAAAAACAAAAAGAAGAGCTTCTCCCTAAAATAATCTCTGGTGAATCAATCGCCACTTTAGCTTTTTATGAAGAGGATGACTTAATATCTCCTTTGTCAGTTCAAACAAATGCTACTTTAAATAACAATGTTTACAATTTGAATGGGGTAAAAATGTTTGTTCCAAATGCAAACATAGCAGATTTAGTACTTGTTACAGCAAGAACAGGAAATAATGAAGGAGATATTTCTTTGTTTATAATACCTTCTACGACTGAAGGTATTACAATTTCCCCGTTGTCAACAATTTCATCTGACAAACAGTTTGTTATTAATCTTGATAATGTTCAAATACCTTCATCAAATTTAATTGGAACTGAAAATAACGCATGGAAAACAATAGAAACAATATTTGAAATGGCGGCAGTTGGAAAATCTTGTGAAATGTTAGGAGCTGGAGAAAAAGTATTAGATGGAACAGTTGAATACGCAAAAACCCGAACACAATTTGGGCGTCCAATTGGTACCTTTGGAGAAATACAAAGACATTGCTCGGAAATGGCTACTTTAGTTGAAGGAACAAGGTTTGTAATATACGAAGCAGCCTGGAAACTTTCAAACAACCAAGACGCAAGCAGGGAAGTGTCAATGGCAAAATCGTGGACAAGTGATTCACACACAAAGGTGTGTTCAATTGCCCATCAAGTTCACGGAGGTATTGGGTTTACCAAAGAACATTGGATACAACTTTATTCTAGAAGGGCAAAAGCTGCAGAAATTGCTTATGGAGATGCCAATTTTCATAGAAACAAATTAGCAAACATGTTAGAACTATAACTCTGGATTATATTTATAATTTCTTATCGAACTATAAAACACCCAAAACAACAATGTAACAACACTTGCTATTATGCCACCTAATAACATTGTTGTTCCCGCTCCTACTAAGGCAGATAATAATCCAACTTCAAAATGCCCAACATGATTAGCACCCATAGCTGTGAAACTATGAGCACTGCTTGCTCTTCCTAATAATTTATCAGGTGTTGTTAACTGAACTATTGCCTGCCTCATTACCATAGAAACTCCATCCGTAAGGCCCAACAAAGCAACCAGGCCTAAACCAATATATAAATTTTGATTCAATCCAAAAAACATCAAAAATATAGAATAAGCAAATGTCGCAAAAAGAACTATCTGTCCTTTGTTTTTTAATTTAGAAGTATACATAACTATGCTTGCGCCCAAAATTGTTCCAACAGAATTGAATGCGTTTAACAACCCTGTTCCCTCAACTCCCTTTGAATAAAGCTGTAAAGAAAATACCGGGAATAAATTTCTATAAAAACTAACGATTGTAACAAAAATATCTAACAAATATAATCCGGGGAGTATTGGATGAGTAACAATAAATTTATACCCTTCTTTAATAGAATCAATTGGTTTTTCTTTTTTTATTTCTTTAGCCTCACCGCTAGCATTAATCAAAAGAGGAGAAAAAACACTAACAAACGCAATGCCAGCAGCAATATAAAACGCTCCCGCAGGACCAAGATATTCAAATGATTTCCAAAATATTAAAGGAGAAATTATAGAAGAAACTTGAAAAGACGCAGAAGACAATCCTATTGCTTCAGTAATATGTTTTTTAGGAATAACTCTTGGCAACATTGCAGGGCGACTAGAATTCCCAAGCATGCTAGTAATTCCCGTTACAACAATGACCGTAAAAACATGCCATGGCATTAATCTTTCACTTTGCGCAAGAATTGCCAAAAGCAATAATAACAAAAAAGAAACTAGTTGAGTATATATCATCAGTTTTTTTCTATCCGAAACATCTGCCATAACACCCCCGTAAACCACTACAGGCATTTGAATTAACTGGGCTATTCCCAGCAAGCCAACAATTATCGAAGATCCTGTTTCGTCATAAAGCCATTGCGTAGATATTAACATTTTCATTGACATGGTTATTCCCGCAGTAACCCCTCCCAACCATAAATAAGTAAAATCTCTATAATTAAAAGGAATAAAGACATTTATTAATAAATTATTTTTAAGTGAGTTCATTAATCTTTAATTATCCTTCTGGTAGGATAATTAATAGTAATACCTTTCTTGGCAAAACTACTATGTACAGATTTAATAATTTCACTTTTTAATTGAAATGATGCGGGCCAATCTTTGGCCTGCATAAAAATCCAAAAATTAATATTTGAATCACCAAATTCTGAAAAACCAAATCGTGGCTCTGTATTATTGGCAACATTTTCAGAATCATTCAACAATTGTTTCAAGGTGGCTTTTACAACGCTTTCAACATTTTCTAAATTTTCCTCATAAGCAACACCAGATGTTATTATTAAATTTATAGCCGTTTCCGGGCTATAAAAATTTGTAACTACACTT
>CAYTCC010000004.1:0-34131 GCA_964436345.1 uncultured Dehalococcoidia bacterium
TTAGACGACGATGGGGGTAATGCTGAAGATAATTCTGAAGATAATTCTGAAGATAATTCTGAAGATAATGCTGTAAATAAAAAACCTAGCAATTTTCTTGAATATTATAGAAATCTTCAAAAAAAGAAATGGGAAGAAAAGCAAATGGAAGAAAAAATTGAAGCCTGTGAAGTGTTGGCAACTGATATACCTTTCGTATCAGGAACAAATTTCATTTGTAAAGAAAGAATATCCTTAGTAAGGTGTGAATTGACATTCCATCTAACTTTTAATTTTAAAGAATTTAATTTAGTACTAATCAAAGTTAAATTGGTTTTTGCTGCATCTAAATCCAATATTAAACTTGGCGTATCTAACTTTGTATAATGAGTACCAGGATCTTTTTTTATCGGTCTTTCCATGTTATTCCACCTGAAATTTATAAAAATAGATTAATAATAAATCAATTTCTTTTCAATCAATAAAAAGGAATTAATAATTAATCTAATGCAGATATATTTTTATTTAATGATGAAAAAACAAAACCTGGCTTAGAAGATATATTGTTTTTTACAAATAATATCAAGGAAATTAAAACTGAAGATAAGAATGAAATATAGAAAGAAACAAATAAATCTCCTGAATATGGGATTGAAGAAACTAATGGTGACCAATCAGGTTTTGGAAAAAGTAATGTGCCTAATATTAATCCTGTGATCATTGAAATTACTGCATCATTCCCATTAAATTTAGAACTATACAAACCAAAAAATACTGGGAATAAAATAGCGCAACAAACCATATCTGCAATTAAAAATAAATAAAGGACACTATATCCCTGTGAAGCTATAATTACTGCGGGAATTAAACATAAATAAGGAGTAATTTTCATAGCATTACTTAAATGATTAGATCCTCTTGGTAATACATCATATAAATCAGTTCCAACAATACTTGATATGGAATTAAACAAAGTATCTAGGCTACTTGCTACCAGCATTATAGCCAAAACAAGAAAAATCATTATCACCCACTGAGGGGAAATTTTCATAATGGTATCAAATAAAGCTATAGAAGCATTAGACGCAGTATCAATTCCTACTGAGAGAATTCCTATAAATCCAAATATAAAAACTACAGGGATCACAATAATACTGGATATTCCAAATGATTTTATCAGTGATTTTTTATCAGTAATACTATAAATTCTTTGCCATAATCCTTGATGAAACATATTAGCAGATAAAATAGCAATCATCAAAGTTAAACCAAATTTACCATCATCCCAAGAAGACAATGACATTAGGCCATCATCAAGATTATTAAATTCTCTAGTCACAGAGCTATTAAGGAAAATGGTTAATACCCCAATGATTATTAAAGGTAATATAAATCTAAATTGATATTTATCAGTAAATATAGATGCCTTAATTCCTCCTACCACAACATAAGTTGAAGCACATAAGCCAATTATTAATGCAGTTATCCAATTTGGTATATCTCCAATTAGATTTGCTGCTGATGAAATACCAGTAAGTTCCGCGCATAAAAAAACCAACATATAAAAGATAGAAATTATTGCAACAAAACTATGCCCTAATGATCCGTATCTATACTTTACAAATTCTGTAACAGAATGCCCTGAAGGCATCAACTCCCTAATTCTGCTACCAATAATGGCAAAGGCTACAAATGGTAATGCCTGCCCAAAGGAATAACCTAATATTCCATTTATTCCATGGCCAACGCCTGTTTCAGATGGACTAAATAAAATCCATGCTCCAAGCATAGAAGAAACTAATGTACTTATAGAAGTCAACGAATTAACATTATTTCTATCAACAACATAGTCTTCAAGTGAAGTTTTTAATTTCCGAAAATTCCAATAAACTATTCCGAAAAAAAACAGTGAGACGATAATAACAATAATGTATGAATACGTTTGCATAATTTCTCCATTTTTTTTTATTAATGGAGAATCTACGCTGGCATTATCCAGATCAGTTTCAGGGTCGATGAACTAGCATCCTCTCAGCAATTGCTCCCCATTATATTTAACAATCATGCTATAAATCGTTATAAAACACAACCTTAAAATTGATTTATTAAAAAAGTTCTGTTACTTTAACTAATATTATTTCAATATGGATAAAGAAATGAATGGATCAGAATTATTAGCAGAAATATTAAAAAAAGAAAATATAAAATTTTTAAGTTGCTTCCCGTCAACCGCATTAATTGAATCCTGTGCAGAAATTAATATAAAACCTATAATATGCAGACAAGAAAGAATAGGGGTTGCAATAGCTGATGGAATAAGCAGATCTACGGGAGGAAAGCAAATTGGAGTATTTGCTATGCAAGGAGGCCCAGGGGCTGAAAATTCTTTTCCAGGAGCTGCCCAATCCTTTGCAGATAATGTACCTGTACTATTAATACCGGGAGGGGAAAGTTTAAATAGATCTTTCATTTCGCCAAATTTTGTTTCTACAAATAATTATTCCAATGTAACTAAGTGGTTAGCACAGGTAAATGATATAAATCGTCTTCCACAAATATTAAAAAGAGCATTTTATGCATTAAAAACAGGAAAACCAGGCCCTGTATTAATAGAAATACCTGCTGATATATGGGGTCAAAATTTAAATGAATTAAATTATGATCCTGTTAAAAAGAATTTAGTCAGACCTGATCAATCAGAAACTAAAGAGATAGCCGATGTAATCATTAATGCTAAAAATCCGATTTTATATACAGGTCAGGGAATTATGTATTCAGATGCAGAAGAAGAGTTATTAAAATTCGCTGAACTTCTTAATATACCAGTAATGACTACTATGCCAGGAAAAAGTTCTTTCCCTGAAAACCATGCCCTGTCATTAGGATCATCCGCTGTCTCAACAACAAAAATGATTCATCATTTCCTTAACAAATCTGATGTTGTGATAGCTATAGGAACAAGTTTAACAAGAACGCCGTATGGGAGAGATATCCCGGAAGGTAAAATTATAATACATTCTACTAATGACCCATTCGATATTAACAAAGATTATAACGCCCACTATGGCCTGATAGGAGACTCCAAACTTGTTTTACAAGATTTAACTTCTTGCATAAATAATAAAATAACTAATTTTGATAATTATAATAGCAAAAATATAAGACAGGAAATAAAAGACATAAAAGACGAATGGCTCGGAGAATGGCAAAGCAAGTTACACTCTGATGAAACTCCTCTTAACCCATACAGAGTTGTAAATGATTTAATGCACACAGTAGATCTAAATAATACAATCATGACCCATGATGCTGGTAGTCCAAGGGATCAAATAATCCCTTTTTGGGAATGCACTTCTCCAAAATCTTACATTGGATGGGGCAAAACTACTCAACTAGGATATGGATTAGGAGTAATCATGGGAGCAAAACTAGCAAACCCTGAGAAATTATGTATAAACATTATGGGCGATGCTGCTATAGGCATGGTTGGGATGGATATTGAAACTGCGGTAAGGAATAACATAGGGATACTTACAATTGTATTAAATAACGGTGCAATGGCTATAGAAAGACCTTCAATGCCAACTTCAATAGAAAAATACAAAGCACATTCTCAGGGCGGAAATTATAAACAAGTTGCTGAAGCATTAGGTGGATGGGGGATAAGAGTAAGTAAGCCCGAAAAGATTATCAGCGCACTAAAAGAAGCAATAAGTATTACCGAATCTGGAAAACCAGCACTTGTAGAATTTATCACTAAAGAAAATTTTGATTTTTCCAAATATGAATAATATTTCTGATCAATCAAATATGTGTCCTATATGCGATACAAAAAGTAATAAATTATTGGTAGAAGTAGATTATAAAGTAATAAAAAATATTTCTAATTCGGAATTTAACAATCCCGAATTATTTAAATGGTTAAAATGTGAAAATCAAAATTGTAATTTTTGGACAAGAGAGCCAAAAAGATAATAAGGAGTACATATGGCTACTAAAAAATCGTCTCAAATAATTGCACTCGGTGGTGGCGGGGTAGGATTAGACAAATTTAATCTTGTAATTGATAATTATAAAATCAAGGCATCTGGCAAGAAAAAACCTAAAATAGCTTTTATTCCAACTGCAGTTGGAGATTCTGCTTTTGCGATAGAAAGATTTTACAGAGTGTTCCCTTCTGAAAGAGCAATTGCTAGTCATTTACCTTTATTTAGCAGAGACCAAAGAGACTTGGAAGATTATTTATTAAATCAAGATATTATAGAAGTATCAGGTGGAAATACTGCGAATATGTTATCAATATGGGAAATTCACGGAATTGATAAAATATTAACAAAAGCTTGGCAAAATGGAATTGTATTAACGGGAGCAAGTGCGGGAATGATCTGTTGGTATGAATGCAGTGTAACTGATTCTTTTGGTCCCTCATCATCATTAGTCAGTCCCGGGTTAGGTTTAAATAATAGAACGATGTTAAAAGAATTAAATACAGGTTTGGGATTTTTAAAAGGAAGTGCATGCCCACACTATAATGGGGAAGAAGATCGTAGACCCACATACGAAAAATTAATCAAAAATAAAATACTATCTGATGGAATAGCTCTAGATGACTATGTTGGAGCTCATTATATAAATAATAAATTAATAAAGCTCATTACCCCTAAAAATGGTTCCAAAGGGTATAAAGTTTCATTAGAAAATAACGTTGTCAAAGAAACTATTATTGAACCAGAATTAATCAGCTAATTTCAGCCTATGTTAGAACTGATAATTTCATTTATAGGAATAGCTTCGGGGCAATTTGCTGAACTCGTAGATAATACTATGTTAAATTTAGCATTGCCTACTATTAGCAATGATCTGAATATTGATTTATCTTTAATTCAATGGATACCAATATCATTTGTTTTGGCAACAAGTTCATTTTTATTACCTATGGGTAAATTATCTGATATTTACAGTAGTAAAAAAATATACCTTATTGGTTTGATTCTTTTTGGAATATTTGTAACTTTAGCAGGCAGATCTGAGATACTAATCACACTTATATTATTCAAATCATTACAAGGAATAGGTTCGGCAGCAATCCAATCCAACGTAATGGTTATGGTAATACAGTTATTCCAAAAACAAGACAGAGGAACATCTTTAGGAATTTTCATGTCTATAATTGGGATAGGATCTATAGCAAGTCCTGTCATCGGGGGTTATATAATAGACAATTTTGGTTGGAGAGGTATATTTAACTTTGTATCTATCCTTACTATCCTAGGTTTATTTTTCAGTATATTTATAAAATTAAATAATCCAAAAAAAACAAAACCTCTAAACTATGAATTTGATTGGCAAGGAACACTACTATCTACAATATCACTTTCTTCTTTAATTATAAGTATATCTATGTATACAACCTCTAATTGGAATGTCATTTGGTTAATAACTGGAATTCCAATAACAGGAATATTTCTACTTCTATTTATTCTATGGGAAAAACATAATAAATTATCAAATCCATTAATAGATCTGAAATTATTTAATCACAAAAGCTTCTCTTTGGGTAGCATTGTAAGATTTTTATCATTTATAGCTAATTCACCTATATATTATCTTTCACCCTTTTTACTAATAAATGGCTATGGATTATCATCCTCAAAAACAGGTATATACATATTACCAGGCCCTATAATGATGGCTATATCAGGACCTTTTGCAGGAAAAGTATCAGATAAAATAGGTAGTTATTTTCCAAGAATCGCTGGAGCATTGTGTTTAAGCATATCGGTTTCTTTATATCTTTTTGCAACAATTTTAAATAAAGAATTTGTGATGGTGGCGTATGCTTTTCAAGGACTTGGAATGGGGATTTTCAGCACTGTAAACACAAGTTATATATTCACTTCTGTGAAAGAAGATAATTATGGTAGCGTAAATGCTTTTTTGACCCTTACAAGAACTTCAGGAAATATAATTGGAATATCAATTTCAACAGCTTTAGTCCTAGTATTTGTATCCATATCAAACAATGAATTAGATAACATAACTCCTGATACTTTAAATTATATATCTTCTATCAGTAAAGCGTTCATTCTACCGGCACTCTTATCAATAATTACTTTTATCCTAACAATCAGTTTAAAAGATGAAAAAAAAATATAAAATTCTCAATTTTTACACAAAATAATTTTGTATTTTGATAATATAATTTTGGAGCAATATTAATGAACACAAATGTTACTACAATTATCAGACCATATGAAAGATATACTGAAATATCATCAGGTGATATGACTAGAATAGCTGGTGTAGCAAAAGAAACATCTAATTCTAAAAACATACACCTAGCTATAGCAGAAATACCTCCAGGTAAATCATCTTCCCCACATTTACATCTAAATTGCGAAAGTGCAATATATGTTCTTGCAGGCGAAGGGATATTTGTAGTAGGAAAGAAATTAGAAAAGCATAACAAAATACACACAGGAGATTTTATTTATGTACCGCCAGACGCTCCTCACAAACCAATAAATATAAGTAATAAAGCATCATTATTTTTATTGGTTGCACGAAATAAGCCAACTGAAATTGTAAAAGAAATAAAAAATGAAAATGAACTTTTAAAAAATTACAATAAAAACAATGATTGTACTGTCATACCTTCTGAACTTACCGAAGCCCAATCTTCAGAGACTGAAAAAGTCATTGTAGGGGTTTCAAAAAATACCAGCAATTCAAAATCAATCTATATGTCCAAAATTGAACTATTACCTGGAATTAGTACAATTCCACACAAACATTCTGATTTTGAAACAGCAATTTTTATAAATTCAGGAAAAGGTTTATTTATTTCAAATAATAAATTAGATTCCCATTTTAGTGTTACAAAAGAAGACTTTATATATATACCTGAAAAATTTAATCATAAAATATCAAATATTGATTCAAATAATTCTTTGACTATGATTGTAGCCAGAAATAATATAGATCATAATATTGTATAAATATCCCTAAAATTATGAGTGCTAGTAAAAACATAAAACCTGGTGTAGCAAATAGTATCACCATAAGAGCAAAATACCCAAACACAACTGGAATGCTTGCAAAAATAATTAATACTATAAGCAACAATGGTGGTGATATGTCAGCTATTGATGTCGTATCTATTGAAGGTGATTATATTGTAAGAGACCTTACAACAAATACTAATGGAAATGATCATGCAGAAAAAATAATTGAAAAACTTAATATTCTTAAAGAAGTTAATATACAAAATGTTTCTGACCAAACATTTTTATTACACCTTGGAGGTAAAATCGAAGTAAACAGTTCTTTTGATATTTCTACAAGAGATGATATGTCAAAAGCTTATACTCCAGGAGTGGGCAGGATATCATCTCATATTCATCATACACCCGAAGCAGCATGGGCACTTACAACTAAAAGTCATACTATTGCAGTAGTAACTGATGGCAGCGCTGTATTAGGATTAGGAAATATAGGACCAGAAGCAGCTTTACCAGTAATGGAAGGTAAAGCCATGATTCTTAAAAATTTTGCGAATGTAGACGCGTGGCCTATATGTTTAAATACTCAAGACGAAGATGAAATAGTTGACATTGTCAAAGCAATTTCTCCAGGGTTTGGCGGTATCAATCTTGAAGATATCAGTGCTCCAAGATGTTTTTATATTGAACAAAGATTGAAACAAGAAATTGATATACCTGTATTTCATGATGATCAACATGGTACTGCTATCGTTGTCTTAGCAGCATTAATAAATTCCTTAAAAATAGTAAACAAAAAACCAAAAGATTTAAAAGTTGTAATAGCGGGAGTTGGAGCAGCAGGCATAGCCTGTTCAAATATATTAATGGACTTTGGAATAAAAAATATTATAGGAATAGACAGGCAAGGAATAGTTTCAAGAAATAGAAATTATAATGATAATATTTACAAAAAGAATTTCGCTGAAAAAACCAACCCTGAAAATATAAAAGGAGATCTGAAAAAGGCATTAAAAAATGCTGATTGTTTCATAGGGCTAGCAGGGCCAAACATGGTAACAAAAAAAATGTTAGAACAAATGAAATCTGAAAGTATAGTATTTGCATTAGCCAATCCTATTCCTGAAATAATGCCAGAATTAATACCATCAAATGTTAAAGTTATGGCAACAGGGAGATCAGATTATCCTAATCAGGTAAATAATTCTTTAGCATTTCCAGGGATCTTCAAAGGAATCCTAGAGGTAAGAGCAAAAACAATCACAGACAAAATGAAAATTTCAGCAGCAAAAGCCATAGCATCAGTCATACCAAGGCGATTATTAAACCCAGATTTTATTATTCCTAGTGTATTTGATAAAAATGTAGTTAAAAGTGTATCAGAAAACATAGCTTCAGCTGCAGTCAAAGAAGGTGTTGCCAGGAAAAAGAAAACTGGTATAAATTATTATTCATTTAAAAATTGAGAAGGATTAATTATGAGTATAAATGTTCATATATCTATTGATATGGAAGGAGTAAGTGGCGTTGTACACACTGATCAAACAGGACCAAAAGGTTATGATTATAATATGATGCGTAAAGCTATGACGCTTGAAGCTAATGCTGCCATTGAAGGTAGTTTTGAGGCTGGGGCAACAACTGTAATTGTAAACGACAGTCATGGTTCTATGAGAAACCTACTTCCATACATGCTTGATCAAAGAGCAGAATTGATTAGTGGATCTCCTAAACCATTAGGGATGATGCAAGGTGTTGAAAATAACCCTGATATCTCAATGTGCATAGGTTATCATTCAAGACCTGGGGAGAAAGGAATATTAAGTCATACTATAAGGGGATCAAGTGTAATACAGCATTTTTATATTAATGACAAACCATCTTCAGAATTTGAAATAAATGCTGGAATAGCAGGATATTATAACGTACCAATAGGTTTGATAGCAGGAGATTCAGATATAGTCTATGATGCAAAAAATCTTATTCCCAACATAGTGGGAGCTCCTGTAAAAGAAGCTATTAATAAATTTTCAGCTAAAAATTTATCAGGGAATGAAGCATTTAAATTAATTAAAAACAAAGCTATTGAATCCGTTCAAAATTATAAAAAATTCTCTCCAATAAAATACAAAACACCAGTAAAAATGTCTGTAGAATTTTCAAGTGATCTTATGGCTGATGTGGTAAGTATGATGCCTGGTATAAAAAGAGATTCAAGACAAATCATTTCATTTGAATCAGAAGATTACTTAGAAGCGTGGAAATGCATGTATGCAGCTATACTTCTTGCGGGAATTCCTTATTAATTAAAGTCAGATTCAAATACATCTTGTAAATTTCCCAATCTACTCTCCCATTCAGTCCCCAGTTTAATTTCAAGATCCCTATTCTCATATCCTTTGGAATTTTCAACATCAGATAAATTCAAATAATAATCAGCCGTTTTTGCTAACCAATCTTCTACTTTTGTAGTTTTAAAATTAAAATCCATATCTGATTTAGACAAATCATGTATATATGGATAATTTCTCAATAAAGGTGGAGAATATTTATCACCTGGTTTGCCATATTCATTTATTCCTCCCAAGTATTTATCTGTAAAAGTACTAGGAACCAAAAATAATTTGGGTTCAGTATTTAATATATTAGATAATATTCTTACCCAACTTCTTGAAGTAAAGATTTCATGTGATGCAATATGATAAATTTGATTCAAAGTTTTATCTGATTTCATAGAATCTAAAAATGCTTGTGCCGCATCGCCAGAATAAAGAGTTCTAAATGGATTTTCAACTTTACTTGGTATTACAATACCTCGATTATCTGATATTCTTTGAATCCACCACCAAATTCTACCTGTAGGATCATCTTCTCCCATGATGGCTGGAATTCTCATAATAACATACGGGATATCAAAATTTTCTATAATCCATTTTTCACAATGCCTTTTTCTGGCGCCATATTCTAATTCTTTAGGATCATAATCATAAGTCAAATCATCCCAATTTACTTGATTTTCTCGAAAAGGAACATTTAACTCAAAATCTAATAATGCTTCCTCTGGAGTCCCATAATCCCATTTACTATAAATCGAACCTGTACTCACAAAAAGATATTTGCCAACACGTCCGTTCATAATATTACCAAAATCTTCAACATGTTCTTTTCTATATGCCTGGAAATCAAAAACCCAGTCAAATTCCATTCCTTTTAATCCTGATTCTAGCTCAGCTTTATCTGATCTGTCAGCTTTGATATGCTTTATCTCATGCCACCAATTTGGTTGTTGATTTCCTCTGGAAATAATAGAAACCTCATGGCCTTCATTTAATAAATTGCAAACAAGAAGTTTTCCCATATATCTTGTACCACCAATAACTAATACTTTCATCAGGATAAACTCTTCAATTTTTCTTTAAATACCAATGAATTGGATTTAAGAAAGACCAACGAATATAAAATTCCCATTCCAATAATCTGAGAATTCATATTTTTTGTATATAAAACCAGGATTAAATAACCTCCTGGAACACAAAGCGTAGATGAATATTTAAAAAATCTTGAAAAATAATTTATTATAAATGCGCCAATAACGGCTATCATTCCTGGCAATGAATACATAATTAAAGTGATACCTCCCAGTGTTGCAAAACCATCTCCACCTCTCATCTTATTAAATATAGATTTCCAATGCCCAAGTATTGTACTAGAAGCAATCATTAAAACAAAAATGTTTTCAAAACCCAAAAATCTAGCCACAAGTATTGTAATTGAGCCTTTTGTAAAATCAGCGGTAAACGCAAATACTGCAGGTTTTACACCTGTAGTTTTTAATACATTTGCCGCTCCTGCTTTTTTGCTACCTTGAGCAAATAAATTTTTACCATATTTAGAACTTATTATAGAAGAGAAAGGGATAGCTCCAATAAAATAAGCAAATAAAATGCTACCAGAAATTTTAAAAAACATTTTTTGAGTAATTAAGCCTAACATAATAGTGTCGATATTTATATTCTGCAGGGAAGCATATTACATAAATCATATATATCATATGCTTTAATCGATCAAATTATGAATATTTACTTTTCAAATCCATAGATGCAACAGATAATTCTTTAAGTTTTAAATAAGCTTCATCTAAATCCATAGGATTAGAAGATGATGGAGCAAAACCACAATCAGGATTTAAAGTTATATTATCTGTCCCTAGATAATTTATAGCTTCTTCAACTTTTGCAACAATAGACTCAGATTTTTCTATATCTTTAGAAGTATGGTCTACTACTCCCATACCTAAAATTTTATCTCTTGGGAAAGTTTTTAAAATATCGAGTCCTCCTGCAACCGGAGAAGCCAATTCAATTGCTATTCTATCAATATGTAATTGACTAAATGCATGTGCTATCAAATCATAAGGTCCTTCCGAACCATGTAATCGATTATAGTGAGCGTGACATAAATGTACGGAAAAAAATACTGAGTTAAAACCTTCAACAATTTTATTTGTAGATTTCACACTCAATTCAATTTCTTTATCTATATCACTTATCTTTTCTCTCTTCCTGTACTCAGGGTCAACTAATAAAGCTAACCATGGATCATCAAGTTGTATATTTAAAAATCCAGCATTCATCAAATTAGTGATTTCATTTCTTATTATAGGAACACAATCCTCAATAAATTCTGATCTGTCAGGATAAGCTGCAGAAGAAAATTTTTCATCCCACATTCTTCTGCCAACTGTATATGCTGAAGGAAGTGTAACTAACAATTTACTTCTTCCTAAAGAATGATTAGTTGTAAATTTTGCTTCATTTAATGCAATAGATTTTACCTGTTTAATTTTATTTACAACGGCAGGATACATATTTGTAGTATGAGAATCTTGATTAACTGTACCTACGCCAATAAGATCATTTTCAAATCCATCAACAGAATCAGAAAAAACTTTAACATAACTTTCTCTTCTCCATTCTCCATCAGTTATATAATTTAATCCTGCTTTTTCTTGTAAGGTTATAGCAAATGGAACAGCAGTATCTAAAATACTTTGAAAGTTTGCATCTGAAATATCTCCATTTTTTCTTCTTTCTACAACTTCCATAACCCATTTCGGTCTTGGTAAACTACCTACTACAAAAGAATCAAAAGGGTCAGGTAATTTTCGATTTTGATTATTCAATTGTTTTTCCTTGTTTTTTGTTTGATTGAGATTTAGGTATTATGCCTCTAACAAGAAAATTTGTAAATTCATAAAAATCCATTACAGTTATATCTGGTGAATAATTCAAATCTTCTACAGGTAAATTATATCGATTAATATATGCCCCTTTATAACCGCATGCTTTAGCCCCAATAATATCAAATGAGTGAGAAGCTACCATCATTATTTCTTCAACATTTTTATTTAACATATTAGCGGCTTTTCTATATACAGCAGGGCTAGGTTTAAATAATCCTGCATTTTGAACAGAAATAATATCATTAAATTCAAATTTTAATTGCTTTGCTGCTAAATGTTCTAAATAATTTTGTTCACCATTGGATAATGCAACTAAATTGTATTTCACGCTCAATTCAGGTAATGATTTCATAGCATCTGCAAATGGTTTTAAACAGTACCAACCATCCATAATATTTTTTATTTGTTTTTCATTGAAAGAAATACCATGTTTTTCCAAGCTATATTTTAATGCTCTTTCACATGTTTTTAAATATCCACTGTGACCCAACATTAAAATATTATCCTGATACTGTTCAATTCTTTGCCTATCTCTCCATGTATCCCATATCTGTTCTCCTGTAACATCGGAGTTAGTATTATTTAAAAATTCATTTAAATATGGAATCATACTCCCTGCCAAATCCAAGATAGTTCCAAACATATCGAAAGTTAAAGTGTTTATATTCATTCCAATTTCTTTATTCATATCTTTCACTCCACAAATTTTTCAATCTTTCTTTTATATATTTTTCATAGCCATTATCAGTAGGTTTGTAAAATATATAACTCTGATCTTTTGGGAAATAATTTTCATTCACAAAAGATTTTTCATAAGAATGAGGATATTTATAACCTTCTCCATATTCCATATTTTTCATTAAATCAGTCGGAGCATTTCTAAGATGTAGGGGAACACTAGGAGTACCTTGTTCCTTTATGATTTCAATTGAATTATTTAGAGCCATATATGATGCGTTAGATTTTGGCGAAGAAGATAAATATGTTGTAACCTGAGCTAAAATAATAGAAGCTTCTGGATATCCAATTAAGCTAACAGCATGAAATCCAGATACTGCCATACTTAAAGCTTTAGGATCTGCATTTCCTATATCTTCAGATGCAAATATCACCATTCTTCTTGCAATAAATTCAGGTTTTTCTCCACCTTCTATCATTACTGATAACCAATATATAGCAGCATCAGGATCACTTCCTCTCATAGATTTTATCAAAGCACTTACAGTATCATAATGATAATCACCAGCTTTGTCGTAAAGGATAGATTTGTTCTGAAATGCCTCATCTAAAACACTTGATGTAATAGCTCCAGATTGCCCAAGAATATTTACCGCAATATCTACTGTATTTAACATTTTCCTAGCATCACCGCTTGAATTCTGTATTAATTTATTTTTCACAGTTTCAGTAATAGTATAATTACCTTTTGATAAAATTATGTCTTCTTCAAATGCATGATCCAAGATTTCACTCAAATTTTCAAAAGACAAGGGATTTAAAGTTAAAACTTTTGATCTAGATAAGAGCGGTGAAATAACTTCAAAAGAAGGATTTTCTGTAGTGGCTCCTATTAATATAATTGTACCGTTTTCAACAGCATGTAAAAGTGCATCCTGTTGAGATTTATTAAATCTATGTATTTCATCTATAAATAGAACTGTTTCCTTCCCCATACTTCTATTTAATAAAGATTTATCAATAATCTCACGTAAATCTTTTACGCCACTTGAAACTGCTGATATTTGTTGCAATTCGTAATTTGATTTTATAGTCAAGAGTCTAGCTAATGTGGTTTTGCCAGAGCCTGGCGGTCCCCATAAAATCATAGAAAACAATTTCATATTTTCTATTAATGAATTAAGGATTTTATTTTCACCTAAAATATGAGATTGCCCGATAAATTCTTTAAGAGATTTAGGTCTTACACGTTCAGCTAAAGGCGGTATATTTGTATCAAATAACGATATTTTATTTTCCATTTAACCAAGGTATTAAATATATAATAGAAATTATATTGTAACACCTCTGTATATCTCTATTTTCTCACTATTTAATTAAATTATTTATTGTGATCCAAAGATTATTTAATTAAAATTTTATTAATTCAAATCTAGGAGATTATATGTATTTAATACGAAGAACATTTAAAATTCAAAAAGGAAAAACAAGAGATGCTGCTCAAGCCGCAAAAGAATTAAGTGAAAAATACCAAAGCGTAGGACAAAGAGCACCAGTATGGATATATGTTAGTGGGCCAACAACTCCTGGTCCAGCAGATACTATATATATGGACTGGGTAGAAGAAAAACTTGAAAATCCATACAGGAAAGATAACAAATCACCAGATGGATTAAGAAAATTATTTCAAAACCTTTACCAATATGTTGAAGATAGTACAATAGATTTTTTTCAATATTACGGAGATACGTTTGGAGAAAACAAACCTTATCAGTAAAATTTGGAAATTAAAATTTATTTGATAAAATTTTCCCGTCATAATTTTCTAACTTAGGATAGTATTGATGAAAATATTCAGTAGGATTATTTGTGTATCCATGATTTTTTAGTAATTCAGAGAATTGAGAAATTTCTTCTCTTGATTCGCCGTAATTATCATAAGGATCACCCTGATACATAGATTCAAACATACTTGCTATTTCTTGAGCATCTCTTTGGCTTTTATACATTCTTAACCCAGCAACTTTATTGCTCCAATTATCAGATATATCTATACCAATAGTTGGAGATTTTTCTTCTTCACTAAGATCCATTTCTCTTTTTTCAGCAATTACTTTTGGCATAGCAGTATAGAATAATCTGATATTTTGAGTTGAGTATATATATATATACTTATTAAAAGCATTTGTTGCATTGATATTGACCTGAATATGATCAGTATGACCAGAAAATCCTCTTTGCCCGAACGTAATCACTACATCTGGTTGAATTTTTTTTAAGATATCTAAATATTGTTGTTCTAAAATTCCATTTTCAAGTAACTCAAGGCCTTGATCATCATAGCCAAACTGGAATACTTCATAAACACCTAGTGATTTTAATACTGCTAATTCTTCTTTTTCTCTATATGGTCCTAATTCTTCTCTTGTTAACTTAAGATCACCAGTTCCCAAATCACCTTTATTGCCATTTGTTGCAGTACAAACGTATACCTGATAACCAAGTTTAGAATATTTATTAATTGTACCTCCACAAGATGATGTTTCATCATCTGGATGCGCAAAAAACAATAAAATTTTTCTAGGATTTGAAGATATCATAATACTTTTTAAATTATCTAAGGTATTATTTTATCAATTTCTCATTATAAATTAACAGGTAATTTTACTTTTTTTTGTATTTCTTTAATAACGAAATCTACTAAATTATCAGTAGGATCAAATCCAAGGACTATTTCTGGATCTGCTACAAAATTCGACATAGCATTTATATCATAAATATATGTTTCATCATCTTCTGAGTTTACTAAATATTCCAAACCTCCAACATCAATCTTTGCTGATTGAAATATTTTTTCCACTTTTTCAATCAAATGTTGTGGAGGATCAAATTTTTTAACCAAAGCTCCTCTATCTGAAACTCCATCTTTCATACCATCAATCTTTTGATCATCAATCTTGCAATAATCAGCAGGACATAAATTAAATTCGCCTTCAGTCAGAAATATCTTTATTGCATAAACATATTTTCCACCTATAGTTTCAACTCTAATAATACTTGAATCTTTAGCAGTTAAAAATTCCTGTACTAATAAAGTTTTATCTATACCCCAGTCAATTATATTTGTCTTTAGATAATTTTCTAATTCTAAATAATCCTCAAATTTAATTATATTTGCTCCACTACCACCGATATTTGGTTTTAATACTATAGGAAATTTTAAATTTTCAACAGATTTTAAAATTGCTTCTTTATGATTAACGACATAAGTTTTAGGGTGTCTTATATTTAAAGATCTTAATAAATTAATCTGATTAGATTTAGAAAATTCATATGTATAAGCATCATAACCATTAATAATTCTTAAACCCAAAGATTCTAAATATTTCATATAATTCAAAGTATAAAAAATAGAATTTTCATGTCCTCTATTGAATGCAGAAGGGCTCATTCTATTAAAAATAACATCAATACCTAAATCATTTTCAGCAGATCCTGGATTAAAAGAACTATTCCAACCTTCTAATTTTATATGGGCTATACCTTTTTGTTCTAATTTATTAAAAAACTTCTCAAACCATTCTGGATGTTCGTAATATACACCTAAAGTCTTTTGATCCATAATTTTCTCCAAAAAAAAACCCCCTCTTTTTTGAATTAAGAGGGGGTTTTAAAACAAACAACTAAATAAAGCCCCGTCATGTGACGTGACAGCAACAACTATTATTATTGTTATTAATTAATATCATTTCAGTATTATATCAAAAATTAATTCACACTCATATCTGAGCCACAGCATAATGGGGATTTTATTTGCCCATCTCCATTTGGACACTGTGATACGCCAACAGAATTTTCACCAACCTCAGCATATACCAATTCTGATCCACATGTTCCACAAGTAAGATCTTTTACAGACATTGAACAATCAGCACAAGTATAAGTCGCCATTTTATTCTCCTCTAAACTATGACAATAAATTATTATAAATATATAATAAGCTAATCGAATATATAGTTCAATTTAGTTCAACTTAATGAAAATTTCTGAAAAAGCAATTAAAGAACTTATTAAATTAAGATCTGAAAAAGTTAAAGATCCTACTAAAACTTTAAAAATCGTTACTTTTCCCTTGTGGCAAGGGGAAGGAGATTTTGGAATAGTGATACAAGAAAGATTTGATACAGATATCATTATTAAAGACAATGATAATAATGAAATTATATCTGTAGATTCTCATTTATCTGAATCAGTCTCTAAAGCTAAATTAGATTTTAAAATCATTAATAAGATGCCTAGCTTCAAAATAGATATATATTAATCTAAATAAAATTCATACCCCAATATATTGCATCAATTATCAGTGTGTGAAATGTAAATTGGAATCCTCCCAGTACAGAAAGCTTCCATATTAATTTTCTTCTCATAATTTTATCTTGAAGTGAAAATATCGTTAATAACAATGATGATATTCCCACTAAGTACAAAGAAACCAAATTTAATATTAAGAAAAAATTATTATTTGTATCTACAAATCCAATTGAAAGAGGCATCCATAATGCTGAAAAAAACAAAATTACTATATATAAACTCAAAATATAAAGATAGTCTGATGTGTTAAAAGTTTGAAATCTTTTGTAGTTAATAAAATAAAAAGAGAAAACAAAATATCCAACAGCAGCCAATAACATTGAAAAAATTATATAAGGAATATGATTAGTCTCAATCTTATCCCAAAGAGTAGATCCATATTCGGGATAATAAACCAGTCCCCATATATAAGATAAAATTACGGCAGAACCTAAAATAAGGTTAACTAATAAAAAAATAGATTTCTGTTTTTAATCATTTAATTTTCAAACTTTAAATAAATATAATCACCATTAACCCATTTCTCTGATTGATCGCAATAAAAATCAGAACCAGGATCTCCCGATACTCCCTGAGAATCAATAATCCACATTCCTTTTTCGTTTAAATCAGCAATCAATCTTAAATTGGCTCCCATTGGAGCTAAATAATTTGGATCAAAACCTGTATTACATACTGTGACACCAGTACCTCCTACGGAAAATCCCCCTCTGTCATACAACAAAGATAAATCACCTATTACAGATATCGGATGATTCAGATATATTTTGTGAAGATTTCCCCATTTCCATTTATTTTTATCTTTTCCAAATTTGTTTTCCAAATCAATTATTATTTTTCTCATAGTATCAATTATTAATTCTGCCCTGCCAGTTGATTTAATCCACCCTTTTGTATCTTCATTTCTTAAAAGATAATTTGCTGCTGCAGATGCCGAAGGATAAATATGTTCAACTAAATTTTCCGGAAACCATTCTTTAGTTAAAGCAACAGACCATTCATTAAAAAACATTTCAAATATAGTAGCTGCAATACTTTCAGAATTAGTATCTCCGTCCCAATCATTTAAAATTTCATAAATATTTTGAAATTCATTGTTGTTTTTTATAACCGCCAACAATCCGGGTAAGCATTCTATAGCTCTCTCAGATTTCATATCATACTGAATTGATTTCATTAAATTAAAATCCACATTTGTTTGTCTTTCCAATCGTTTTCTAATTCTTCTCATTCTATGCCCGCTACTCCATGTACCAAAAAAAGGATATGGATAATCATCATTTGCAGGTCGGTTATTCGCAGTTCCAATCCATCCTCTTTCAGGATTTTTCAAACTTGGCATTCCTTCTTTGGGTATTATTCCTTTCCATCCAAAATTAGGATCCCATCCTGGTTTTATACCTTTATAATGATTATCTCTATAAGGGATTCTTCCCATTGCTTGATAACCAAAATCCCCATCAACTGTTCCGTATACCAAACTAAGAGTAGGGACATTCCATCCCTGGAAACTATTCAAAAATTCATCTGCATTATTGCTTTTATTAATATTCAATGCATCAGTTACAAAACTGCAATATTCAAAACCTAACCAATTCAAAGAAATTGGAGTATCCAAATCTACCCATTGAGGTAATAATTCATTTACAATTGGTCCATTGACCGTACTCTTTATTTCAAATTCAATATGTTTACGGTTTTTTATTTTAATAATTTCTGTTCTTCTTTCAAAATTTAAATAACTTTGATCATGTAAATATTTGTCAGGATTTTCTTCATTAAGTTTTTCATAATATAAATCACGTTGTGAACATATATTGTTTGTTATCCCCCACGCAACTTTTTTATTTCTTCCCATAAATATTAAAGGAACTCCAGAATATGCCATTCCCATTACATCAAAAGATTTTCCAGTCATATGCACCTGATACCAGCATGATACAGCTCCAAATGCAATATGTGGATCACTAGCTAAAATAGGGAAATTAGTTGATGAATTTTCTGGACCCACTACCCAATTATTACTTCCTAATCCATCTTCTGCTGAAGAAGTGGCCCCACCAAAATTTTCTCCTAAATGATTCCCTCTTTTATACTCTTTTTGATATAAGATGCTTTCATCATCTGCTTCTCCACCAGTATAAACATTCAATAAATCCCCATCTGTAATATATTTTTTGGCATACTCAGGCATCAATAACAAAGGCATTCTAACTGTAAGATAATATCTAAATTCATTCATAATTGCCAATGAATGTTCTGATTTCCATTTTTCAGGGTTATAATCAAGAATCATAAATTCAGCAGGGAATAGGTTGTCAATTATATCTATATAGTGATTTATTCCTCTAGTGAAATGATCTAATAAATTTCTAGACCAATCAGGCATCGTATTATATTCTGTATTTGAAATAGATGAAAAATTCATTGTTTTAGCCACTTTATCTAAATCCAAACATTTTTCTCCCATTACCTCAGAAAGTGTTCCGAGTGCTTTACGTCTTAAATAATCCAATTGAAATAATCTATCATGAGCCATTGTCATCCCAAAGCCAAAAAATATTTTTTCATCTGAATCAGCTTGTATTTTTGGTATACCGTGTTTTTCTCTTTTAAGAACAAATTCTTTTGTATTATCAATCAACAAATTTGTTCTTAATTCATTATTTGATTTTACATTCTCACCCCACCAAGAATAAAACTCTAATTCATTGCTAAAATTTTCTGCAACTATCTGACTAATTCGATCTTCATTTCCTAATTTTTTAAATAAGTCCAGATCAAAATTTGTATACATTGCAAAACCGTCCTATTGAATTAAACTCTAATAATAGACTTCATAATTTAAATCATACAACTTATTATTAATAATATAAA
Organism: uncultured Dehalococcoidia bacterium; assembly: GCA_964436345.1. Classification (GTDB taxonomy): domain Bacteria; phylum Chloroflexota; class Dehalococcoidia; order Lucifugimonadales. Next base: position 20,149 of record CAYTCC010000004.1, read on the forward strand.
ATATTTTTTTATGATTTCATTTCATTCTACTAAAAAAGAATATTGTGATATTTACAATGGACGTATGGTAATAGAATTACATTGTAAACTCAGATGTGTAAATTGTGGTTACATAAGAGATTGCTCAGATCCGTGAATTTATATGTTTACACTTAAAATTTCTTTCCATCTTGTTGTATACGCAGGAGATAAATTAGATTGATTAACTCTCCAATCGTTCTCAAATTCCTCAGAAGCTAATTTTATAGATTCATTTCTAATAGTTGAATTTATATAATCTAAAGAAGTCATCAATTTTTCTCTTTTTATTTTTTTTGAAACATCTTCAAATAAACCTAATTGATTTTGATTTACAACTGAAAAATCACTAATAATAATACCTGCTTGTTTGTAAAAAAGTCCCGGTATATAAATTTCATCTAATATCTTTAATGACTCCGAAATTATAATTGAAGTATCATTTGTTGAAAATTTTAAATTTACCTTGCCATTTAATTTGCGATTTTGATTTGAATATTTATATTTATTAGTATTAATAAATACAGATATAGATGATGTAACGCATTTTTGTGCTCTAAGTTTTTCTGCCGTTTTTGACGCAAAAGAACTAATAGCTTTTTTTATTTTATTATAATCATTAGTATCTCTACTAAAAGTTCTGGAATTTCTTATATTTTTTTTAGGAGATTCAGATGTTTGTAATTCAAAACATTTAATTCCTCTCAATTCATAAACTGTCTTTAATCCAATAATAGACATATTGTCTAATATCCATTTATCATTTTTTTTAGCCAAATCATAAGCAGTATAAATGCCTTTACTATATAAAAATCTTGCATATCTATACCCTATTCCCCACACATCTGCTATATCAATTTTTTTAATATAAAAATTGATAATTTTCTCAGTATCAAGAAATAAAATATTATTTCTTGATACTTTTTTGGCAAAATGATTGGCAATTTTAGCCAATGTTTTTGTAGAAGAAATACCAATAGATACAGGAATTCCGGTCCATTGCAGTATTTTGCAAACTAAATTTAAAGACTCATATTCAATATCTGTTTTATACATAAAATCAATAAAAGCCTCATCAATAGAATAAATTTCTAAATCAAACACAGTATTTTGTAAGATTTTCATAATTCGTCTAGAAATATCACCATAGAGAGCAAAGTTTGAAGAAAAAATGGAAATATCATTCTCACTGATCAAATTCCGTATCTTAAATATCGGGGTTCCCATCTTAATCCCCATTTTTTTCACCTCATCACTTCTTGCAATCACGCAGCCATCATTATTAGATAAAACAATAATCGGTTTCCTAATTAAATCAGGTCTAAAAACACGCTCACAGGAAGCATAAAAATTATTACAATCTAACAATGCAATCATTTGCTTAATTTATGTATTACATAAGTAACCACACCCCATACATAAAATTCCATTTCCGAATTAATTTTTATCTGATTGGCATATTTATTGTCAGACAAAAGGTAAAAATCATTATTAGATATAAGTAATTTTTTTACAACAAAATTACCATTTAAAATAGCAAGTATAATATTTTGATTTTGAGGACTTAAAGATCTGTCAACAATTAAAATATCTCCAGTTGTAATCTTAGACCCTACCATAGAATCACCTTTTACTTTCACACAAAATGTTGCTGCAGAATTTTGTATTAAATATTGATTTAAATTCAATCCAGGTTCTAAAAAATCTTCTGCAGGTGAAGGAAATCCCGCATGAGCAGAAAATTTAAGGAATGGAATTTCAAAAGACATATTTTATTTATATATTTTTTAATAAAACAATATTATAGAACATATGTTCTAATTATATCAATCTTAAAATTTAATATATAATATTTCTGCTATGGATATAATGTATATAATTTTTGCTTATTTAACTGGAAGCATACCTACAGCTTATATTTATTTTAAAATAAAAAACAAACAAGATATAAGAAATTATGGTAGTGGCAATTCTGGCGCCCTAAATATTTTCAGATCATATTCTTTCAAAGCAGCTACAATCGTACTTTTACTTGATTTAATAAAATCAGGCTGTATAGCAATTATTGGGGAAAATATTAATATCTCTGATATGACTTTTTACTTTGCCACCATAATGGCAGTTATAGGACACAATTTTCCTGTTTATTTAAAATTTAAAGGAGGAAAAGGAGTAGCCGTTGCGTCAGGAATAACTTTAATTGCTATTCCAATTCCTGCAATTAGTGCAGGTATAACAATAGTAATTCTAACATTAATACTTAAAAGTCCATTATGGGGGATATTCATAGGGGCACTTGTACTTAACGTTTTAAATATAATCATATATCAATCAATCATAATGTTCTTATGGTGCGGAAGTATTTCGTTAATAATATTGTTCACTCACTTATCAAGAAGACGCAAAGAATTAATTCCCGCTATCAAAGCCCTAAATCTAAAAAAAATAGGCGAAATTGAATAACCTGTTTTTTAATTAATAATTAAATATTAATATTAAAAATGCATTGAGAAATAATAAAATCACAGCATATATTAATAAAGATCTTATAGATTTAAGATAAGCAACAATTTTTTGAATATCAGAGACTTCTTCTTGCGGTTTATAATCAAATTGATTAATATATTGACTCATAATCTTTCCTTTACTAAATAAAATTATCATTTTAATTAACATTATATAAAAAGTAATAAAATTTATGGACAGATCACAATCCAAATACATTGAAATCAAAGGAATTAATACCAGATACTTTGAAAAAGGGAGCGGTGACCCTGTGATTTTAATTCACGGAGGACATTTTGGGGGAGGAGCAAGTGCTGAAGATTGGTTTTTAAATTTTGATAGTCTTGCAAAAAAATATCATGTTTATGCATTTGATAAAATCGGACAAGGACACACTGATAATCCAAAAAAAGATACTGATTATATTATAGGGACTCAAGTAAAACATGCCTATGAATTTATAAAAAAGTTAAATATAGAAAAACCTCATCTGATTGGTCATTCAAGAGGAGGTTATATAGTAACCAGACTAGCAATTGAATATCCTGAAATTCCAAAATCTATAGTCATAATTGACAGTGCGACACTAATGCAGGATATAAGTTTCTATCACGATTTGGCTGACAGAGTTCCATCTTTTACTAATATACATGAAAAAATCAAATATATGATCAAAGAAAATTCCTGGGGAGATAAGCATATAATTGATGAATGGATTGAAGGGAATATAGAATATTCAAAATCACAGAAGAACATCATGGCTGCCACAAAACATAGCGAGTTAGAAGAAAAAATTTTTACTAAAGATTTAATTGAAAGACAAAAAGAAACCCATCAATGGATAAAAGAAGGGAAATTAAATACTCCAACATTGATAACATGGGGGTTAGATGACCCTTCTGCATTTTGGGATCCAATAGGAATTAATTGCCTTAATCTTATACTACCAAATGTTAAAAATTCCAGTATGCATATATTTAACAATGCAGGTCATTACGTATTTAGAGAACAACCTGAAGAATTTAATGAATTAGTAATAGCATTTATGAACTTAAATACATAAATAAAATTAAAACAACAAGTAACGAACAATAAAAATTGTTAAATACTGTATAATGACAATCCATATAATGACAATCCATTTTAAATACAAAATTAGAGATTAAAAATAGCTGTATCAGTAAAAAATTCTAAATTAATTTACAAATCATTAAAGAATTGCGGGGTCAAAATTGTTTCTGCATTACCTGAAACATGGCTTGTGCATCTTATAAAATTTTCAGAAGAAGACCCGGATATGCAACTTGTAAGGCTTGCTAAAGAAGAAGAAGGAGTCGGTATTTCAGCAGGAGCACATTTTGCCGGATTAAAATCTGCTATGTTGATGCAAAACCACGGATTTCTCGCATCAGTTAATGGAATTGTTTCTCTTGCTCAACTATATCGGATACCTTTATTAATGATTATTAGTTATAGAGGAGAAATGGGCGAGACAGATCCATGGCAAACTGAAGGCGGATTAAGAACTGAAAGTACATTAAAAGCATTAGACATTCCTTATGATATTGTTGATTCTCCTAAATCAGTTGAAAAAAAGATCAATAAAGCAGCTGTTTTATCAGAAAGCTCAGAAAGGCCAGTTGCATTGTTAATAACCAGAGATCTGATGGTTGAATAATGAAAAGAATTGATGCGTTACAAAGAATATATAAACAATTAGATTCAAAATTAATTATCACAAATATGGGTGGAGTAGCAGCTGAATTATATTCGCTTGGACACAAAAAGAATTTCTTCTACTTAGAACATAGCATGGGGCTCGCATCATCAGTGGGATTAGGATTAGCATTATCAAAACCCAATATAAAAGTAATTGTACTAGATGGAGATGGTTCAGTATTAATGAATCTCGGAACTTTTTCAACTATTGCAAGATATAACCCAAAAAATCTAACTCATGTAATATTTGACAATGAAAGTTTATTATCTGTTGGAGGGTTTCCAACGGCAACATCAACTGGAACAAATTTAAAAGACATAGCACTAAGCTCTGGGGTGAAAAAAGCATTTGAAACAAAAGATATTGATGATTTTGAATTATTGTTTGAAAAAAACATTAACATAGATACTGCTTCAGTTCTCGTATCGAAAGTAGAAGCAAAAGGTCCCGAAAAATTCACAATGGATTTAGGGCTTATAGAAAATAAAATAGAATTTAAAAGATATATTAATGCAATAAAGGAAAATTAGATGATATTAGAAGAATTCATTAATAATATAAGATCAAATAAATTAGAAGTTGTGGATCTAACGCAACCATTGAATGAAGAAACTCCTATCTTAACGCTTCCAGAAGAATTTGGACAAACAATTCCATTCAAGAAAAAAGAAATTTCAAAATATGATGAAAAAGGCCCTGGCTGGTATTGGAATAACTTTGAAACAGGAGAACATACTGGTACACATCTTGATTCACCAAATCATTGGGTAACAGGAAAAGACAAATATTCTGTTGACCAAATTCCAGTAGAAATGCTTATAGGGAATGGTTGTTTAATAGATATGGAAAAGGAAGTGGAAGAAAATTCAAATGCATTGCTGACACCTTCTCATATTAAAGAATGGGAGAAACAAAACGGAAACATGCCTAAAAACTCATGGGTTTTAATAAAAACAGGCTGGAGTTCCAGATTTAACGATCCAGAAGCCTATGCAAATTTCAATACGAACGATCAAATGCCAAATACTCCAGGAATATCTAAAGAAGCATCAGAATTATTAGCAAATGAAAAAGATGTATTGGGTGTTGGTGTTGAAACGGTTGGTACAGATGCAGGTATAGCACCTTTGTTCGATCCACAATTCCCAAATCATAATATTATGCATGGAGCGGGTAAAATGGGTTTAACTAGTTTGTGTAATTTAGATTTAATACCACCAAAAGGGGCAATAATTATTGCTCTGCCATTAAAAATAGAAAATGGGTCAGGATCGCCTGTAAGAGTAATTGCTATTAAATAACAATTAAGATTGAAAATGTAAAATTAGTTTACGAGATACTAGTTTAGGTGCATATAATTGCAAATCATGCGGGGTGTTTAATATCCAAGTAATATTAATCAAGTGATTTTCATCAGATATTACAGAAGCAAAATGGCATCTATGTGATGACCTTTCATCAATGGTGTCAAATTTGCAGGCCATTAACGCCAAGGTAGGGATTTTGATTTTTGACAAATTAAATTTAGGATTATAATTCCATAAATAATCAACTATTTTTAAATGATTAATTCTTTCTAAAAATGGAACTAACATGGGTTTTTTGGAATGATCAAAGTTACTTAAAATAGCGTGTCTGATTTGTTTAGAATAGGGATTTGATTTAATAGATAAATTTTTATCAATGAACTCAGAAATACTTTCAAATTTTCTATCAGTAAAATCAGGGGGAGCTAATTTAATCATATAATTATCATCATTCATTTCAGGAACTGATTTCATAGGAACTATTCCTCCGTCTAAAAGTGCAAGTTTTTTTATTTCAAATCTTTCATCTAAAGCAGTCATTGTAGCTACAGATGAGCCATATGAATGCCCAACTATGTATTGAAAAGATATATCTAAATGATTTTGGAGTTTGAATAAATAATCTACCATACTGGAATATGAAAAATCTGTTTTGTAGGTAGAATTTGATCCATGACCAGGTAAATCAACTGCTATAAGATAATAATCATCTTTAAGAATTTCTATAATTGCATTCCATGTGAATTTATTACTAGCCAAGCCATGTATCAATACTAAAGAAGGTTTTTTGGGTTCCCCAATAGTAAAATATGAATCGTTTATAATTTCCATTTAATATTTAAATTCATTTCGTACTGGTGCAAATATATCAATAACTTTTGCTCCTTTATCAGCAGCTGTTGCATAATGTTCTATATTCCCTGGAACTATATACATATCACCTGGTTTAAGAAGTTTTGCTTCATCACCTATAATCATTTCCAATTCACCTTCGAGTAAAATACCAGCTTGTTCATGGGGATGGGTGTGATTTGGAACAATAGAATTTGGATCAATTGTAACGACTGAAATTAACATTTTTTCACCCCAAAATGTTTGAGTATTTGCTCCTGGGGCTAAATTTTTTGATTGACGTAAACTTAAATTTTTAAAATAACTCATTAAATCCTTTAAAAAATAATTTAATAAATTTTAACAGAATAAGGTCATAACTATAAATACAAAAAAAGTTAATTAAAACCAATAGGGATTTTAATTAACTTTTTTAAATTTAGAATTCTCATTTTAATAGCGTTAGCATTATCAATACTATTTACTGATTGTGTATTTGAATATTTGCCAGAAATATAAGAAAAAGGTTTGGGAGCAACGGGTAACATGTCATTAGTAAAGGAAAATTTTAAATCAGATGCGATTAATGTGGTTTCAATAATATTTTTTTTAAAAAAAGTATTATTCACGCCAATAAGAATGTTCTCAGGATTATACAAAAATGAAGACACTTTTGTTGCTATTAAATTTAATTCATTTAATGAAAAATCAGGACTAGATTTTATGGATAACAATAATCTGCGAGAAGATCTAAATCCATAATTAATAAGTAAATTTTGTTTTAAATTTTCATGAATAGTATCAATTTGATCACTTTTATTTATTCTAGATTTAGAAACATATGTTTTGCCTGATTTTGCAAGTAAATTTTTTATATCAGCAAAATCTATATTAATCAAACCAGGATTCCCTATCACAGTTGTTATTTCTTCTACAATATCTACCAAAGCACTATCAGCATATTTAAAAGAATCATCTATAGTAGATTTTTTATCCATAGTTCCAAGCAAACCATCATTATTAATTTCTATCACACTATCAGCAGATCTAATTAAGGATTTTATAGCTTTTTCTGAATATTGATACCTGAGCTGTCCTTCAAAATTAAATGGAAGTGTAGCTATAACGATAACTAATGCTCCCATTTTCTTTGCTAGAGAAGCTAATATTGGTGTTGCACCCGTACCTGTTCCTCCTCCTAATCCAGTTGTTAATATAACAAGATCTTGTCCTTCGAGTAATTTGGAAAATTGTTCACTACTCTCCCTTGCTGCCAATCTGCCTATTTTGGGATTGCCTCCACTGCCAAAACCTTTGGTGGTCAAAGGTCCTAATGCAAATATATCTGAATGCTTAATTGTTTCCAGCATCTGAGTATCTGTATTTACAGCTAACAAATTATAATTATTAAATTTTTTACTAGACAACCTATTTATAGTATTACATCCTGCTCCACCCACTCCTATGATTGTAACTTTAATATCTGACATGTTAATATTCCTTAATATAATAATATACAAAAGATTTTAGAACATATGTTCTGAAATGTCAATTATTGATATTTATTCTTAAAATTCAAAGGAAAGCAAATGAACTTAAGGAGTACCTGGAGACCTAATAAAGATGAAGTTATTTCAAAAAATGGAGTAGTAGCTTCAATGCATCCCTATGCATCTGAAGCAGGAATAGAAATGTTACGAAAAGGAGGTAACGCAGTTGATGCTGCCGTAGCTACAGGATTTGCTATCTCAGTACTAGAACCTAATAATAGCTCTATAGCTGGAGTTGGATTTATGCATATTAGCCTAAATTCGCAAATTAAGAATTACCCTGCAGGAACAAATGTTGTAATTGAATATGGCCCCCGTGCACCCAAAGCTGCAAAACCAGACATGTATAAAATAACGGGGCCAGGAGGTGGGATTTCTACATACTCAGTAGAAGGAAATCATAATACTGACGGATATCAATCAATTGCTCTGCCAGGAACAACCGCTGGTTTATGTAAAGCACATGAAACTTTTGGAGAACTTCCTTTGGAACAAGTTATGGAACCTGCAATTCATTATGCCAAAGAAGGATATGATGTATATTGGTTACTTGCTCTAATGATTGGAACAAATATGGAACAATTACAAAAATTCCATGGATCTAAAGAAATATTTTTACCAAATGGTTTCCCCCCTAAATATATTCCTGATCCTAGTTCTGCTGATCATGAAGCATACAAATTTAAACAAAAGGATCTTGGGAATTTATTGGAAAAAATATCTAAAGAAGGCGCTGATGCTCTATATAAAGGAGAAATAGCAGCAGCCATTGCAGAGGACATGAAAAAAAATGACGGACTAATTACAATGGAAGATCTTGCAGAATTTAAAGCTGAAATAAAAATTCCTCTCAAAACAACTTTCAGAGATTATGAAGTTTACGGACCTACTGCACCATGCGGAAGTTGGACAACATTAGAAACTTTAAATATATTAGAAAATTTTGATTTAAAAGCTATGGGACACAACAGTACGAAATATCTACATACTTTCGTGGAAGGTGCACGACATGCTTTTGCTGACCGCTACCATTACCTTGGAGATCCTGATTTTGTTGAAGTTCCACTTAAAGGATTATTATCTAAGGAATACTCAAAAGAAATATCCAAGAAACTAAACTTAAACGAAGCTGAATTAGAAAACTCTTATACTGGAGATCCTTGGAATTACTATTCTGATACATCTATACATGATGCATGGAAATATGACACAAAATCAAACAAAGATGATTTAGCAAATGGAGATTATAACCAAGACTCAGATTGCACTACACATTTTGGAACATCTGACAAATATGGTAATTTAGTTTCATGTACTCAAACAGCGGTAAGTAGTTTTGGATCTAAGGTTATATCCAACGGCCTTGGTATTTTATGGAATAATGGGATGATCTGGTTCAATCCTAAACCTGGAAATAAAAATTCTATTGCCCCTTTTAAAAGACCTCTGGTAAATATGGCACCGATTTTAGCAAAGAAAAATGGTAAACCTTATATGAGTGTTGGTTCGCCAGGTGGGAGAAAAGTTAATAATGCAAATACCAACCTTAGTCTTAACATACTAGAATTTGGAATGGGACCACAAGAAGCAATATCTACATCAAGATCAGATGCAAGTGGGACAACAACTCTTTTAGATCACAGAATTAATCAAAATGTAATTTCTGAATTAAAAAGAATGGGGCATAAAATTCAGATGATTGATGATATGGAAGCATGGTATAGTTTTGCAAGACCATCAGCGATTGTAATTGATCAAGATAATATGACTATATACGGAGGGTCTGATTCATTTCCTGTAGCAGAAGCCAAGGGATATTAATTATATACATTAACTACTTTGGATCATATTAAATTAATTATATAATCTTCTCTTATGATTAATTTATGCGATACCATCAAAAACCAAATTGGATGGATGATCAGAATCATGATAAATAATTTGATTAGCGTTTACAAAATCAGTCGTTGGATATTTATTATTTTTCAAATTGGTATTTGTAGCATAAGCCGGAAAATTACTAGATGAAATTTGCAAACGCAATTTCATACAAGGATTTAATTTAATACTTATTGGTCCTAAATCAATACAATATTGATATATCTCATTAGGATTAATAAATCTTTTCTTATCTAATCCTCCTGCAAAACTTGCTCTTAATATCCCATCAGATATATTCCATGATTTACCAGCTTGATCCACATAACATAACCTGGCAGTCCAATCAGTATCTTCAGCTGTAGAAGAAGCAAATAAATTCACTTTCACATTTCCGGATACTTCCAAATGATTTTCTAATACTTCAGTTGTATATATCAAAACATCTTTTCTTTTCTCAACTTCTTCTTGCCCGTGAACTCCAGTTTCAAAATAACCAGGAACTCCACCTAAATGTGCTCCGCCAATTGTAATAACTGGATCTTTAGGGTCATATATATATTGATCAGGATTTTCACTCTTAGGGATAAGGAAATTTAATTTTCCTTCCATACTTTGATTAGCATCTCCATTACTGTGTAAATAAAAAGTTAATTTACTTGTATTTTCAGGAGGCCAGTTGTACGAGGTTTTCCACTCATTCTCAATCATAGTGTAATATTTAACTCGGTGAGAATCACTATACTCATGTCCTTGAAGCCAATGATCATACCAATTTAACATTATTCCCTGAATATCAATAGCTTCACCTGAAGCTTTATTACCAAAATGTTTTTGTCCGGCAAGAGGTTTGGGCATTGGCTCATGTGTCCAGGGGCCCAAAAGCAATTGTTGATATTTAGATATCTCATCATCAGAATTCTGATCCATTCCTGTAAAACATCTAACAGTACCTCGTAAAAACCCATCATACCAACCTCCCATATTTAAAACCGGAATATTTATTCTATCAAAGTATTCTTTAGGGCTAGTTTTTTTCCAGTAATCATCATACGAATCATGTTCGATCCAATCATTATAAAAATTTCCAATTTCTTTGAAAGGCGGCAAGCTTTTTAAAGGGGAAGTCAAACTTTCTGCATCAGTATTATCTAAATTCCATTTAGCTAATTCTTTCCTCTCATTTAAATTTTGAGATTTACGTTTTATATCATCTAATACCAAACCCCCAACAGTCCAATGAGTCATCCAGTAAAATTGTAAAACTCCCCCCAAATAAGTCCAGCTGTCAAAATAAGAATCTGAGGTTACTCCTGGAATTATAGTTTTTAAAGAAGGATGTTCAGATGCAGCAGCTAGCCATTGTGTTGCTCCGTGATAAGATATACCAAACATTCCTATATTTCCATCGCACCACTCTTGATTAGTAATCCATTCAAGTGTATCGTAGCCATCGGATAATTCATTAAAAAAAGGATCAAACTCTCCATCTGAGGTATGCTTCCCTCTAACATCTTGGATAACAACTACATAACCTCTTTGAATAGCTCTTAAAGGATCCATATATAATGAATGATATCTTGGTTTGTTTTTTCCATACGGGATTCTGCTAAGTAAAATAGGATATTGGCCTTTTTCTGCAGGGGAATAAATATCTGAATACAATATTGTTCCATCTCTCATTTCAGAAGATACATTTATTTGTACATTCATTTCGGCTTTATCAAAAAACTCGTTTTTATTATTTTGATTACTCATATTACTATCCCTTTTGTAAAATATGCTGTTTGACAAAATTTATATTAACAATATATTTATAATTAAATATTTTTATAATACTACATATTAAAGGATAACCAAATGTCTATGAAAAGAAAGCAAATCTTATCCAAAGAAGAAGCTCTGGAATTACATCATAAAACTCTTGTAATAGATTCTCAGCAGCCTCCTGCAACAAATGGATTTTTATTTAATAGCAACATGAAAATTAAATTAAATGAATTAGAGCAAAAGGGGTACAAAAGAAATCAGGCCGCAGGAGTACTTGCAAGTATGGCTGCTATGGAAATTCATAAAACTGATGATGCAAAAAAAGAATACCTTGAATTATGGGATAAAGCAGGTGTTAATGTATGTAGTGCCACTTATGCAGGCCCACCCTCAGGTCTTAAGGACGTAGATGCAGCTTTTGAAACTTCAGTCAGAGGGATTGCTCAGGCCAGAGGTATAATTGATTCTTTAGATGGCGAACTAAGGCTTGTGCTTAAAGCAGAAGATATAGAAGAAACTTATGCTGAAGGAAAACGAGGATTAATTTTAGATTTCCAAGACACATTAGCTTTTGGTATAAACTTAGATCGAGTTGATACTTTTTATCATTTAGGTTTGAGAGTTGTGCAATTAACTTATAATTTAAGTAATTTTGTAGGTGATGGCTGTACAGAATTAACAAAATCTGGATTAACTTACTTTGGTAAATCTATGGTTGAAAAACTTAATTCTTTAAATATGGCTGTTGATGTAAGTCATTGTAGTCAGCAGGTAGGATGGGATGCACTAGAGATATCAACTAGTCCAATCATAATTACTCATTCAAATAGTAATACTATTGCAAAACATGACAGAGCTAAGGATGATGATCTTGCTAAAGCTGTAGCTGCTGCAGGCGGATTTTTTGGTGTAACTATTGTTCCGGGATTTATGCAAGAAAATGAACATTTAGGAACTTTAGATGATTTTGCAACGCAAGTTGACCATTTAGTTAATGTTATGGGAATTGACCATGTTGGCATTGGAAGTGATATATGTGGAAATGGCCCAGAAACAGGGTCAATGATTGAATATCCTGAATCCATGCCTGGCACAATAGGAGAACAAAGAAGAAATCCAGATGTATTTGACTGGTCTGGATTCAGAGAAGAACATCGAATTAGTGATGAATATAGAATAAAAGATTTTAAAAATTTTGGAGACTGGTCTAATTTGACAGTAAAGTTGGCAGAAAAAGGATTCAATGAAGAGGAATTAAAGAAATTATTAGGCTTAAATTATCTGAGGTATTTTAAGGAAGTTATTGGGTGATCATATTTAATGACAAATTTTTTATAATCAGACTTGGTAAAAATTCTGATTTAAAAGAAATAAAAAATATTGATGAATCTTTAAAAACAACAATCAATAAAAATGAACAGATTCAAAAATATAATTCTTTAAAGCAAGCTATCAAAAATAAAAATTTAATTATTTCATCGACAAAATCAACGATTATAGGATATTTATGGTATGAATATCTTTGGGGATATATTCCATTTATATCTTTAATAAGAATACATAAAGCATATCACCGAAAAGGGATAGGTGAAAAAATGATTAAATTTTTAGAAAGAAAAATGAAGAAAATGAAAGTAGAAAGAATATTAAGTTCTACTGAAGTTGGAAATTCAGTAGCAATAAAATTTCATCAAAATATTGGATTTAAAGAATGTGGATACTTTGAATTATCTGAATGGGAACCAAACAGAGAATTATTCTTTGAAAAATTATTAACTAAATCTTAATATATGGATAACCACCATTTAAAAAATGTTTAATCTTTCCCTCGTTATTTCTTACAAACGATACTGACTGTCCATCATAAAGAGTCATAAAACTATCTTCACTAACAGGGACTAAAGTTAATTTTTCAGGAACAGCTTCGAGTCTGCTTGGAGCATTAATACATAATTTTCCCTTTTCAATAATTACTTCTGAAATTCCTTGCCTAAATTCATATTTACCTAAATATTCTGTCAATATTTCCTCAGAAGAAAATTTGTTATCAATATTAAATTCCAATGGATCGTTTAAGCTTTCTCTAAAAACTTTTCCTCTCATAATATTTAAAATAATTTCAGCCAAATTTCCTGATTTAACTTCATTTTTATTAACTAAAACTACAACTCCAGATTTTTCAGATGGGATCATAATAGAAAATGTACTGACACCTGGTAAGCCTCCAGAATGTTTAATAACTTTCATATCATCAGCATAAGAAACCCAATAACCGTAACCATAGCCCCAGCCTGAATTTCCAAATGGCATATTTACATTTTGTATTTTGTTTAATGATTCAGAATTCAGATTCAATCTTGAATCTTTGAAATTCATAGTTTGAATCTGATACAAAGATAAATCA
>CAYTCC010000005.1:0-32609 GCA_964436345.1 uncultured Dehalococcoidia bacterium
ATGTAAAATATAATGTTATTTAATTAATGATATAAATTTGAGTGGAGGAGAGTAAAGTGGCTGAAACATATCAGTTCCCCAATTGTATGAGATGTAACAAAGGACAATTATTGCCTTTGTCAGATTTTGGTAATCATGGAGCAGCAATTCATTATAAAGCTTGGGTTTGTAATGTCCCTGATTGTGGTTATAATCTAAAAATTAGAAATGGTGATGTCTATCTTGATGAACCAATTGCTAGCGGAGAATCGCATTCACCAAGGGTTAGATAAAAAAATATTATATTGAAAATTATACATTCAATACTTAGATATCGTATTTTTGAAATTATAGGATTTGTTTGTTTGATTGTATCTTTATTTTTAATAGGTTTAATTTTATTTAAAGATGAAGAATTGAAAGATTTGAATTCTCAAATTGAGTTGATAACCCCTGAATCAAATGTAAGTGAAATTGCAAATGACAACATAAATCTTGTTCCTGAAACTAATAATAAAATTAGAAAAGATCCTGTAAATGAAATTTCAGATGATAATGATTTAATGGATGGTGAAGATTTTGATGAAGATAATTTATATTCGAAGTTACCAGCTAATTTCAAATTGTATAAAAAACCTTTTATTAATTTACCTAAAACAGCAATCCCAATCAAAATTGTTATTTCTGAGATTGGGTTAAATTCAAAAGTTTCAGATTTGGAAATTATTGATTTAGGATCTTCATCATCTTATGAAACTCCAAAAAACATAGTTGGTCATATTCCTGAAAGTGTAAATCCAGGAGGGATTGGAAAATCTTGGTATTTTGGACACTTAGAAAGTTTCATAAGGAAAGAAGGGAATGTTTTTCATATGCTACCCAAAATACCAGAATTATTAAAACAAGATCCATCGTTATTTGTGCATATATCCACTGATAAGAAAACTTATGTATATCAGATTTACAAAACCAAAGTGATACCCAAAGAAGAATTGTTTTTGGATTTAAAATCAGATACACCGGAAGCTGTTTTAGTAACTTGTGTTCCTAGTTTGTTATACCATTCAAGATTATTGGTGTATTCAAAATTGATTGGCACTTATTAGATCACTTGATGTAAGCGATTAATAATCGAACTATTAACATCCAGGTCAAAACTATCTACTTTGTAAACTTGTGAAGCGGTAATACCATCTACTGCCCCAGCATCAACAAAGTCTTTAATAAGTTTTTCATCTTCTTGGCTGCTAGGAAGTAATTTTTCACCTGATAATTTTGATAAGCCAGCAACTAATCCATACCCCCCCCAATTAGATACACTTGTAGGTATTAAAATATCAGTTTTTGTTATACAAGAGGGGTTAGAAAGTGAATCTGATTTTTTAATTATTTCAGTCAAATTCCCCATGCCTATTTCATTTCCCCCATCACCTATGCCTATGCTGGGAATATTATGATCAAATAAATAATCAGTTTTAGCATTATATTCATGTATTTTTTTCCCCGCACTATTTAGATAGTTATCTTCATTATTTATCCCACATCTTTCTATTGATATGATTAGATTAGGATTAATACGATCAAGTAAATCTTTAGCATATTTTTTACTTTCTTCTATGCTTGTTAATGGAAATAATTCAAATTTATCATCAGAATTTAAAATAGGTTTGATTGGATCTATTGAAAATTTGTCTGTGATATAAGTGACATCATAATTTAATTTTTTCAGTGCATTTCCTATTGCAATTGCACCTATTGGCCCATCAGTTTCTGTCGCACCGGCTGATATGATATAAAATCCTGTGAGAATAGCTACTTTATTTTTATTATTTAAAATTAATTCTGCTGCATCTTCGCATACAGTATCAGAAACATGTGGTAGAAGTAATGAAATTCCTCTTCCATCATGATCACTAATTATTTCTTTAATTGTTTCCATAATGATTCCTATAAAACCGCTATCGATTCATCTCTTTCATTGGTAATAAACATATATCCTGGTGAATGAGTGATCATTGTTGAAGGTTTTGAATTTAACGCAACAGCTTGCGGAGTTACTCCGCAAGCCCAGAAAACAGGAATTTCATCTTTTTTTATTTCAGATTTTTCACCAAAATCTGGATGATTGATATTTTCTATTCCTATTTCAGCTGGGTTTCCAATATGTATTGGTGCTCCGTGTGTTGCTGGAAATCTGCTAGTTACCTGTACTGTTCTAACTAAATTATCTTTATGAATTGGTCTCATTGACACAACCATTGGCCCACTAAATATTCCTGCAGGTGTAGTTTCTATATTAGTAATAAACATAGGAACCGTAGTATCTTGTTCTAGATGTCTGAGCGGAATATTTGCATTTAGCATTGCAGTTTCAAAGGTAAAACTACATCCTAAAAGAAAGGATACCAAATCATCTGACCAATGTTCTGTGATATTTTTTGTTTCTTCAACTAATTCACCATTTTTGTAAACTCTGTAAAAAGGGATATCAGTTCTAATATCTGCTCCTTTTGCAAGTATTTTTGGTTCGTATTGTCCTGGTTCCATTACTTCTAATAAGGGACAAGGTTTAGGATTTCTTTGGCAGAATAATAAAAAATCAAAGGCATATTCTTTTGGTAAAACAGCCAGGTTGGTTTGTACATAGCCAGGTGCTACGCCTGATGTTGATTTGAGATATTCATTATTTCTTGTAGCTTGCCAAAATTCTTTTGGTGATTCAATTATTTTTGTGTTATTCATTTTTTTACCTATATTTCAAAGAACAATGAGACTACAGTATACCAAAAATATATTAAACATAAATAATTAGGAATTTTTTTTAATATATTTCTTTTTGTCACATTAATTACTATATTTTATTATTAGTTTATGAACTAAGGACTTCAGAAGAGTGAACAAATGAAATTTCTATGATATCATCTCATTCATTGATTATTAATTTGTTGAGCAAATTTTCATATAATTGTCCGTTTTGAAAAATATAAATAATGAGCAAATTTTAAATATTCTTAAAAATCAGGATCATACCACTGTAACTATTTTATCTTCTTTACTTAGTGTGCAGGATGAGATTGGTTATTTGCCTAAAAATGCAATCAGTTCAATAGCAGATTTTATGAACGTTACAACAAATGATGTTTGGGGAGTGGCTTCCTATTATTTGAATTTCAGATTTAATCCTCCCGGGCAACACACAATAGAAATTTGCTGGGGTCCTAGTTGCCATATTAGAGGAGCTTCGAAATTGCAATCATCAGTATTAGAAAAATTGAAATTAAAAAATCAGGGCGATACTAGTGATGGTAAATTTACATTAAAATTTAATACATGTTTAGGAGCATGCCCACAGGCTCCAATGATAAGTATTGATCACAAATTGAGTGGTAAAATGAATTCTTCTAAATTATTGAAAATGTTGGATAAATTAAATTGAGTTTCGAAGCATTAAAAAGAGATAGTGATAAGCGATGGTTGGATTTAACAACTGGAAGTAAGCCTTGGATCAGGGTAAGTAGTGCTATGTGCTGTGGTACATCATTGGAATCTGATTCAATTGTTTCTGAGATAGTTAACTATAGTGAGAAAAATAAAATTCCTATAAATATTGATACTGTCGGATGTCACGGGATTTGCTATGCTGGTCCAATTATTGATATTTTATATAAAGGTCAGCCTAGAATCTTTTGGGGAAATGTTACTAGAGATAATGTGATAAAAATTCTAGACAATTATATTAAGAATGACGAAGTATTAACTGATAATTTATTAGGAACATTGGGTGATAGATTTATTAAAGGAATAAAAAAAATAGGTGATTTGCCAGGAATGAGTCTTCAAAATAGAATAGCTTTAAGAAATTCAGGTAATATTGCGTTCAATGATATATATCAATATATTGCTAATGGTGGATTTGAAGGCTTGCATAAAGCAGTTACTAAAATGTCTTCTGATGAAGTGATTTCTGAAGTTAAAGATTCAGGATTAAGAGGTAGGGGAGGTGCAGCTTTCCCCACTGGATTAAAGTGGAGCTTTATGGCAAATTCTAAAGGAGTTAAGTATATACTGTGTAATTGTGAGGAAGGTGATCCGGGTGCATACAATGATAAAGGGATATTAGAAAGTGATCCTTATACTCTGATTGAGGGTATGGCAATTGCAGGATATGCTACCAAATCTACTAATGGTTATGTATTTATCAGGCATGGACATGATGGTCCTATTGACAGAACAAAAGAAGCAATACAACAAGCATATGATAATGGACTTTTAGGTAATAATATATTTGGATCTGATTTCTCATTTGATATTGAAGTTTCTTTAACTGGTGACTCATATGTTGCTGGAGAGGAAACAGCTCTTATGGAATCTGTAGAAGGATTGAGTGCCAGGCCTAGATCAAGACCTCCTTTTCCTGCTGCATATGGTGTATGGGGTCACCCTAGTACAATTAATAACGTCAAATCTTTGGCTTATGTTTCTGAAATAATTCGAAATGGTAGTGAGTGGTTTAAATCTATAGGTACTGAAAGTAGTTCTGGGACCGCGATAGTATGTCTTTCAGGAGATATTTTGCACCCAGGAATGTATGAAGTGGAAATGGGAATTTCAATTGAAGATGTTGTTAAAAAAATAGGAGGTGGTATCCCTGATGGAAGATCATTAAAAATGCTACAAACAGGAGGCCCTTTAGGTGGTGTGCTTGGTCCAGATAGCTTGAAAGTAAAAATAGATTTTGATGAAATGGCCAAAGCTGGAGCTATTCTTGGCTCTGGTGGAATAATAATAGTCGATGATCGAACTTGTGCAGTTGATTTAACAAAATCACTTGTTGCATTTTGCCAATACGAATCTTGTGGAAAATGTTTCCCTTGTAGATTGGGAATGACGCATCTTTTGGAAATAGTGGAAAAAATATCAAGGGGAAAAGGAAATTTAACTGATCTTGATTTAATGAATAAGATAGGAAGGAATATGCAGGCAGGATCTCTTTGTGGCCACGGACAATTAGGTTACAATCCAATAAGTTCTGCTTTGAAACATTTTCAAAAAGATTTTGAAAGTTGCATGGATGGTAATTGCCCTACAGGCAGTTGCAATGAAAGACAAATAGTTTTTCCTGAAAATACTAGGCCAAATTCTTGGCAAACTATAAAGGGGAATTAAATGGCTAAAAAAGTAAATAAAGATAATAAAATCGATATTGTCATTGATGGTAAAAAAGTAAAAGTAAATAAAGATACAAATATCTTACAGGCAGCTATGGATTCAGGCATATATATTCCATATTTATGTTATTACCCCGGAATGAAGTCTTACGGAGCTTGCAGAATGTGTGTTGTGGATGTCGAAGGTGGAAGAGGAACTCCAGCTTCTTGTACCACCCCGGTAACAGAGGGTATGAAAGTTAATACACAGACAGATGAAATTGTTGATTTAAGAAAAGGTATTATGGAATTGTTACTTACTGAACATCCTCACGGATGTTTAACATGCCATAGAATTGATTTGTGTGGACCAAGTGATATTTGTTTAAGACATGTTTCAGTTAATGATAGATGTATAACATGTCCTAAAAATGAAAGATGTGAATTGAAAGATACTGTTAGAAGCTTAGATATGGAAATGGATAGCCCATTATCCTACAATTATCGAGGTGAACATGTCAAAAATGATGACCCTTTATGGGATATGGATATGAATCTTTGTATTGTGTGTGCCAGGTGTGTAAGAGTATGCTCTGAAGTTAGGGTAGATAATGCTTTAACTTTAAAAGAGCGTGCAGGAAAGGTTATTATTGGGACTTCTATGGGCGATAGCTTGATTGATGCAGGTTGTGAATTTTGTGGTGCCTGTTTAGATGTATGTCCTACTGGAGCAATAGTAGAAAAAGACTATAAATGGGAGAAAGCTGAAACAAAGACAACTTCAGTTTGTAATTATTGCCCCGTTGGTTGTACTTTTGATTTAGAAACTAATGCTAAGAATAAATTGATTAGAATTGGCAGCAATCTTCAATCCCCTGCTAATAGAGGGCAAGCGTGTTTTAAAGGAAAATTTGGCTTTGATTATGTTAATTCTAAATTTAGAATTAAATCTCCAATGATTAGAAAAGAAGATAATTTGGTTGAAACAACTCTTATAGAAAATGTTGATGCAGTTACACAAATTTTACAAGATATCAATCCTAACAATTATGCAATGATAATTGATTGCAATCTTACGAATGAAGATATATATGTTGCTAATAAATATGCAAATGAAGTTATTGGTACTAATAATATAATAAGTAATGCTGATGTTGATAGTTCTCTGAGATATAAATTGGTTGAAATGCTAGGTTATTCAGCTGCTACTAATCCAATAGAAGGATTAAAGAATTCCAAATCATTTCTAGTGGTATCTGCTAATGCTACTGAAAATCATAATGTATTAACCTTGCCCGTGAAACAAGCTATAGATTCTGGTTTATCTGAAATGGTAGTAATTGATCAAAGAGAAACAGAATTAACCAAATATGCAAAACTTTGGTTAAAACCTTATCCTGGAACTGAAATAGATTTAATCGGTGGATTGATAAGATCTATTATTGATCAGTCACTTGAAAATAAAAATTATATCGATAAATTTTGTAATAATTATTCAGAATTCAGGAAATCAGTATGGAAATTTGATTTACAGAAGATATCAACTTTAACCGGTGTTAGTACTGAAGATATGAATGAAGCTGTAAACATATTAACAAATGGCCCTATGGCAACAATATATTCTAATGAAACTATAGAAAATAATATTGATTCATTAGTTGAATCTTTAGTTAATTTGAGTCTTATAACAGGAAATATAGGCAATGAATTTGGAGGTTTATTCCCGCTTTATAGAGGATCCAATGCTCAAGGCGCTGTTGATTTAGGAGTTACAACTGTATATAACTCAGAAAATACTATGTATAAAAATGATAATCGAGATTTATCTTTTGATAAATTAATTGATCTGATTAAGAATAATCAGATAGAAGTATTACATTTAATAGGTGATTTTTATGAATCTTATAATAATAAATTATTTGAAGCTATAGATTTAGTTTCAGATTCTATTAAAGTAATTTCACACCAATCTTTAACATCTGAAATTCGGAATCGATCTAATTCTTTTGTTTTTCCGTCAACTTCTTTTTCAGAATCAGAAGGTACAAAAACTAATATAGAAAGAAGAATACAATTAGTAAGACCAGGAATGATACCAACCAATGTGCAAATTCAACCTTGGAAAATCATTCAAATGCTTGCTAAAAAAATGAATAAAGATATATTTGCCTATAATAATTCAGAAAATATATTTGATGAGATAGTAAAAAATGTATCTGTTTATGATAAATTTTCATACAAGCTACTAGATTCAGAAAGTAATGTTACATGGCCGTATAATCCAAATAACCCTAATAATAAAAATGTATTATATTGGAACAACATAGCAAACACAGCTAATAATAAATTTAATTTTTCGTTTGTTAGAAAATCGGAAAACATTAGTAAAAATGGATTTTATTTAGCTACAGGACGTGTTTTAAATAAGTCTCAACTTGTAGAAAATTTTGATTTAAATGGTAATAATTCAGAATCGGAAATATATGAATTGTCTATTCATCCTGAAGATGCTATTGAACATAATATTAAACAAAATGATAAATTGTATTTATCCTCAAACGGAGAAAAATTATTTCAATGCATTGTTAAAACAAATGGTCAAATTAAAAATGTTTTAAATATTACTACTTTGTTTGGTAATATGATTAAAAATCTTGACTTAACTAAAGCTGATTTAAAATATTATCAAGTACCTGAATTAGACATTATTCCAGTTGATGTTGAAAGAGTTTAATATTATTTCTTTTTATTATTTTTATATTTTTCATTGTGGTTAATCAAATAAATAAAAATTTATTAGAATCAGAAATTATTCAAAGAACAGATTTAAGTGATTTGATGCTTAAGCTTTGGATTTCAAAACCTGAAAATTATTCATTTAAACCAGGGCAATATTGCACTATAGGTGTTAATGGAATTGAAAGAGCATATTCAATTGCATCTTCTCCCGAAGAAGATTCTTTAGAATTATTTATTGAATTGGTAGATCACGGAGAATTATCTCCAATTATTTGGAAAATGAAAGTAGGAGATAAGTTGACTTTGAGGCCAAAGCCAAAAGGTATTTTTCAAATTAAAGATACTAATTATGATAATTATTTGCTTATTTGTACGGTTACAGGCATTGTTCCATATGTCAGTTATGTAAGATATTTTTTAAATAATAATTCTCAGAATATGAAATTTCATATTCTACAAGGTTCAAGCTATATGGATGAATTTGGATATTCAGAAGAATTACTGCAAATAGCAAAAGATTATCCGGATTTTGCTACCTATTATCCAACTATAAGTAGGCCAAAAGATATTAGGAATGAAAATTGGAAAGGTATGATAGGGAGAGTTAACAATATTGTACGAGATTATATAAATGAAAAGCAATTGAATATAGAAAATACAATTGTTTATGCTTGTGGAAATCCAGATATGATAATTGATATAAAAGATAAACTAGGTCAGAATATAGGTTTTAAGATTCTCGAAGAGAGATTTTGGAAGTAAGAAAATTCTTATGGTTAAAAATTTAACACCTGCATGGAAGCAGTATTTAAGTATAAAAGAGAATTATAATGATTCAATTTTATTATATCGAATGGGTGATTTTTACGAAGCTTTTGATAGTGATGCGAAAATTTTATCATCTGAGTTACAAATAACTTTAACAAAGAAACAATTTGGTAAAGATCAAATACATTTACTTGCAGGAATTCCTTTTCATTCACTGGATAGCCATTTGCCCACTCTGGTAGAAAGAGGATTTAGAATTGCTATTTGTGAACAAACTGGTGTAGAACCTAATTCCAAAGGTATTATAGATAGAGAAGTTGTTAGAGTAGTAAGCCCGGGCACAATTTTTGAAGATTATTTATTGGATAATAATTCTAATAATTATTTAATGTCAGTATTTACAGATAAAAAAAATACAGGAATATCTTATATTGATGTTTCTACAGGTGAAATTAAAATTACACGAATTGATACTCAATCCCTTGATTCTGAGTTGGCTAGAATAAGACCTTCAGAATTATTATCATTAAAATCACATAAAATTAATTCAGAATATTACGGTAAAAATGAATTTTTAGATAATGCTGATTTTCATAATTGGTCGTTTGATAATTCGGATGATAATAATGTTTCAGCAATTGAAAAAAATGAATGGTTTAATGCTAGTTTAGTTGAAACTAAAGCCTTTATAGGTCTGACAAATTATTTGTATCGCAATATGCTCTTTAATACCGTAAATTTTGAGAATATTGAATATTACAAAACATCTGAATATATGTTTCTTGATCCTCAAACAAGGAAAAATTTAGGGTTATTTCCAGATAAAAATATCTTAAATAATTCTTTTTCATTATTTAATACACTTAATATTACAAAAACTTCTATGGGAGCAAGATTATTAAAAAATTATTTGGGGCAACCATTAATAAATATTAAAAAAATTAAACAAAGACAAGAAATAATTTCTTGGTTTTATGGAAATGGAAATTTATCTACTAAACTCGCAGGTAAACTTGAGAAAATTTTTGATATAGAAAGATTATTAAGTAAATTAGTTAATTATAGTGCAGGACCAAGAGAAGTTTTAACATTATCTAAAAGTTTAAGTTCTGCATTGGAAGTTTCAGATTATTTAAAATCTAATTCTTTGCCAAATAAATTTTATAAATTATTTATCGATTCTCCAGAAATAAAACATATCTGCGATCTTGTAAACAACTCTTTTGAAGAACAATTTGATGGGAAATTAGGTGATGGATTATTAATAAAAAAAGGTTTGTCTGAAGATTTGGATAAATATAGAAAATCTTTATCTACATCAAAAAATATTTTGGCACAGTTAGAGTTAAATGAAAGAAAAAAAACACAAATAAAAAATTTAAGAATTAGATACAATAAAATTTTTGGATATTACATTGAAATCACAAAGTCTCAATTAGCACAAGTTCCTGATTATTATATTAGAAAACAAACCTTAGTTAATGCTGAGAGATTTTTTACTGAAGAATTGAAAAATTTAGAAACTGAAATTATTTTGTCTGTTGAAAGAATACAGGAATTAGAAAAAGAAATATTCCAAGATATTTGCAAGCATATTATTTCTAAGGCAAATCAAATTTATTTGACAGCAAATGTTATTTCTAAATTAGATGTGTATTCTTCATTGTCTTTAGTTGCGAGAAAGAATGGGTATGTAAAACCAGAAATAAATGAATCTTTAAATTTGAAAATTCGAAAATCAAGACATCCTATGGTTGAAGAATTAATTGAATCAGGAAAATTTGTACCTAATGATATATATTTAAATAACACTGATCATCAAATTATATTATTAACTGGTCCAAATATGTCTGGTAAATCTACTTTTATTAGACAAGTTGGAATTATAGTTTTATTAGCTCAAATAGGATCTTATGTACCTGCTGAAACCGCCGAGATTGGTTTAGTTGACAGAATATTTACAAGAGTAGGTTTGGAAGATGATCTTTCTGCCGGAAGATCAACCTTTATGACAGAAATGACTGAAACTGCAACTATATTAAATGAAGCAACAAATAAATCCTTAATAATTTTGGACGAAATTGGTAGAGGAACAAGTACATATGATGGATTGGCAATAGCTATGTCAGTTGCCGAATATATACATGAAGAATCTTCAATTGGTGCACGAACTTTATTTGCTACGCATTTTTTTGAAATGACAGCATTAGAATCCAGACTTAAAAGATTGAAAAATTATCATGTGAAAGTTTTAGAAGATCAAGAAAGTGTTGTATTTTTACATCATATTTCAAAAGGAATATCTGCTAGAAGTTATGGTATATATGTTGCTTCTTTAGCTGGAATGCCTGTTGAAGTAATTACTAAATCTAAATTGTTATTATCTGCCTTGGAAGAAAAATATGAATCGTCAGAATCAAATTATATTAATGTATCAACTCAACTCCCTCTTAATTTACAGGAAAATAATTATGATGAAATCACAGAAATATTTAAAGCCATAGATATGGATAATATAACCCCTGTAGAAGCTTTGATTAAACTTTCAGATTTGAAAGAAAAATTTAAAGAAAAAGAGTGATTTGCACATACTTTTCTTTAAATAAAAATTAAAACTAAAACCTAAAATCTTATTGTATTTATCCGCCTATTGTCTTTGAATACAATTTATTAGATATAAATAATATAGTTTTGCTTAAAATACATAAAAATTTAAATTTTTATTCGTTAGATAAATACCAGCTTGATGCATCAGAATATTTTACTGTAGATTACAATAATTTCCATTCTTTGGAATCAATAATATATGTAAATAAACAAATTAAATATCATGACAATTTTAATGAAGATACTTTAATTGATTTTTTAAATATCTATAATTTGTCGTTTTTTGAAAAAATGGACGAATTTAAAAAAGAAACTTTTATCCAATCAATTTGTGAATTTATGGGATTGAATGGTGTTTTAATTAAATCAGATGTAAGTTTTCTGTTTTTATTTAATGAATTAAAAATCATTTGGTCTATTTTGATATTTTATGATTATTTGCAAAGACAATCTAATAGATCATTTGAATTAGTTCAAAAAATATTAATAAATCTTTCAACATCAAATGAATTACTATCTGTTATTCCAAAAGGAAAATTCAAACAGGCTTATTTTATTGATAGTATTTCAAATTTTGAAGATAAGAATTTATTATATAAAACTTTGTCTTTTTATATACAGGATGTTTTGAATAATGCTGAATATTCTTTACCCTCTAGCAAATTTGAATTTAATATGGATTTTAATCATCTTAAATTATCCAATAAAAATACTAACTTACTAAATTTTTATTGGAATTTAATAAGCAAATCTATGATGAAAGGATATATTTATAAATTATGTGAAAGATGTAAGAATCTTTTTTCAACAGGAAATAAAAGAAAATTATTTTGTTCTTATACTTGCAAAAATCGTCAAAGTTCTGATGATTCTTATAAAAGATCGAAGAATAGAAAATTTGTACGATTAAAAACTGTTCCAGGTTTAAATAAATCTAAACCTTATAAAATTATCACTCATTGATGTAAAGGTTTTTTGTGAATGCAAAACATGTCTTAATGGCATTTTTCATTGTTGTATTATGGGGATTAAATTTTGTTGCTCTCAAAATTGCGGTATTATCATTGCCACCAATTTTTTTAGCAGGACTGAGATTTTTTCTAATTTCAATTCCATGGATATTTTTTGTAGAAAAACCAAAAGTAAGCAAGAAACAATTTTTTACTTTGCCAATTACTTTGGGAGTATTGCAATATAGTCTTTTGTATTACGGTATGAGTACTGGGTTATCAGCAGGATTAAGTGCTGTAATATTACAAACGCAATCATTTTTTACTGTGATCATGTCTACGATCTTAATTAAAGAAAAACCAAGATTAAATGAAACTTTTGGCTTATTTATAGGAATGTTAGGAGTAATTATTTTATTAATTAATAATGATGGTGATTTTAAAATTGAAGCAGTATTAATTATTCTTGCTGCTGCTATTTCATGGGGTATTGCTAATATTCAATTAAAAAATCTTGGTAATGTTAATATGATCTCTTTTTTAATATGGATTTCTCCATTTGCTGCAATATTATTATTCATTATTTCATTTACATTAGAATATGATTCAGTATTGAAAATTGACTTTATGAATATAGAAATTAAAGTATTCTTATCAATATTTTATACAGCTTATTTGTCTACTGTTATAGGATTTACTATGTGGCAGTATTTGTTGAATAAATATAAATCTATTCAAATTACCCCTTATGGGTTGTTAGTTCCTGTGACAGGGTCAATTTTTGGGTATATCATTTTAAATGAGGTTTTAGAAATATATCAGATAATATCTGGGATTATCATCATCATCGGATTGATGGTTATTTCTTTGAGGGGAATGTTTTCTAGATAATTACTTGTTTGAAGGTATGATTTTACTCGGCCACCAATTGTATTTACCGAGTAATTTAACTATAGCTGGCACAAGTAGAGTTCTTGTTATAAAAGTGTCTATTATTACACCTATTGCTACTGCAAATCCAAGTTGGAATAAATCAGTTAAGGGAAGTACCATTAGTGCTGAAAAGGTGCCTGCAAGGATAATTCCTGCTGAAGTAATAACGCCCCCTGTTTTGGCTACTGCAATTTGTGTAGCTTTACTTATACTTTTTGTTTTTGCTTCTTCTCTAATTCTGCTCATTAAATAAATATTGTAATCCACTCCTAGTGCATTTAAGAATACAAACAAGAAGAATGGGAGACTACTTGTGTAAAATGGTTGATTAAAAATAAATTTAAATACTAATAATGATATTCCTATTGTAGAAAAGTATGTAAATATTATAGTTGCACATAGATATATAGGTGCTATAAGAGATCTAAGTAAAATCATTAATATTAAGCCAATTGCTAGAAGTATTATAGGTAGAACTATTAACTGATCTCTATTTATAGCTTCCCTGGTATCATATTGAACTGCAGTTTCACCCCCTACATATATTGTAGATAAATCTATACCTGAATTTGGTCCTAGATTTTTGATATGATTTCTTATATGGGGAATTAAATCCATACCTTTCTCATCATATGGGTTTTCATTTAAAATAAGTTCAAATTTTGATATGGATTTGTCAGGGGAAGTATAGCTATTAACTTTTGATTTTATATTGAATGAAGAAGGATCATTTGAAGATAAATATTTTATAATCTTATCGGCCCCCCCTAAAGGCGAATCTATTCCAAAAGGCCTAGTTGGACTTGAGATTCTGATTATACCTTCAGATGATGCAAGTATATTAGTTAATATATCTATTTTATCAAGATTTTCTTTTTTAAAAACAGCTTCTGGTGATTTGAAATCTACATAAACTTCAACTGGTGCTAATTCACCCGGATTAAATCCATCTCTTAGCAATTCAAAACTTTTTACTGAGTCAGCATTGTTAGGTAAACTTGCAAGTTGATCAAATGTTGGCTTTGCTCCTATAAGTCCTGTAAACATCGCTAGTAATATACTACCGGTAATAATTAAAGTTGTTAAAGGTTTGTTAATTACAAGTTTTGCTATTTTGGTGTATACACCTTCATTTTTATTTTGATTTTTAGGAATAAGATTAACTGGCCAAAAAGAAAATTTACCTAATATACAAAGCATTGATGGGATAAGTGTTATAGATGCAATTAACATCAAGAATATAGCTATTCCAATTACAGGACCAAGTGATTGATATGATTTAAGGATACATAAAAGTAAAATGGATGAAGCAACAATTATTGTTAAGGCAGCTGATGTAACAGCACCCCCAACTCCTTGCATTGTTTTCTTCATTGCTAAATGCTTATCTTTTGTATTGCTTAATTCTTCTTTAAATCTAGAAGATATAAAAAGAAAATAATCAGTTCCTGAACCAAATAGTACTACTGTCATTATTCCAGTTGATTGTCCATTCACTTTTAAAAAGTCACCTGTTTCTTGATCAATAAACGCTATAATCCCTTGTGCAACAAGAAAGATAGAGGCAACAATTAAAAGTGGGAGTATTGCAGTTATTGGAGATCTGTAAATTATTAATAATATAGTGAAAACCAATACAATAGTTACTATTAATAATAATCTATCTATTGATTGGAATACTTGAATGAAATCAGCAAATAATCCTCCAGGTCCACCAACCAGAACAGTTAAATTATTGTTTGATTTTGTTTCATTTGATACTAAATCTCTTAGTTTTTTTACTTCATCAGGAATGGTTTCAAAATCGTTAAATGATCCAAGTGAAAGATTTACAATCATGGTCATGGTATTTTCTGAAGGAGATTCAAATTCTTCTTTTGCTTCAGGTAAACTAAATACAGAAATAATGTTTTTAATAGGAATATCTTTAGATAATTTTATTTTTTCTTCTAATTTTTTTAAGATTTCTCTTTCATTATCAGTAAATTTCTGCTTATTTTTTGTTTGAGCAACTATAATACTAGGGATATCTGTTGAGACTGTACTGAATCTTTCTTCAACTAATTGAGCAGCTTTTGTTGATTCAGCGCTTTCAGGCAGGAAATCAGTTTGATTAGTGCTTTGATTTAATTCTGGTGCAAATGGAATAATCAAACTAGCAAAAATAATCCAAGATATTAAAGTTATCCATTTTCCATTTTTGGAACTTGAAAAATTTGTAATTAAATTTATTATTTAATTCACCTAATTTGTAATTAAATTAATTTTTTCACAAATTGAATAATAATGCAATAAAACAAGTTATTTATCATGACAATTAGGTTATTACAAATCATTAATATAACATTTTTGTTTATTATACTTTTTGTATTTTATTCAAGAGATGGTTACATCGAGGCTCATAAATCTTTTTTTCTAGATCCTGCACCTACTTTTGAAGATTCAATTTTGATTTCTAATCCTAATATTTTTCAGGTTGTTATTTTAGATAAAAAAACTAATGAATTTTGGATTATAATGAATTTAATAATAAGATTACTAATTTGAATATTTATTTTATAATTATCTTTGTAAGTATCATAGTTATTATGATTTTTATATAAAATCTAAAATATATATTAAAATAATCTATAGTTAGGATATTAGTCACTGAATTATTTCAAAGGAAATTTATATGATTTTGAATGAAGGAGATAAAGCCCCTGATTTTAATCTTCAAGATACAGAGGGTAATAAAGTTACTTTAAATGAATTGTTAGGAAAAAAAATCGTGATATATTTTTATCCTAAAGATGATACTCCGGGTTGCACAATAGAAGCTTGTGAGATAAGAGATAATTATTCAATATTTAAAGAAAATAATATTGCTGTTTTGGGAGTAAGTGCAGATACCATTGAATCACATAAAAATTTTACAAATAAATTTAATTTGCCTTTTCCTTTATTAGCCGATGTTAATAAGAATATGTGTGAAGATTACGATGTTTTGGTAGATAAAGTTATTCATGGACATACAGTTAAAGGTATTGCTCGAATAACATTTTTAATAGATGAAGAAGGGATTATTAAAAAAATATGGAACCCTGTAGACCCCAATGGGCATGCAGATGAAATATTAAACGAGATATCTCAAAATTAATTTATAGTTAATTACTATTAAAAAAATATTTTGACAATGATTTGAAAATCAGATAGGGTTTTTTTGTATTTATTTATCAATGTTTTTAAAATGCCCAAAATTAACGAAAATAAATCCATAAGATTATTATGGGTTCTGATTGGAAGTATTTCAGTTGGCATGGGAATTATAGGGATTTTTGTTCCAGGATGGCCAACAACTATTTTTTTAATTATTGCATCATATTTTTATATTAGAAGTTCGGAAAAATTATATAATTGGCTTCTTAATAATAAAATTTTGGGTATATATCTTAAAAATTATTATTCCGGCAAAGGTATGCCTTTAAAAGCAAAAATATTGTCCCTTTTCCTTATGTGGGTATTTGGATTGTTGTCAATATTTTTATGGATACCTGGTAACCTTTCAATAATAAAAATTATAGTATTTATTTTATTGGCTATCGGATCAATATTTATTCTCAGTGTAAAATCCACTGAGGATTGAAATATTAGGATGCTATAGATATTGCATAGATCAGAGCCAATATAACTATTGGTGTTCCAATTAAGATATCTTTAATAATACTTTGGATATCAAATTTAGGTATTCGAACAAATACAATTGTGTTGAAAATATTAAAAAGATTTTTTAGCATATAGGTTTTCTATTTATTATATTATCTATGAAATTATATATTAATTTGGTAAATTTATAAAATAATTATAGATATATTAGGAGATATTATGACTATTAGCAAATCAGAATTAAAAAATAAAGTTATTGACGAAATCGAAAAATCTAAAGATAAAATAATTGATTTTGCTAAAGATATAGCAGAGAATGCAGAAACTGGTTATAGAGAAGTTCAAACTGCAGAAAAAGTTAAAAAAATATTTTCAGATTTAAATTTAAATTTTACAGATGGACATGCAATAACTGGGGTAAAATCGGCTCCTATAGCTGGTAAATCTTCTGGTCCAACTATCGCCGTAATAGGAGAATTAGATGGATTGATTGTGAAAGATCATCCTTTAGCGGATAAAAAAACTGATGCTGTGCATGCATGTGGGCATAATTGCCAATTAGGATCAATGTTTGGAGTTGGTCTTGGTTTAATTAATAGTAAAGCTAACGAATTTTTAAATGGAAATATTGTTTTATTTGCAGTTCCTGCAGAAGAAACAATCGAAAATGAATTTAGAATAAATCTAATTGATGAAGGAAAATTAGGATTTATTTCAGGGAAACAAGAACTTATAAGATTGGGTTCTTTTGATGATATTGATGCTGCTATGTTAAGCCATGCCACTAGTAAAGAATCGGATGGAGATTTGGCAGTAGGCGGAACTTCTTTAGGTCATCTTGTAAAATATGTTGAATTTTTCGGATTAGCTTCACATGCAGCTGGCGCTCCACAAGATGGTATTAATGCTTTAAAAGCCGCAAACATTGCTATGATGGCAATGGATTCACAACGCGAATCATTTGAAGATAAAGATAAAGTCCGTGTCCATGGAATTTTGACTGCAGGAGGAACTTCCGTAAATTCTATTCCTTCGATTGCCAAGTTAGAATGGAGGATACGTGGAAGAACAATTGATGTTGTAAATAAAATAAATACTAAAATTGACAGATCTATTAAAGCTGGAGCTATGGCAATGGGGGCAAAAGTAAGAATAAGATCTATAGCAGGAAATTTACCAATGTTACAAAATAAACAAATGAACAATCTTTATTTGAACAATGCTGAAAACATTGTGGGAAAAAAGAATGTGATTGTTCATCCTGAAGATCAATCAGGAGGTTCCACAGATATGGGCGATTTGAGTCAAATATTACCGATTATTCATCCCCGTAGTGGTGGTGCCGAAGGTACGGGGCATGGAAACAATTATTTTATAAAAGATTATGAAAAATCCGTAATTAATCCAGCTAAAGCTATGGCTACAACAATAATAGATTTGCTTTGGCAGGATGACATGAAAATTAATGAAGTAATAAATAATCATAAATCGAATTATTCTATTAGTGAATATATACAATTGCAGAATAAACGAATGGGGAATGATTACTATGATTATACTTCTTAATAATTTCTCAATAATTATTTGTTAAGTTTAAGATGGTTTTTTGCATTTCAATAAAATCCTCCTTTGATAGAGGCTGGCAGTTATAACTGTCAGCCTTTAAGTTTATAATAACTGATATTAATTTTATTTTTGTTCAGGCAAATTTTTGAAACTTTTTTTTTATATCACTATTTTTTCATTACTTTTTATATCTTGTACTAATGTCATTTCAGATGAGAATACTAAAAATGAAATTTTAGAAAAGAACCCTAATCCAAATTCCCAGATGCATAGTCTTTTAAATTTGTCAGAGTATTCAGAAAGCCAAAAAAAATTGAAATTACAATCGGCTTCGAATAAAGCTTCTAAGAGAATCTTAAATCTTGAATTAAATTTAACAGAAAAATATGGAACTTTAGATAAAGAAAAAATAATACGAAATTCACCTTATACATTAATATATCTATACGCTGACTGGTGAGCTGAATGTGTAAAATCAAAACCTTCCGTGAGAAAGTTAGAATCTTATTTGAATCAAGAAAAAGTATTGATTTATTCCTTAAGTACTGAAACTAAGATTGGTAGGGATTTTTCTATATTGTTTAGAAACACTACTATTCCTTCAACATATTTAATTAATGATAAAGGTGTAATTAAGAATAAATGGAATACTTCTCCAAATCAGGAACATATTAATGTACTTATGGAAAGTATGAGGAAATAAAAATTCCAAAAAAAAAGCCAGCTGATTTAAGCTGACGTGAAGATATTATACAATATTCCGAAAGGTTTTGTCAACCCCTGCTCTTCAGTAGAGGTGATTCAACTATAAAAAAAATTAATCCATAGTTTCCCATGAACCATCAACAACTCTCCATAAATACCACGACATAATGGTTCTGTAAGGTTTCCATTGATTTGATTTTGTTAACATTTGCTTTTCAGTAGCATTTTTTTTAAATAATATTTTAAATCCATTCCTAACACCCAAATCACCTATAGGAAATATATCAGCCCTACCAAGAGTAAATATAAGGATCATATCAATAGTCCAGGGACCTATTCCTTTAATTTGTATAAGTTCTTTTTCAATTTCTTTATTTGACATTTGTTTAAAATCTTTATTTGTATAATGTGTAGATTTAAAATATTCTGCTGTTGCTTTTATGTATTTTATTTTCTGATGTGATAATCCTGCGGATTTTAATTTTGAATCTTTTGTTAAAAGGATATCGTCGTAATTAAAATTATTCCCCGGGAATAAAGCTTTAAATTTTGTATGTACACTGCTAGCTGCTTTTGTACTTATTTGCTGTGAAATTATAGATCTTATTAGGGAATGAAAAACTCCTGTCGTTCCTCTGTCAAAATTGGGCTCACCGTACTTATTTTTTAATTTTGAAATGATAGGATTCTTTATGGCGAGATAATTTATTCCTGTTTGTAATTCCTTTTTATCAAATAAATTTATCATATTTTTTATTTATTTAAATATTTATTTATTTCAGATTTTGTTGCAGAATGAATTTCACCTGGCTTTAAGTCATTTAATTTAAAAGGACCATATTCTATTCTCTTTAGTTTTTTAACTTTTAATTTTATATGTTCCATTAACTTTCTTATTTCTCTGTTTTTGCCTTCTATAAGTATTAATTCTAATATTACAGAGTTTTTGTTGTTTGATTTTATAGAATATTTAAATGGTTTGTATAATATATTCTTAATTTTCATACCAGAACTTATCGATTGCAAATTGTCTCTCATGAAATTTCCAGTAATTATAACTTCATATTTTCTTTCAAATTTATTTTTTGGTAATTCTAATTCTCTTGTAACTTCGCCATCTGAAGAAAGTATTAATAACCCTTCAGAATTGTAATCTAAACGTCCTGCTGTTTTATAATTTTTGTATTTATCAGGTAAATTTTCAAATATTATGGGTCTTTTATCTTGTTTTTTATGAGATGTAATAAAACCAATTGGTTTATAGTATTTTAAAATTTCAAATTTTAGTTTTGTATTTATCAATTTATTATCTAAATATATTTGATCTCCTTCTTCGACAAATGTTATTGGGGTTGTTACAGTCATTCCGTTTAATGAAATTCTTTTTTCTGAAATAAATTTTTCTATGTCTTTTCTAGAACCTATATTTTTTGAGGCAAGAAATTTGGATATCCTCAATTTATCTCCATTTTGAAATTTCTCCAATAATATATGGTTTTTCTGCTCCAGTGATATCTTTAGTATCTATTTTTAAATTGAAATAATTTGAAGCAGCTAATAAAGCAAAAGCAAACGATTCTTTGAATAAAGGATCAATCCCCATATCACTAATTGATAAGACATCATAATTAGGTAATAATTTATTTAAATTCACTATTATAGATTTGTTTTTTATTCCCCCGCCAGAAATGTAAATGGGAGTTTGTTTTTTATGTTTTTCTTTATGGAATTTTTGAATATTTAATGCAATTGATTTTGCAGTAAAGTATGACAGATTTGCAAGATTATTTTTGTGATCAATTTTTTCAGGGGATTTGAAATGATCGTTTAACCATTTTTCCCCATATAATTCTTTTCCGGTACTTTTGGGAGGTTTAGATAATATGAAATTATGTTCCTGAATCCATTCTTGAATAATATTTTTATTGACTTTACCTTTTAATGAAATGGAGCCATTATTATCATAAGGCAAGTTAAGATATTTAAGGCAATATATATCTAATAATGACATCCCTGGGCCTGTGTCAAATCCAAGAATATTTTTATCTATAATAGTTATGTTAGATATGCCGCCTATATTAAGAGTGATAATATCTTTTGATTCATTTTTAAATAACCATCTATCTACAACTGGCATTAAAGGTGCACCTTGTCCCTTATTGATAATATCTTTTGTTCGAAAATTGTAAATCACAGGAATTTTAAGACTTTTTGATATATAAAGAGGTTCTCCGATTTGTAATGTAGATTGTCCTCCATCATGAAAAACTGTCTGCCCATGAATTCCTATTAAATCATATTGAAGATTATTTTCTTTTACCCATTCACTGATTTTTTCTGACCAGAATTGTCCAAGCTCCATATGTGTTTTGGCCAATTCCGAAGGACTTGAAATATACAATTTTAATAATTTTTTAGTAAGTGAAACAGGATATTTCACATAATAATTTTTTATAGTTTTCCCATCTATAGAATTATTGTTTTTTTTACAATTTACTAAAGATAAATCCATCCCGTCGCATGAAGTTCCGGTCATTAATCCTATTACATTTATGTTTTCCATGATTTAGATAATCCTATTTAAAAATCCTTTGTTTTGATCGAGCAGTTTTTCAGCTTCGATGAATGATATATTTTGCATATATGAAACAACGGCCACTTTTATGTTTTTACCTGATTTGTAAAATAATTTTTCTGATTGTTTTGTATTTAAACTAGTAATTTCAGAAATAATTTTTATTGATCTGTTAATTAATTTATTATTTAAAGGTTTAACTGAAATCATAAGATTTTTATAAGTTTTTCCTGATTTGATCATGGATATAGAAGTAATTATATTTAAAAGCTGTTTTGTGAGTGTTCCAGATAACATCCTGGTAGAATCAAGAATCTTTTCATTATCAACTCCTAAATTTATATTAATATCGTATGTATGATTTGTTTTATTTGAAATAAGGGCAGTTTGTATATTGTTTGATTTACAATAATCTAATGCTGACACAGTGTAAGGAGTTGTCCCACTTGAACTTATTCCAATTACTAAATCATTACAATTTATATTTTCTTTTTTTAATGTATTTATTGATTCAGTTACAGAATCTTCAGAACCCTCAACTGAATGTTTCATAGCTTCTGAGTCTCCTGCTATTATCCCTTTGAATGTAGAGTCACTATAAGTTGGATATAATTCAGCTGCTTCTATTACAGCTAATCTTCCGCTGGTACCTGCACCTAAAAGGAAAATATTATTTTGATTTATTATTCTTTCCGTGCATTGATTGATTAATTTTTCTATATCTGTTTTGTTTTTGTTAACCACTTCTGAAATAGATATTTCTTCCTGTTTGAAATAATCAATTAATTTTGAAATAGATGAATTGTCATAATTTATATTCATATTATGAGTTTTATTTATTAGAATATATTTATTAAATGTTAATCATACATCATTTTAATAGGAGTGTATTTAATGTCAATTTTAAATCCTATTTCAGAAGAAAATGCTGATAGTAAAGTAAAAGCAATTTATGACGAAATTAAAAAAACTAGAGGAATAAATTATGTGCCAAATTTTTGGAAAACAATAGCAAATGATTACAGTACTCTTGAAAGAACATGGAATTCATTGCAACAAGTTATGCAAGAAGGAGAACTAAGTAATATTTTTAAAGAAATGATATATATTGCTGTATCAATGACTAATGGATGTGAATATTGTATTAGATCTCATAGTAAAGCAGCAGAGTCGAAAGGAATGAATAATAAAATGCTTAATGAATTAATTGCTGTGGTTGCAATGGCAAATGAGACAAATAGATTAGTTGAATCTTATCAAGTTGAGGTTGATGAGAATTTAAAGTAATTTTTAATACCAAATAAATTCTGTATTAAAAATTATATCTGATCCAAGTAATATACCTAATCCAATACTTAATACGCCTGCAAAAGCACTTAAGATTTTGGTGAGATTTATATTTTTATTACCAATTGTAAATGGAAATGATAGTAAAAGTGTCATGATTGACATAGATAAAATAGTTCCAAAGCCAAACATAAGGATATAAAGTATTCCTTTAAGAAAATTATTAATTGAGGGAAGTAAAATTAGCATTACTGCACTACTTCCAGCAAGGCTATGGATAATCCCTATCACAAATGATTTTGGCCTGAATTGAGGTTTTGAAAACGCAAATCTTGAACCTTTTTTATTTTCATTAGAGTCATAGGGGTGATTATGTGGGATTTTGAATTTTGGTAATTTTAAAAATTTGTATATGTTATTGAAATATTGACTTATTAAATCTTTATTTTTAATTGAAATTATTAGCGCTTGTATACCTAAAATTATTAACATCAAAGCAACAGCAAATTCAAAATAATGAGCAATATCTTCATAATTATTCATTAATCCTCTTACATTTAGAATAATTACACCAAGTAGTAATAGTGGGATGCTATGTCCTAAACCCCATGAAGCTCCAATCCAAAAACCTTTCCAGATGTTTTTAGATTCGGAAACAATGGTTGATACCGCTACTACATGATCGGCATCGGTTGCATGCCTGAAACCCATAGCAATGCCAAGAAATAGCATAGTTAGCCACTTAGAATCTGGAAGAGATTCCAGGTTGAAAGGATGGTTAGGTATAAGATTTATTAATATTGTCATTTTTGTATATAAAAGTATTGAATTATTTTATCGTTATTGCAAATCAATTGCAATAACTAGGAACATTCGTTACATACACCTATATACACAAAATTATTATTTATGTTATTAAAATTCGAATTTTGTTTTAAAATAGAATTTATAGATTTAACTGCTTGTTCAGAAATATCAACTATTTTGTCACAAGATTCACAAATTAAATGTACATTTTGATCTGTATTATTTAAATAATATATTGCAGGTTTATGAGGAATATGAGAATGTCGGAGTAATCCTAATTCTTCTAGTGCGTCTAAAGTTCTGTATATCGTGGTTTGGTCAATATTTATTTCAGATTTTTTATTTATTAAGAAAGTTAATTGTTTTACGCTAAAATGGAAGTGAATGTTTTTTTCTAATAAATCACAAATTAATTTTCGCGATTCAGTAATTCTGTACCCATTATCTTTTAGTGTTTTTAATAAATTCATTGGATAATTATACATTATGTTTTTGCGATAAAATTAGCTTATTCTGCAGTTTTTAAAAATTCATTTAAACAATATGTGTTAAAATAATTCATCTTTATTTTGCCACATTATTTTATGTTTAAATTGAATCACATAAAAAATGATTTCTATGGGGGAATTACTACAGCAGTAGTTGCTTTACCATTAGCATTGGCTTTCGGAGTAACTTCGGGAATTGGAGCTATTGCTGGACTTTGGGGAGCTATAATTTTAGGATTTTTTGCAGCTCTATTTGGAGGTACAAAAAATCAGATTTCGGGGCCGACGAGCCCTATGACTATTGTAATGTCAGGGATAGTTTTAACATATCATAATGAATTGGATTTGATTTTCACCATTGTTGTCCTAACAGGTTTAATTCAAATTTTGTTTGGTATCTTAAGGGTTGGGAAGCATATTCACTTTGTTCCATCACCTGTGATTTCAGGATTTGTAACTGGTATAGGTTGTATTATAATAATTATTCAATTTGGGCCAATGATTGGCCATCAACTTCATGGTAAAATTTTCGATATTTTACAAAACCTTATGATCATTAATGATATCAATAATGATTCCCTAATAATTGGAATGATTGGATTATTTATATTGTTAATTTACCCAAAAAGATTTAATAAAATTATTCCATCACCATTGATTTGTTTATTGATTGGAGTTTTACTTTCATATTACATATTTACTAA
Source organism: uncultured Dehalococcoidia bacterium (assembly GCA_964436345.1). Taxonomy (GTDB): domain Bacteria; phylum Chloroflexota; class Dehalococcoidia; order Lucifugimonadales. The sequence continues at coordinate 24,901 of CAYTCC010000005.1, forward strand.
TGCTATAACTTTAAGAGAAATACCTGTGGGTTTCCCAGAATTGATTTCATTTAAAATGACATTATCTAAGGCTCCGTTTATGTTTTTCTCAGCTTTTGTTTTAGCTTTATTAGGTTCTATAGATTCGTTGATAACTTCTTTGGTAGCTGATAGAGCTACAAATACTAAGCATAATTCTAATAAAGAATTAATTGGACAAGGAATAGGAAATACAATTTCTGGTTTATTTGGAGCTCTTCCCGGAGCTGGCGCAACAATGCGTACTATAGTAAATATAAAATCAGGCGGAAAGACGAATCTGTCAGGAATGATTCATGCTTTATTATTATTGGCAGTGGTATTAGGTCTAGCTCCATTATTTGAAATAATTCCTAATTCTATATTAGCAGGAATATTAATAAAAATAGGGTGGGACATAATTGATTGGGATTATATAAAAAATTTTAAGCATGAAAGAGTTACAGATTACTGCTTGATGTTATTTGTATTATTCCTCACTGTTTTCATAGATCTGATAATTGCAGTATTTTTCGGTATTGTATTATATTGGATAGTAAATCTAATTAATAGAAAATTTAAATGAATAATGAAATTGTTATAGTAGCAGCAAAAAGAACTCCAATAGGTTCTTTTCAAGGAGTATTTAATAATACAACAGCTATTGAATTATCTACTGTGGTAACCAAATCAGTTATAGAGCAAATATCTATGGATCCAAATGAAATTGATGAAGCTATAATAGGTTGTGTTTTAACTGCAGGATTAGGTCAGGCACCGGCAAGACAAGTTTCAATAGCTTCGGGATTATCTTTAGATACAGGAGCTATAACCGTGAATAAAGTATGTAGCTCTGGTTTGCAAAGTATTTTAATAGGTAACGATATGATAAAGGCAGGTACAGCTAATATAGTTTTGGCTGGAGGTATGGAATCTATGACTATGTCTCCCTACTTGATGCCAAATGCCAGGCAGGGATATAGAATGGGGTCTGGTGAAGTTATTGATCATATGTTTTATGATGGCTTACAAAACCCTTATGATCAGAATTTAATGGGATATTTTGCTGAACAAACATCAAAAAAATATGGGTTTACTAGGGAAGATCAGGATTTATTTTCCATTGAATCAGTGAATAGATCTTTAAGAGCGCAAAGATCAGGATTATTTGATGATGAAATTGAACCTGTTGTCGTAAAAACAAGAAGAAATACTACTACAATTTCCAAAGATGAAGAACCCGAGAAATGTGATATTGACAAAATTCCATCAATGAGACCAGCGTTTGATAAAAATGGTACTGTAACTGCGGCAAGTTCATCTTCGATTTCTGACGGGGCTGCATCACTGATTATAATGTCTGGCAATGAGGCTGAAAGCCGAGGATTAAAACCGTTGGCAATTATATGTGGGCATAAAAGACATTCACAAGAACCTGAATGGTTTACTACAGCAAATATAGGAGCTATTGATAAATTACAGAAAGAATTAAACTGGAATAAGGATTTAGTCGATTTATATGAAATTAACGAAGCATTTGCGTGTGTAACTATGGCTGCAATGACAGATTTGGAAATAGATCATAAAAAATTAAATATTCATGGTGGAGCTTGCGCTTTGGGACATCCAATTGGAGCTAGTGCGGCAAGGATTTTGATAACACTTATTTATGCTCTCAGAAATAATAAGGGAAAACGTGGGATAGCGTCAGCTTGCAATGGTGGCGGTGAGGCAGTTGCAATTGCCATTGAAATTCCATGAAAAATAAATTTTAAGAATCAAACAGAAATTATGGTGATTAAAAAACACACTATGGCTTACTATTTCACCTGAAGGTATTTCTACAAATAATTTTGGCTATAAAATAGCACCTAAAAATTAAATTTAATTATTATTACAGAGGATTATAATGCCATATATCGTAAATCACATTCATTTAAAATCAGAAGATCCAAAATTAACTGCTGATTGGTTTGTAAAAGCTTTTAATGTTGAAATAATATCAGATAGAGTAAGAACTTTTGGAGATCGATTCATAGAAACTAAAGCTGAAGGTGGTATGAGGATTTTATATCAGGACCCAGAGATGGAGAAGAGTTGAATCCTGCTGCTGATGATGCTCATTGTGGATTAGAACATTTTGGCTTTGATACTGATGATATAGATGCTGATATCAAAAGACTTGTTAATATGGGAGCTGTGCATAAAGAAGGCCCGATTACTGTATCTAGCGATATGAAAATAGGTTACATAGCTGCACCAGGAGGTATAAGAATAGAATTAATTGAACCTCATTTAATGTGATACTTTTAAATTATTGCTAAATATTTTTTTAGTATCATCTTGTTGTACCTAAAGCTATATTAGATAAAATTAATAGTAAAAAACCACCAATCAATACACCCAGGAAAATTACAATAACAATTTTCAAGAATCTTCTGAATTCATATAACATCATTTTGATTAATTGATTTAATTTTTTTTGCATATTAAGCAGTTTTTGTTTGACACATTTATTATATGCTTTGGACTACTTAGGGTACAAAATAATAATGAATTAAATATTGTTTTTTATTATTCTGATATAATACTCAATCTGTAAGTATGTAATTTTCTATGGTCAGAAATATATCTTATAGTTTTTTGATAGCTCATTAACTTTTAAGGTAATCACAATACATACTTGCAGACTAACAAACATTGTAATGTTATTACTGATATAGTGTATTTGTACAAGGCGGAGCTAGGAGTTGATTGTTGCAAATGCTGATAGGTGTCATTAATTAATTAGTGATGCTCACGTAATCGTAAATGCCTATCTAATTTCTAGCTCTTTTTATTATTTCTCGCATCATCTTTAACACATCGATACAAGCTAAGCTCGTGCTAAAATTTAAGTATAACTCTCCTGAGATATTAGATATAAATAAATAATAAACCCAAAAGCCAATCGGTTTGAGCTAAGGGATATGCTAGAATATTCTTTCTAATTGTAAATATATGGCTTTATCAGTAGCTAATGTGCCATTTAGTGTGCCCTTTAAGTGCATTGATGGATTGGATAATTAGTATTACTGAATGAGATAGGAGCGTAGCTCAGTTGGTAGAGCATTGGTCTCCAAAACCAAGGGTCAGGGGTTCGAGCCCTCTCGCTCCTGCCATATATTTATAATCTTACACAACTCACTATTTTTGACTTTTTTACTTAATTTAATAATTTTAAATTCAAGTAATAATTCGATTAAATTGCAAATAGGTAACCCTATTACATTCAGTCTACATCCGTTAATTTTTTGAACAGGAGAGTTTGTTTCATCTTGTACAGCGTAAGCTCCTGCTTTGTCTTTAATATCAAAATTGTTTATGTAATATTTAATATTTTTTTGATTCCAATTTTTAAAATGTACTTTTGTAATTTTGGTGTTGTATTTAATATCACCTGTTTTTGTATTGAGAATAGAAATTGTAGTTATAACTTCATGCAAATTATTTGAAAATTTACATAACATTTCAAAAGCATTTTTCGCATTTATTGGTTTCCCAAAAATTTGGTTTTGAAAAGCAATTATTGTATCTGCAGCAATTATAAACTCTTTATTATCAGTCTTTATTTTTTTTAACTTATCATTGCTAGTTTTTATTGAGTACGATTTTGGAAGTTCATTCTTTTTTGGCTTAAGCTCTGCTTTATTGTTAGTTATTATATCAAAATTTATACCCAGTAATTTTAATAGTTCAATTCTTCTAGGTGATTTTGAAGCGAGGCCTATAGTTGCATTTTGTATAAAATACATATGTATAATTTCAGGATATTTGGGATTTTGATTTTACTAGTTCGTTTAAAGTATTTAGTACAGTATTTGTATTTTTAAGCATATATTGCGTTAATTCTTCTTTCATTTGCTTTAATTTATTTTCTTGCTTTAATTTATTTGCATCTCGGGCAATTAATTTTGCAGATTTATAAAATTCATTTTGAATTGGTTCCCAAATTTTTCTAATTTCAGAAGCTTTTTTGTTATCTAGTATACCTTCTGTTCTACATAACTCTTCAATAGATCTAAATGACCACCAAGGACTTTCATGGTCATGATTTTTATTTCCAATAGACAAGACTTTAGGGATTTCTCCTTCTATGAACATAGGTATGAAAATTCCTAGACAAGGAGAATACATTGAAGTCCAATGAATATCTAATTGACTATTATCTGAATGTAATTCTGAAACTAACGAAGCTGCAGTGTTCCCGTCAGATTGAGGATCAGGATAATGAGTACATATTGTTCTTGTATCTAGGAAACTTTGTGATATATTATCTTTTTGGCCATCACCATGATCTTTTAGGATGAATATAATTTCTCTTAAATTTATGTTATTTTTTAAATTTTGAAGATATGTACACGATCTTAATCTTCTGAACTCACCTCTTCCATCATACCTTGAATCATAATCACAAAATGTTTTTGCAAAATTTAATTTTGGTGAGTCTATATGCAAGTTTAATGATTTTGCAGTATTGATAGCGGTATCTGATATATTATCCCAGTTTGATTCAATCGAATGTATATTACTGATCCCCTCAGTATCCTTTACTTTTTTTACTACCCATTCATGGCCTGCAGTTTCAATAATATATGCTTCTTTAGGGTCAGCTATTAAATAGCCATTATCATATGTTCTTATATTTTGATTATTTTCAAATACACCTTGACCAAATGTAGAAATCAAATCAGTTATAATTTTGACAGCTTCTTTTGCACTTTTAGATCTTTCTAAGCCTAATCTAACAATCTCCATTCCAATTAATTTTGGAGAAGAGGATGATGGGATATGAGTTCCTAAACCTTCATTACCTATTACAACCTGATATTCATTAAATCCATGTTCATAACCCCAGCACCAAAAAGGTTTTGATCCTACATGAGCATACGATATTTCTGTTGATGGAATTTTTATAAATTGGCATTCAGTATATTTACTTCCATTTTTTGTTCTTGGTTTTTGTACTAAGGGTTGGCATTCTAGCTTAGGGCGATCAGAATTTTTCCCGAATATAGTTGTGTTATTAGAAGTTGAATTAGGTAATGCTACAACAGTATCACATGAAATGAGTGGTTCTTTAATTTTCATTATTATGTAATTATGAATTATTTACTAAATTAAAATTAATTATGCCCATTTAATATTAATTAATCTAGGGCAAAAATTGATAACTTGTTTATAATGCTTTTAAATAAATTTTGTTGATAAAAAATATATATGAATAAACCCTTATATGAACAAATTAATATTATAGGTAAAAATTATATTTTATCTAAATTAGATCAATTCCTTTCAGAAGACTCTCCAAATGGAGATCCCACAACACAATTAACAGTTGATAATAACAAAAATACTTCAGCTTTATTTGTTTGTGAAGATGAATGTATATTTGCTGGTGAACAAATTTTAAATGCATTGGATGATGATTTTAAAATTAGTATTTTCGCAAAGGATGGGACTGAATTAAAAAAGGGCCAAAAAATAGCACAAATTGATGGAAATGCAAGGCAATTGTTGAAATTGGAAAGAATACTTCTAAATTTGTTACAAAGACTATCGGGCATTGCCACTTTAACAAAAAAATATGTAAACATAACTGAATATAGCGGTATTAAAATATTAGATACTCGTAAAACAACACCAGGTTTAAGACTTTTTGAAAAATATGCTGTTAAAGTTGGAGGAGGTTACAATCATAGATTAGATTTATCTTCAGGATTGTTAATTAAAGATAATCATTGGATTGCTTCAAAAAATGATTTTTATAAAATTATAAGAGATTATGATTCGGAATTGCCTATTCAAGTAGAAGTAGATAATAAATCTCAGTTAACAGAATTGCTTAAATATAAAGTTGATGCAATTTTATTAGATAATATGGAACCAGAATATGCGAAAATATGTGTTGATATTATTCGCGCTAAAAGTAAAAACATATTTATTGAAATCTCCGGTGGAGTTACTTTGAAAAATTTATCTGCATATATGATTAATGGTGTAGATGGTATTTCATCTGGTGCATTAATGCATCAGGCACAGAACCAAAAATTAAAATTGGAATTTATGTAAATCTAGATTTAATGAGGTGATTTGTAAGCCGAGTTCTGTAGTGATATACACTGACGATCATCTATCTAGGCTTATTGTTACCAATAAGCTCAAGCGATCTACCCAAAGTACTTGGATACGGGAGAATCCATTTCCTTTCTATATGATCTTTCACCAGGTGGGGTTTACCATGCCTTTATTGTTACCAATAAAGCGGTGAGCTCTTACCTCACCTTTTCACCCTTACTATGATTAATAGCGGTATATTTTCTGTGGCACTTTCCTTCAAGTCACCTTGACCAGTTGTTAACTGGCACCTTTCCCATTGGAGCTCGGACTTTCCTCTATTAAAAATAGCGATCGTCCAATCACCTCATTATATATATTATTATAATATATTTTTGGAATAATATAGATTTATAAGTATAATAATAGTATATATATTAATAATTGATAATTATGATGAATAAACCCTCTGTCCAAAGAGACAATTCTGGAGCTTTAACAATAAAGATTACATCTGATGCTGTTAATCATATTAGAAGCTTTGGAGAACTTGAAGGTAAAGATAAAACTAATTTAAGAGTTGCTGTGAAAGGTGGCGGATGTTCTGGATTGACTTATGTTTTGGAATTAGCTGAAAATCCTACCGATAATGAAAAAGTGATTAGTGAGAATGGTATGGAGCTTTATGTTGATAAAAAATCATATATTTTCCTGGCTGGCACTACTTTGGAATACCAAGGTGGATTAAATGGTAAAGGCTTTGTTTTTCATAATCCAAATGCTAAAACAACCTGCGGTTGTGGTACTTCATTCTCGGTATAATTAACTATGAATTTAGCTGAATTAAATTCAAATGTAAGAATATACACTCCTTCAAACTATAAGTTTATTGTTGTAAAAGGCAAAGATAGTATAGATTTATTGGATCGATTAACCACTAATGATCTTAAAAGTTTAAAATCAATGGAACATGCATATTCTTTGTTGGTGTCTCCAAAAGGAAGAATGATTGAAATTTTAAGTATATTGAATATAGAAGATAAAATTATATTAGGTTGTTCTGCAGATTCTTTAAATAAAGTTTTAGAATGGATAGATTTTTATACATTTGGAGAAGAAGTTGAAATTATTCTTGATGAAAAAGAATATCAATCTAAAATTATGATTATGGGTGAAAATTCTATCTCGTTTATTAATTCTATTTTTGGTATTGATATGTCTTTAACCGAAGGCAAATCTATGTTTATTGCTTTAAATAAAGAACCTTATGGAAGAATTAAACTGTTAGTAGTAAATAAAAATTATTTTGATTTTGGACATTATGAAATTTATGCTTCAAAAGAAGATATTGATTATGTTCTGAAATTATTTAAGAAAAATAATATCAATTTTAAATTTGTAGATTATTTAGATGATGATCAATTCAATAATTATAGAATAGTTAATAATTTACCTGGATATCCTGCAGAAATTAATGAAAATTACAATCCTCTAGAAGCAGGATTGGGAAAATATATCAACTTCAATAAGGGATGTTATATTGGACAGGAAGTGATAGCTAGACTAGATACTTACTCTAAAGTTAAGAATAAATTAGTTTTAATAAAATGCAAAGC
>CAYTCC010000006.1:0-32608 GCA_964436345.1 uncultured Dehalococcoidia bacterium
CAATCTGTGATTAAAGCAAAAGTAATGATTGATATGGTTAACAAAAACCCTATTGAAGATGGAGCTGTCATTTTTGAAGATGGGTTAATAACTTTGTCAGGTAATTACGAAAAGATTAAGGATAAAATTAGATCTGATGCAACAATTTATGACTATAAAGATTCAGTGTTAATTCCAGGTATGGTTGATTGCCATACTCACCACAATGGTTTTGGAGATGGGAGAAGTGGAGATTCTATTGGAGAAATAGAAGATGATATATTGACCATCAAATCTGCTAAAAATGCAAAAACTAGCCTGTATTCCGGAGTTACTACAATAAGGGAAAATGGTCCAAAGAATACAACTATGATGAAGCTAAGAGATGCAGTAAATCAAGGATTGGCGATTGCTCCAAGAATGGTTTTGTGTGGTAGGCCAATAGCTATTATAGGAGGGCATATGGGATATTTTGGAGGTGAAGTTACAGGGCCTGTAGAAAGTTTAGCACTTTCTAGGCAACTTATTAAAGAAGGGGTAGATTATTTTAAAATTACTGCAACCGGGGGATCCACTGCAACCTCTTTTCCTTTGAGACCAAGCTTTTCTCAAAAAGAATTGGATGCAGTTACTAATGAAGCGAAAAATTATGGTTTATTAACGGCTACTCATTGTTTGTCCATGGAAGGGATTGATAATTCTTTAAATGCTGGTGTTGATATGATTATTCATTGTAATTTTGATAACAATAAAGGAGAGTCTAAATTTAATGAGAAATTAGCTGAAAAAATTGCCAAAAAAGGTGCGTATGTAAATCCTACTCTTCATGTAGGACGTGCTAGATTATGGAGTTTGACAATGGGTGAAAATCCATCTTTAGGTGGCTGGGAGAATAAAAGAGTTTCAATAAGTAGTGATAGAAAAAATGTTTTGGAAGCTAGATTGGATGCAGCAAAATTATCTCTTGAAACTAAATTAGATCATTGTAGAAAAATGATTGATATGGGATTGAAAGTTATAACAGGCTCAGATTCATCATGGGGTGATTATGCTTTGGGAAATACTTTTCATGAAACTGAATTATTAGTTGAATCTGGATATTCCAATTATGAAGGTGTGAAATCAGTAACTATAAATGCTGCGATGGCTTTGGGGTTGGGGGATACAGTTGGAAGTATTGAAAAAGGTAAATCAGCAGATTTTGCGATTTTAAAAAATAATCCTTTGGATGATATTAAAAACTTGTCTACTGTTAAAGAAGTATTTTTGATGGGGCAACATATTCAAAGAGGATCTGATGAATCTAACAAAACTTATTCACAGATAAAACCTGAACAATTATAAGGAGGAAACGATGACAAATGAAAGTAATCAATTATTAGTTATTAAGGCAGGACAACTTATTGATGGAAAAAGTAAGAATGTGAAAAAAGATATTAGTATTGTAATTAATGATAATCAGATTGTAGATGTAAAACCTTCCGGGGAATTGGATATGCCTGAAGATTTGAATTATAAACTTTTGGATTATTCAGATAAAACTTTATTGCCGGGTTTAGTAGATTCGCATGTGCACTTAACGGGAATAGGTGATGGTAGAGCTGGAGATGATTTAGCAACTTTACCTGATGAAATATTGTCTATTAACATGGCTAATAATGCCAGAGTTCATTTACAGTCAGGAGTGACAACTATCAGGGATTGTGGCGCTAAAAATAATACCGCATTTCATTTAAGAAAAGCTGCTGAAATGGGCATTGTTGAATCACCTAGACTAGTTTTAAGCGGCAGACCTCTTGCTATAATTGGCGGACATTTAGGATATTTTGGAGAAGAGATTACTGGTGAAGATCAATGTAGAGCATCTGTCAGATATCTGATTAAGCAAGGAGCAGATTTTATTAAAGTAACAGCAACAGGCGGAAGTACTAGAACTTCATTCCCTTTAAGGCCCAGTTTTTCTCAGCATGAATTAAATGTTATTGCTGAAGAAGCCCATAAATTTGGCAAACATGTTGCTGCTCATTGTCATAGTTCAGAAGCTATGAAAAGAGCTCTTAATGCTGGTGTTGACACTATTATCCATGGCGTATTTAAGGATGTGGATGGCACAAATAACTATCGTGAAGATGTAGCAGACTTAATGCTTGAAAAAGGAGCTTTTGTTAATCCGACTTTAGGCCCTGGATTAATGAGAGCAATTATATTGGAAAATAAAAAAGAAAATGGGGATTTTAACGAACAAGATCAGGAAGATTTGGATTTAGTTTATAGAGAAAATGAACATAGATTAGAATGTTTTAATAAATTAATTAGTTTAGGTGTTCCGATGTCAGCTGGATCTGATTCTGCCTGGGGCGGTTATAAGATGGGGAATTATTTCTTGGATATTGAAGGCCATGTAAAAGGAGGTCAAAGTCCAATAGAAGCCATTATGTCAGCTACCGATATCGCAGCACAATCTTGTTGGATAGATGATAATTTGGGATCTATTGAAACTGGTAAATTGGCAGATATATTAGTTGTAGAGGAAGATCCTAGTAAGCAGATAGAAAACTTAAGAACTGTTGTTGATGTTATCAAAGATGGACAATTGATTGATAGGCAAAGTTTACTGTAGTTAATAGAAATTAATTAATTCCACAAAAAGCGTCATAATCTATTAATTTATTAATTGTGGGCTTAGTTCCGCATAAAACACAGTTTTTGTTTCTTTTTAATTTTATTGTTCTGAAATCCATATTTAATGCATTAACTAAAAGTAATTTACCCTGAAGGGTTTCACCTATGTTTAAAATTAATTTTGTCGCTTCTGTTGCCTGTATACTTCCTACTATGCCTGGCAGCATGCCTAATACTCCTGCTTCAGCGCAACTTGGAACTTCCCCAGGCTTTGGAGGTTCAGGAAATAAACATCTGTAGCATCCTTTTTTAGGGATATATGTACTTAATTGACCTTCAAATAATAAAATACTTCCATCTACTAAAGGTTTGTTGGTTAAATAAGCTGCGTCACATGCAAGATATCTTGCTGGAAAATTGTCTGCTCCATTAATAATAATATCGAATTGAGAGAAAATATTCATAGCGTTGCTTGAATCTAAAGGTTTATCATAAGTTATAAGATTTAAATCTTTATTGTATGAAAGTAATGTTTCTTTCGCAGAATCTGTTTTTCTCTCTCCGATATTATTTTCTTGATGCAATATTTGTCTTTGTAGATTCGATATATCTACAACATCCATGTCTATAATCCCAATAGTTCCAACTCCCGCAAGAGTTAAATATATACTTATTGGAGAACCAAGTCCTCCCGCTCCAATAATCAGTACTTTAGAGTTAAGTAATTTCCTTTGCCCTATACTGCCAATTTGAGGCATAATTATATGGCGACTATATTTTTGAATTTGGTTCGGTGTTAGTTTATAATTCAAATTTTGCTTATCAGATTTAATATTCATTTATATTATTAACCTATTAGATTTATTATTTTGTTTTATGTTCAAAAATAAATATACAGCTATTATATTAATTATGACAATTGTTATTTCATTGTCAATTTTTTATTCTGCTAATCGCAAATATCAAGATTCACTTTTAATATTCACTGCAGTTAGCCTGTCTGAACCTATGACAGAAGTTAAAAGCTTATTTGAAAATAAATATGGAATTAAAATTTTACTGAATTTAAATGGATCTCAAACTTTAGCGTCACAAATATCTAGGGGTGCTAAATCTGATATTTTTATTTCTGCAGGTAATACACCATATGATTTTTTACTGTCCAAACAAATAGATATACATAAAAAAAATATATTAGTATTAAATACTTTGGTTATTGTTACTGAAATCGAGTCAAATAATTGGGACCAGAATGAATTAAAAAAAATTATTCTAGATCCAAAGTTCAAAAGAATATCTATGGCAGATCCTGAATTAGCGCCTGCAGGAGAATATTCTATGCAAGCTATAAATAATTCAACGGGCTATAAGAATGTCGAAAATAAAATCATAAAAACTAAAAATGTAAGAGATGCAGTTAATCATTTAAGATTAGGGTTATCAGAAGCAGTTTTTGCTTATATAACAGATTTTAATACATATCCAAATAAAGTATATAAAAAGAATATTTCTCCAAGTCTGCATGAGAAGATTGAGTATCCGATAATATATTTTAATTCAAATGATAATGTAAAAAAATTTGAGGAATATTTGTATACTGATGAAGCGAAAAATATTTTTATAAATTATGGATTTAAAATTCCTCAGGATTGATTTTGGTTACTGAAGCTTTAATATTAACTATACAAGTATCGATTTATGCTACTTTATTAAATATTCCACTAGCAATATTATTTAGCTTGATCATCACTAGATATAAATCGAGAAGTATAAATTTAATTTTAGATGTTTTAATATCTCTTCCGCTCGTTCTTCCGCCAGTATTGTCAGGATATTTCTTATTGATTATTTTTAGCCCTACAGGCATTGTGGGAGTTTTTCTTAATAACGTATTAGGTATTGAAGTGGTATTTACTAAAATGGCAGCTGTTTTGGCATGTTCTGTAGTTTCTTTTCCTTTGATGGCAAGAGCTGTGATTATAGCTTTTGATTCTGTAAATAGAGATTTAGAAAAAATAGCAAGATCTTTAGGGGCTGGTTATATAAGGATGTTTTTTAGTGTTACTTTAAGAGAAAGTAAATATGGGGTTATGGCAGGTATTCTACTTGGGTTTGCACGTTCTTTAGGTGAATTTGGAGCTACAATTATTTTTGCAGGTAATATACAAGGAATTTCAAGGACTATTCCATTAGCAATTTTTCAGTCAATACAAACAGGCAATGATAATGATTTAGGCTTATTGATATTTTGCTCTGTAGGCTTAGGATTTTTAGCAGTTTTAATTAATTATTTTTTAATTCATAAATCAATTAGAAATAATAGAGAGTAAATATGAGTTTTATTAATATTGATATTACAAAAAAATATCCGGACTTTGTATTGAAATGTAGTTTGAATTTTAATAATAAAATCAATGGTATATTTGGCCCTTCTGGCTCAGGAAAGTCAACTATTTTAAATTGTATTGCGGGATTTATTTCTCCTGATATTGGAAAAATTAAAATAAATGATAAAATCCTTTATGAAATTTCAAGTTCTAATTCTTTAAATAATAAAAATATTTCAATAAATACAGAACACAGAGATATAGGATATGTCACTCAGAAACCTAATTTATTTCCTAGTATGAATGTTGATGAAAATATTCGTTATGGATATAAAGATGATAATGCAATTAAAGTAGAAGAAATTATAGATATTATGAATGTTAAAAATTTAATTCATAGATATCCTAGTCAGCTATCTGGCGGAGAGGCGCAGAAAATATCTATTGCAAGAGCATTGGCTAGATTCCCATCAGTTCTTTTGATGGACGAACCTGTATCAGAATTAGATCTTAAATCTAAATTAATGGTTCTAGGATATTTGAAAAAAATAAATAAAAGATTTTCTATCCCCATAATTTATGTTTCTCATGATATATCTGAAATTGTATCCATTTGTGATAAAGTTGCGATGATAGAAAATGGTCAAATTAAAGATGTGAAAAATTCTCAATCATTGACATATACTTCTAATAACGATACAGAATTTGAAAATATTTATGTACTTAATGAATCTATATCAAATAATTCGATATCTATTAATAATGTGAAAATCAATACTTTAAATAGATTGGAGTCTAAAAGTACAGTAATTTTAATATCATCAAATTCAGTGATACTATCAAAGTATAAGCTTAATAATATTGATGCTGAAAATATTCTTTTAGGAAAGATAGATAATATAAAATTGATTGGATCTAAAGTCAGAGTTTTTTGTAATGTTGGTTTTGATATTGTTTCTGATATTTCTGAGTATTCATTTAAGAAAATGAATTTAAATATTAATGATGAGATTTATGTTATATTTAAATCGGAAAATGTAAAAATTTCGTATACATAATTTGGATTTAAAATTGAAATTTAAGCAAAAATTAACAAATATAATCAGGAAAAATAATTCAGTCTTATCTATTGGATTAGATCCTGATAAAAATAAAATGCCAATAGAAAATATTTTTGAATTTAATAAAAGAATTATAGATTCAACATTTGATTTAGTATGTGCTTATAAACCTAATTTCGCTTTTTATGAAAAAGAGGGATTACAAGGCATGCAAGCTTTATATAAAACCATAGATTATATTAAATCTGTAGATTCGGATATTGTAATAATTGCTGATGCAAAACGAGGAGATATAGGGAATACAAGTGAAGCTTATGCTTATTCGGTGTTCAAAACTATGGATTGTGATGCTGCAACAATAAATGTATACGGAGGAGAAGATTCGGTAACCCCTTTTGTTGAATATGAATCCAAAGGTGTTTTAATATGGTGCAGGGCTTCTAATCCTAGTTCTGACGAATTACAAAATGTAATACTAGCAGAGTCTAATATTACTCTATATGAATACTTAGGTACTTTGATTTCCAAATGGAATGATAAAAATAATAATATTGGATTAGTTGCTGGTGCAACAAATATTGATGATATAAAAAAATTGAAAAAAATATGTCCTAATATCCCATTTTTAGTTCCAGGAATAGGTAGCCAGGGAGGAGATTTGAAATCTGTGATTAATGTTTTAAAACAAGGGAATATTGATACTTCTCCTTATATTATTAATTCTTCACGTTCAATATTGTATGCATCTAATAAATTGGAATTTGAATCTGCAGCCAGGATTGAAGCTGATAAATTTGTTAATTTAGTTAAACCTTTGATTTTTTAATTATTGAAAAAAGAATTTAAACTTAATACAAATATAAAATTTAAAAAATCACATGTGTGTGGTTCTGAAGTATGGGAAATAAAGAAAATAGGAGAAGATTCCAAGATAAAAATATATCCTTATTCTAATTTGTCAGATTATGAGTTGCAGTGTGTAAAATGCAAAAGAAATATTCAGATGAAATATCAAGAAATATTAAAAAAAATAAAATAATTTTTATTTTTATTATTTTCATTGACATGCAATATTGTAAAAATTAGAATTAAATTATAATTATTGTATCAACAGAGAGAATCACAATGTTTGAAATGGTTATTGATAGTATTAGAGTCAGTTTGATGAATTATCAGCGTGTTGTGATTTTGAAAGAAAAACATTCAAAACGATATCTACCTATGTGGATTGGCACAAATGAAGCTGAAGCGATTGCTTTAAAACTTGAGGATGTAGATGTCCCCAGGCCTATGACACATGATTTGTTGTGCAATTCATTTGAATCTTTAGGAGCTAAAATAGATTATGTAGTTGTTTGGGATGTTAATCATGAAGATACTTTTATGGCTAAAATAGTTGTAGATTTCAAAGGTGACTTGATAGAAATAGATTCAAGACCAAGTGATGCTTTAGCTCTTGCAGTCAGAACAGGTTCGCCAATATATGCTGAAGATAAAGTTTTGGACAAAGCAGGAATGGAATTAGACCAAAACAATGATGATTTGAAAAATGTCGATAGTTTATTACCTAATAAAAAACAAAAAAAATCTTCAGATTCTAAGGAATTAAAGTTATCTGCTTTCGATGATTTTATGGATGAGTTAGATTTAGAAGATTTTTAATCTTAATTGATTTGACCATATTATTAAGTATATGATAGGATTTTATAGCTATAGGAGAGTGATTTGGGTTCCAGGAAACTAGCTTTAGTCTTCCAGCTTGTAGGCATAGGGTGGTTTATTGCTGTATGTTTGATTGGAGGAGCTTTTTTAGGTTCTTGGGTTGCAAATTTTTTCACATTTTCTAATGCTGATGGTTTTTTTATAGTATTTGGTACTTTATTAGGGTTATTGTGTGCCGGGGTAGGTGTTGTTAAATTAGTTAATCTTATATTAAAAACAGATTAAATTGTAAATTGTTATATATTATTTGATGAGTAAATTATTTTCATACATTACCAAAATCATCCTTAATCCTATTGCCCTTGGAATACTATTTATTGTTTCAGTTCTTGGTGGTGGATTAGGTAGTGCTTTAGGTTTAGGCTTTATAAGCGCACCTTTTGCTTATATTTCCATTCCTTCGGAAACATTATATGTTTTTGAAGGGTCAAAAGATAATTTTTTAATTAATTTTTTAAATAGTGCCATAACTAATACCTTGCTTATGTCATTATTAACAATCGTAATATTATTAGTTGTTTCTATTAAAGCTACTAGTAAGATGAAAATTATTCCTTCAGGAATTCAAAATTTAATAGAATTTGCTATTGAAGCAATGTATAACACTTGTAAAAAGATTGCTGGTGAAGAAAAAGGGAAGATATTTTTTCCTTTGGTAATGACTATTTTCTTGTTTGTTGTTATCTCCAATTGGATTGGAGTTTTGCCAGGCACTGGTACGATTGGTAGGATTGAATCTGCAGAAGAATATTGTCATCATCAGGAGAAAAAAGATAATTTAGGACATGATGTAAAGTTCAATATATATAAAAAGAATGGCAACTTATCATCTACTTTATTTGGATTTGGATCTTCTAAGTATAAGATAAATTCTTCTGATTCATCTTTGTTTAAGCATTTAGATTCGAAAGATAAGCATAGCGACTATCATGGAAATGAGATTTGTTCTCATGATTGGTTACATCATGAATTTGAAGATGCAAAAAGTCTGAAAGCTAAGGAATTAGGTGTAGATAATTTTGATAATAATTATCAGGCTGGAATATTAGTACCATTTTTCAGAGGATCAAATTCAGATATTAATACTACTTTAGCTTTGGCATTATGCGCCATGATTACGATTCATTGGTGGGGTATCAAGTATTTGGGATTGTCTGGTCATTTTGGAAAATTTATTAATTTTAAAAATGGCCCTATAAATTTCTTTGTCGGGAT
Organism: uncultured Dehalococcoidia bacterium; assembly: GCA_964436345.1. Lineage (GTDB taxonomy): Bacteria > Chloroflexota > Dehalococcoidia > Lucifugimonadales. The sequence continues at coordinate 8,927 of CAYTCC010000006.1, forward strand.
ATTGGAGCTGGTTGGAGAATTTGCAAAGGTTATAAGTTTTACTTTTAGGTTGTTTGGTAATATTTTTGCCGGTGAAGTTTTATTATTTGCTATGGCATTTTTATTACCATTAATAGGGATTATTCCATTTATAGGACTTGAATTATTCGTAGGATTAATTCAGGGACTGATATTTTCAATGTTAACTTTAGTATTTGCAGCTATTGCTACAGTTAGTCATAATTCTGATGAACATTGATATAATTTATGATAAATTTAATAAACAAAATTAAGTTCTTAAAAAAAGGAGTTAAATTATGGATGGAGATATTTTAAATATTGGGGCTGGATTGGCTATAGGATTGGGTGCTATTGGCCCAGGTATAGGAATAGGATTGTTAGGATCAAAAGCTATGGAAGCTATTGGTAGAAATCCAGAAGCCGCAGGTCCAATACAGACAAATATGATTTTAGCTATTGCATTTGCTGAAGCAATTGCTATTTATGCTCTAGTTGTAGCTATTTTAATTAAATTCGTTTAACTAAGAATAATTTAGGAGTTTTTTATGGATGCAGTAGGCATAAATTGGCCTGGACTGTTAACTCAGTTTATAAGTTTTCTTATTCTATTTCTTTTGTTAAAAAAGTTTTTGTATTCTCCTATTGTTAAAATGCTAGAGGATAGAGCTGAAAAAATTAAATTTAGCTTAGAGACTGCTGAACGTGTTAAGGAAGAGGCAGAACAAACATCAGCTGCAAATGAAACTCTAATGATAAAAGCAAGAGAGGAATCTCAGGCTTTTATATCGGAGGCAAGAGAACAGGCAAAGAAGATAAAAGAATCTGAATTAGAAAAAAGTAAATCACAAATTGAAAGTGAAAGGAAAAGAGCTCTTGATGAAATCAGATCTGAACAAGATAAAATAATTAATAATATAAGATCTGAATTTTCTAGTTTAGCTATTTCAGCGGCTGAGAAAATTGTTGAACGAGAAGTAAATGCGAATAATCATAAAGAGATTATTCAATCATTTCTTGAAAAAGCAAAAAATATAAAAAGTGAATAGTAAATATTTATGATAAAAGATACAAAAATAGCGAAAAGATATGCAAGAGCATTATTTGATATTGCCTCTGAAGATCAGAGTTATAATGACTGGTTGGATAAACTGAAATTGATTTCTGATACTGAGACTGATAAAGATTTTGCTAATGTATTAAATTCAACAAAAATATCTTTATCAAAAAAAATGAACACAATTGATGAAGTCTTTAAAAGTAAATTAAATACATTACAATTGAATTTCTTAAAACTATTAACTAAGAATCAATCTTTTTCTATTATTCAAGATATTCATAAACAGTTTGTGGGTCAAGTTGAAAAATTAAATAATATTATTAGAGTTTCGGTTACATCCCCATATAAAATTAGTGATGACCTTAAAGATCAAATTTCAAATTTAGTTAATGAGATATCAGGAGCTGAATCTGTTATAGAAGAAAAAATTGATATTGAACTGATTGGGGGAGTAGTAATCAGATTAGGAGATACTGTTATTGACGGTAGTATTAAAAATAAAGTTAAACAATTAAGAAGAGAATTAGTATAAGAGAGGAAAGTTATGGCGAATGAAGATATTGCATCAATAATAAAAGAACAAATTAAAAAATTTGGTGATGAATTAAAAGTTGAGCAGACAGGCATAGTAACTGAAGCTGGTGATGGGGTAGCAAGAGTTCAAGGATTATCGAATGTGAAAGCAAATGAAATAGTACAGTTCCAAAATGATATTTTTGGATTAGCTTTAAATTTGGAAGAAGATACCGTTGGAGTTGTTATTTTAGGTGATTATCTAGGGATCAAGGAAGGTGATGAAGTGAAAAGCACTGGCAGGATTGTTGAAGTTCCAGCAGGAAATGATATGATTGGCCGTGTATTAAACCCGTTAGGGCAACCAATAGATGGTAAAGGCAGTATTGCTTCAACTGAAACTATTGAAGTTGAAAAAATCGCTCCCGGTGTAGTTGAAAGGCAATCTGTCAGCGAGCCAGTTCAGTTTGGTGTAAAAGTTGTAGATGGATTAGTCCCTATTGGAAGAGGTCAGAGAGAACTTGTTATTGGTGATAGAGGTACTGGGAAAACGGCTGTTTGTATCGATGCTATTATCAATCAAAAAGATGGTGATTTGATATGCATATATGTTTCTATTGGTCAAAAGGCATCGAAAGTTGCGAATATAGTTAACCAATTAGAAACTAATGGAGCCATGGAACATACTATAGTGGTAACTGCAAATGCTTCTGAGTCAGCTGCACTTCAGTATTTGGCACCTTATTCGGGTTGTGCTATAGGTGAGTATTTTATGTCCCAGGGTAAAGATGTATTAATTGTATATGATGATCTTACAAAACATGCGTGGGCTTATCGTCAAATGTCATTGTTACTTAGAAGACCTCCCGGAAGAGAAGCATATCCTGGTGATGTTTTTTATTTGCATTCAAGATTACTTGAAAGAGCTGCAAAATTGAACGCGGACTATGGCGGAGCATCAATGACAGCTTTGCCAGTAATTGAAACTCAAGCAGGAGATGTATCTGCTTATATTCCAACAAATGTAATTTCAATTACTGATGGGCAACTATACCTAGAGCCAGATCTTTTTAATTCTGGAATAAGACCTGCAGTGAATTTAGGACTTTCTGTTACTAGAGTTGGTAGTGCTGCGCAGACAAAAGCTGTGAAATCAGTAGCTGGTAGTTTAAAAATTCAAATGGCACAATTCAGAGAATTGGAAACATTTGCTCAGTTCGGTACTTCTGATTTGGATGATGCTACAAAGAAGCAATTAGATAGAGGTCAAAGAATACTTGAATTACTTAAACAAAATGAGGCTTCGCCAGTTGCAATGGAACAACAGGTGTGCATGTTTCATATGGCTAATGAAGGTATTTTGGATGATATTCCTGTGGAAAAAGTGAAAGAGTTTGAATTAGGGTGGTATGACTATGCAGAATCAAATTTGAGTGAAGTTTTAAATACTATAAAATCTTCAGGAGATTTGGATGATGATTCTAAAAAGACTATATCTGAAATCAGCTCGAAATATAAAAAATCAATGGGTTTTTAATTAATGGCAAGTACTAAAGAACTACGTACAAGAATTAAATCGATTACGAATACAGCTAAAGTTACAGGTGCTATGCAGATGATTGCGGCTTCTAAATTACGAAAGGCTCAAGATGCTGCTGAGAATTATAATATATATTCAACAAATTATGAAAATATAAAAAATAGTATATTAAATTCTGCAGACTTTGATCTTTTAGCTGAATATAGTGATTTATTTAAATCACATGAAAATTCTGATGAAAATGTATTATATTTAGTAATTTCTTCCAATCGAGGTTTGTCTGGGCCATTATTTGGAAATTTAGTTAAAACTTTAGAAGAAAACACCAAACAAGTTAATAAAAAGAGTTTTGTTTCATTAGGGAAAAAAATAGATAAATATATTAATTCTAGAAATTTGAATTTACTAAATACTTTTGAAATGAAAGATGAATTTACATCAGAAGATGTTGAATTGATTAGTGATTATATTGTTGATGAGTTTATTGAAAATCAATACACATCTGTTAAATTAGTTTATTCTCACTTTAATAGTGTAGCTAATCAAAAAGCTGAAATTATTGACCTTTTACCATTTAAACAAAGTAAGAATAGCCAAAATGTTAGTAATCATATTTTTGAACCTAATCAATTAGATTTAATATTTGATTTTGCTCCAAAATATGTATTTATTATGATTTTCAGATCTATTCTAGATTCATTGGCTAGCGAGCATGCAGCTAGGATGGTTGCAATGCAAAATGCTACTGATAATGCCAATGAATTAGTTGATGATCTCACTTTAGATTTGAATAAAGCAAGACAAGAAACAATTACATCAGAATTGTTGGATTTGGTTGGTGGAATGTCTGCAATTGAAAATTAATATTTATTTTTAAATTAGGAGTATTGAAATGTCAAAAGGAAATATTGTTCAAGTTATTGGTACAGTAGTGGATGTGGAATTCCCTCCTGATAAATTACCTAATATTTACAACGCTTTAGAAACAGATTTAGCTGGAGAAAAATTAGTTTTAGAAGTAGAACAGTTAGTTGGTAATAATTGGGCACGATGTCTTGCTTTAGGCTCTACAGATGGTTTGTCCAGAGGACAGGAAGTCTTGGATACCGGAGCGGCAGTTCAAGTACCTGTTGGCGATCCTTCTCTTGGAAGATTATTTAACGTTTTAGGGGATGCTATTGATGATGGTGATCCAATTCCTAAAGATGTTGAAAGATGGCCAATTCATAGACCAGCTCCTGCTTTTGATCAGCAAAGGAGTACAACTGAAATTTTGGAAACTGGGATTAAAGTTATAGATTTAATGACTCCTTTTGCGAAAGGTGGTAAAGTTGGCGCATATGGTGGTGCAGGAGTAGGGAAAACTGTAATTATAACTGAATTAATTAGAAATATAGCTCAGGAACATTCTGGGGTATCAGTATTCGCAGGTGTTGGGGAAAGATCAAGGGAAGGCAATGATTTATGGAATGAAATGAAAGAATATGGAGTTTTAGATTCTACGGCATTAGTATTTGGCCAAATGAATGAACCTCCAGGAACTAGAGCAAGAATTGCATTAACTGGGTTAACCATGGCGGAATATTTCAGAGATGTACGTAAACAAGATGTTTTACTTTTCGTTGATAATGTATACAGATATATATTGGCCGGAATGGAGGTATCAGCCTTATTGGGAAGAATGCCTTCGGCAGTAGGTTATCAGCCAACATTAAGCACCGAAATAGGAGATTTGGAAGAAAGAATCACTTCTACAAATGATGGATCAATTACATCTTTTCAGGCTGTTTATGTTCCTGCTGATGATTATACTGATCCGGGAATTGTAACAACTTTTGGTCACTTAGATGCAAATATAGCTTTAGAAAGAGCTTTAGCCGAACAAGCATTATTTCCTGCAGTAGATCCACTTGCATCAAATTCAAGAATTCTTGAACCAGCTGTTGTTGGAGAAGATCATTACAGAGCTGCACAAGGTGTAAAACAAATATTACAAAGATATAAAGACTTACAGGACGTTATAGCTATATTGGGTATTGAAGAATTATCTGAAGAAGATCAAGTTATAGTAGGTAGAGCAAGAAGAATTCAAAGATTTTTAACTCAACCATTTTTTGTTGGAGAAGTTTTTACTGGAATTCCAGGTAAATATGTTTCTATTGAAGAAAATGTTAGAGGATTTCTAGAAATCTTAGAAGGGAAACATGATGATTTGCCTGAACAGGCTTTTTACATGCAAGGAACTATTGATGAAGTAGTGGAAAATGCAAAACCAAAACAAAAGCAATAGAGGTTGTCATGTCTTTTGAAATAGATATAATTTCTCAAAATGGTTTAGATTTTACTGGTAATGTTGATTCTGTGACTCTGCCAGGCAAGGATGGTTATATTACAGTATTACAAAATCATGCTAGTTTAGTTACAACTTTAAAATCTGGAAAATTAATTACTAGATCTACTAAAGAAAAAGAAAAGACTATTGAAATAACTGGTGGTTTTTCAGAGATTAAAAATAATAAATTAATTGTATTAATAGATTAATAAACTTATTTGTTTAAATAATAAGACATTGACTGAAGAGACAAGATAGGGTCAATGTTTCTGCAAACTATTGCTTTTGGGAGTACAGGTTTCATAGGCGCATAGTTTAAAATTGCTTTTATACCACTTTCTACCAATCTGTCTATTACCCCCTGAGCATCTGGGGCAGGTACAGTTACTATTCCAATTTTAATATTTAATTTTTTTATTGTACTTTTCATTTCAGATATTGGTTTTATAACTATATCTTTGTTAGCAATATTAGAAGGGATAGAAATATCAAAAGCTGCTTTGATTATATAACCTTCATTTTCAAAACCATGATAATTAATTACAGCCTGACCCAAATTTCCAATACCTACAACACAGGTATTCCATTTTTGATTTAAATTAAGTATTTGTCTTAACTCATCTAAGAGATAGTCTATATTGTATCCTCTCCCTTGTTTTCCAAATTTACCAAAATGACTAAAATCTTTTCTTATTTGAGCAGGAGTAGTTTGTAATAAATTTCCCAAGTGTTGTGAACTGACAGTTATTTGGTTTAATAATTTTAACTCACTGAGAGTTCTTACATATAAAGGCAATCTTATGATTACTATCTCAGGAATTTCATGTTCATGTTCATTCATATTTATTAAATATAAAAATAGTGTAAAAACTTGATTTTAATATTTAATATACCTGAAGTCAAATCAATATAAATTATGGTATCATTATAATAAATGTATATCTCTGATATTTATTATAATTTAATGAAAAGAAAATGAACGAATCAAACGATATTAAAATCCATAGGGGATTGAAGGAAATATATCTTGATAGAACAAAATCAAGTTATATTGACGGTAAAAATGGAAAATTATATTATCGAGGATTTAATATTAATGAATTGGCAAATAATTCTACTTTTGAAGAAGTTAGTTACTTATTGATTCATGGAACACTCCCAAACAAATCACAACTTGATGAAATAACGACTTGGATGGCAAATAACAGGGAAATTCCAAATGAAGTTATCAAATTGATAGATTCAATTAAACATCTTCATCCAATGGATGTTTTAAGAACCACTATTTCAACTTTAGCTGCATTTGATGAATCTTTGGAGGATGATTCCAATGAGTCAAATGTAAAAAAAGGATTGTCAATTACTGCAAAAGCACCAACTATTGTAACTACACATATTAGACTTAGAGATGGTAAGGATTCTATTTCTCCTGATAAATCATTGTCACATGCAGCAAATTTTTTATATATGCTTTTTGGAGTTATCCCAGATGAATTAGATGCAAAATTAATTGATAAAGATTTAATTTTACACGCAGAGCACGGGTTAAATGCTTCTTCATTTGCAGCAAGAGTGGTAGCTTCAACTCAATCAGATGTGTATTCTGCTATTACAGCTGGTATAGCTTGCTTGAAAGGACCGGCTCATGGAGGTGCAGCTGAAGGTGTGATGAAACAAGCTCAAGAAATTGGAGATGAGAAGAATACGGTAAATTATGTTAAGAATTTATTATCTTCTGGCGGTAGAATAATGGGGTTTGGTCATAGAGTTTATAAAACCGCTGATCCTCGAGCTTTGATTTTAAAAATAGATGCAAAAAATTTAAGTGAAAGAAAAGGTAATCCTAAATGGTTTGCTATTCTTCAATCTTTGGCAGATTGCATGGAACCATATGAGAAAAAAGGTATTTGTGAAAATGTTGATTTCTGGACTGGTGCTATTTATAATCTATTAGATATACCTGATGATATTTTCGTATCAATATTTGCTTTAGCTAGAATCCCTGGATGGACTGCTCAAATAACTGAGCAATTTTCTAATAATATTTTGATAAGACCGTTATTGGCATATGTTGGCGAACTTGAAAAACCATATATAAAAATTGAAGATAGAAAATAATTATTAAATCATTTTTGTATTAATAATTCATTTTATGCAAAAGAAATTACATCACAAATTCCATACTAAATTAATTTCATATGATCAATTTATGGAATACAAATTATATGATAAAAACGACGGATATTATTCTGCAAAAAATCAAGAATTGTGGGGGACTGATTATGTAACTTCTCCCATAACTCATTCTGCTTTTGGTTTTCTGATTGCAAAATATATATATGCAGTTTGGATTTCTATGAATTCACCTAATACTTTTTCATTAATAGAAATAGGAGGAGGTAATTTAAATTTTATAAATAATATATTTGACGGAATTCGTGATCTGTCACCTAAATTTGCTGATTTATTAAATATAGTTGTTATTGATCGTAATTTTAAAAACAATTTGGAAAGACATAAAAATATACAATTAATTAATAGTGATAGTTTTAATTTAAAAAATATTACTGGTGTTATTATTTCAAATGAATTATTTGATGCCTTGCCATTTAAAAGATTGATAAATAAAAAAGATAAATTCTATGAAATATTTGCAAATTATTGTAATGATTTTGAAGAACAAGAATTAGAAATTAAATATAATCCTTTTTATAAATATTCTGAAGACATATATTCAATACCTGGAAAAGTTTTTGCTTATTCCCCGTTGCAAAAACAAATCATAAAAGATATTGGTGATGGAATGGAAAGTGGTGTAGTTTTGTCTATAGATTATGGATATTTTTTTAATGATTTAAAAAAGAATAAAAATTTGATCACTGATGCAAGGATAATTAAAAAACAAAATATAGTTAATAATATCTATTCTGAAGATTTAGTAGATATAAGTTCGTTTGTAAATTTTAATTTGTTAATCGATTGGTTTACAGAATTTGGTTTTGATTTTATGTTTTCAGATAAACAATCAAAATTTTTACAGGATTTAGATATTGTGAATTTTACAAAATCTTATTTGAAAAATTCTGTAAATATGGCTGAAGCATTAAAATACATAAGAACATTGGAAGATTTGATTGATGATAATATTTTTGGGGATTATATTGTTTTAGGAGTATCAAAAGGATTAAATAATTTTAATCATAATTCATTATTAAATAAATTAATTTATTAATTTGATTCTTCTATTGTATTTCTCCAATTTAATTTTGGATTTCTAGCAGCAAGAGCTTCATTTAATCTTGTGTTAGGGGTGTTATGTGGTGCATTGTGTAATAAATCTGGGTTAGTCTTGGCTTCTTCGCATATGACTTTGATAACTTCTATGAATTCATCAAGTGTTTCTTTTGATTCAGTTTCAGTAGGTTCTACTAGTAAAGCTTCATCTACTGTTAAAGGAAAATACATGGTAGGTGGGTGGATGTCATAATCAATTAATCTTTTTGCTATATCAAGGGCGTTTACCCCATATTTTTCTTTTATAGTTTTAGCAGAAAAAACTACTTCATGACTACATATTCGGTCGTAAGGTAAGTCTAATGTGTCTTTTAATTTGATTCTTAAATAGTTAGCATTAATAACAGCGTCTTCGCTAATATTATTTATACCTTCTTTACCTAAGGTTCTAATATAAGAATAAGCTCGTACTAAAGCGCCAAAATTACCATGAAAAGCCCCCATTTTTCCTATAGATTTTTGAGGTTTAGAAAGATCAAATTTATTAGTTTTATTTTTTGTAACAATTGGGTCGGGAAGGAAATCGACTAATTTATCATTTACCATTACAGCCCCTGCTCCTGGCCCTCCACCTCCATGAGGTTGAGTGAATGTTTTATGAAGATTGGAATGGACAACATCAAAACCAATTTCTCCGGGCTTAACTTTACCTAATATGGCATTAAGGTTTGCTCCATCACCATAAATTAAACCACCATTAGAATTGATTATGTTTACCACTTCAATGATATTTGTGTCAAATAATCCCAATGTGCTTGGTTGGGTTAACATTAATCCTGCAGTAGAATCATCAACAACATTTTTTAGAGCTTCCAAATTAGTATTGCCATTATTGTCTGTAGGGATGCTGATAACTTCAAAGCCAGCCATAACTGCTGATGCAGGGTTTGTTCCATGAGCACTATCTGGAATGATGACTTTTTTTCGTTTAAAATCCTCTCTATTTACATGGTAAGCTCTTATCATTAGCATTCCTGCTAGTTCTGCCTCAGCTCCAGCCATAGGCGCAAGAGAAGTAGCTGACATACCTGTTATTTCTGCTAAAATGTTTTGCAGATCAAACATTATTTCTAATGCTCCTTGGATAGTATCAATGTTTTGGAGTGGGTGTATATCATTAAAACCAGGAAACCCAGCAATATCATCATTTAGTTTGGGATTGTATTTCATTGTGCAACTTCCTAAAGGGTAAAAGTTATGATCAATTGAAAAATTCATTTGACTAATTGATGAAAAATACCTCACAATTTCATTTTCTGATACTTGAGGCATTTCTAAATTTTTTCTTAGAAATTTTTTATTTGGTAATGGTTGAAGTGGGACATCTATTGAAGGCATCGTAGTACCTACTTTCCCATCTGCACTTCTGTCCATTAATAATTTGCGTGTATTTGTATTATTCATAAAGTTTATACCTGAGAGAGTATTGTAATTAAATTATCAATTTCTTCTTTTGAATTCATTTCAGTAATAGCTAATAGCATGCTATTTTCAATGAAGTTAGAGACATCATATCCACCAATTATTTTGTTTTTATGCAGGTGTTCATTTAATTCTTTAATAGGGATAGGGGATGATATGGTGAATTCTTTGAAAAAATTATTTGTTTGTACTTTAAAACCGGGTAAATTGTTAATTTTTTCTGCTGCATAATGAGATTTATGATAACAAAGTTCGGATAGATATTTTAAACCCTTTTTCCCTTGTAATGCCATATATACAGTAGACATTAATGCAATTAATCCAACAGAAGTACAAATATTTGAAGTCGCCCTTTCTCTTTTAATATGTTGCTCTCTTGTTTGCAGGGTTAATACATATCCTTTTTTATTATTGGAATCTACAGTTTCGCCAACAATTCTTCCGGGCAATTGCCTTACATAATTTTTTTTGCAAGCAAACAGTCCTGCATATGGGCCTCCATATGCAAGTGATACCCCAAATGGTTGCCCTTCAGCTACCACAATATCAGCATTGTAATGAGAAGGAGTCTGATACATGCTTAAAAACATTGGTTCTGATATTGCTATTAATAGAGCATTATTTTTGTTTGACAAAATCTTTAATTGTTCAATATCAGAAATTTCTCCTAAAAAATTAGGTTGTTGTATAACGTAGCATGCTGGCTCATCATCATCGTCATTTAGGATAGTTTCTATATTGTTGTAAGATATTTCAATCCCTATTGCCTGGGTAAGTGTTTTGATAACATCTATATAAAGAGGAGATACAGCTCCAACAATTTCTACTTTAAATTTTTTATTAATTCTACATGCCATTAAAACTGCTTCTGCAGCACTAGTTGCGCCATCGTACATTCCCGCATTTGCAACTTCCATATCAGTTAATTCACATACCATACTCTGAAATTCAAAATGCGCTTGAAGTGTACCCTGAGAAACTTCTGGTTGGTATGGAGTATATGAAGTCATAAATTCGCTTCTTGATGTGATTTGCTTAACTACACTAGGTATGAAATGCCTATACGCTCCTGCACCTAAAAATGAGCTGTATTCACCAGGTATTGAATTTTTATTCGCTATTTTAGATAATTCATTTTTCAGATCTAATTCTGAAGTGGGTGAAGGTAAATTTAAATCTGGAAATCTGAATTTTTTAGGAATATCAGAAAATAGGTCTTTGTACGAATCAAAACCTATATCAGATAACATTTCTTTTTTTATTTTTGGTGTATTTGGGGTGTAAGTAGATTGATATTGATTATCCATGTTTTTTTAACTCCCCGCATTTACAAATGACTCATATTCTTTAGCACTCATAAGTTTTTCAAATTCAGAATCATCTGCAATTTTTACTTTTATGAGCCAGCCATCTTCAAAAGGAGAATTATTTAACAATTCAGGTTCTGTTTCTAGTTTTTCATTAATTTCAATAATTTCCCCACTTATGGGACTGTATATTTCTGAAGCAGCTTTGACTGACTCAACTTCACCAAATGTAGAAAACTGAGTAATTTCAGTGCCAGCCTGAGGTAATTCAATAAAAACAATATCGCCTAGGCTTTCTACGGCAAAAGATGTTATTCCAATAGTTGCAACTCCATTATTTTCAAGTAACCACTCGTGTTCTTCAGAATATTTTAAATTTTCAGGATACATTTACTTGCTCCTTTTTCCTTTTATAGAATGGTATTTTTGTAATTTTAGCGAGTATATTTTTTGAACGGATTTCAATTGTTATTTCAGAATGAATATCTAGAGATTTATCAGATATATATCCTAATCCGATGCTTTTACTTAATGTTGGAGAGTATGACCCGCTTGTTACTTCTCCAATTGTATTATTATTATTGTCTTTAATTATATTGTGAGATCTTGCAATGTTTCTACCTTGTATTTCAAAACCTATTAATTTTTTTGACAATTCTTGAGATTTAATATTATTTAATGTGTTGTTTATCATATAATTTTCTCGATCTAATTCTACAAATCTAGATAATTGAGCTTCAAAAGGATTTATTATTTCTGTGATTTCATTACCGTGCAGTGCTAAAGCAGCTTCTAGTCTTAGTACATCTCTTGCTCCTAGGCCACATTCAGTTGCTCCATTTTTAACTAATATTTCCCAAAAGTTTTGAGAAATATCGTTATCTAAAATTATTTCAAACCCATTTTCTCCGGTATAACCTGTTCGAGCAATAGTAACATTCTTGCCATTGTATTTTGTTTCTATAAATCTAAATCTTTTAATTTTAGGTAAATCAGGAAATATGTTATTTAAAATTGCTCTCGATGTTGGGCCTTGCAATGCTATCATGGCTGTATTTTTTGTAACAATATTAATATTAAAATCTAAATTATTAGTATTTTCACGGACCCATTCATATATTTTGTCTGCATTTGAAGCATTTGGAATTAATAGGAATTTATTATTATTAATTTTATAAACTATAGCATCATCTATGATTCCACCATTTTGATTACATATTACGTTGTATTTCCCTTGCCCTTCTTCAATCATAAAAGGATTTACACTTAAAATTTTGTCTAATCCTAAAGATGCGTCATTTCCTGATATGTAAAATCTCCCCATATGTGAAACATCAAATATTCCGGATTGTGTTCTGACTGCTTTACATTCAGACAGTATAGAAGAATATTGTATTGGCATTTCCCATCCAGCAAAAGGTACTAACTTTGCTTTTGAGTCAATATGTGTTTGATGTAAAGAGGTTTTTAATAAATTATCCATTATTTAATGATTTCATGGTTTCTAATATTGAGTTAATTAGCCAATTTATTTCTTCATCTGAAACAATTCCAAGATGTCCAATTCTAAGTATTTTTCCACTTAGTTTTCCTTGCCCTGTGGAAATAATTACTTGGTGTTTATTTTCTAGTATATTTAATAATTCAGAGCAGTTTATATTTTCAGGTACTTTGACCGCTGTTAAAGTATTGGAAGCATAAACTTCGCTTTTAGGAAATAATTCAAAATTAATTTCTTGTAATTTACTTCTAATTTTATTAGCGGCATCTATATGCCTTTCATAAACTTTTGGCATCGTTTCATCTAGCAATAATTTTAATGATTTATTAAGAGAATACATTACGCCGATTGCAGGAGTAAATGGTGGCTGTCCTTTTTCTAAATATTTTTTATATTGCGAAATATCAAAGTAAAATTTTGGACAAGAAGACTTTTGATGAAATTGCCATGCTTTTTCGCTGACAGACATAAATGCAAGTCCAGGAGGTGTAACCCATCCTTTTTGAGAAGCTGAAATCAAAACATCAATCTCTAATTCATCTGTATTGCATGGCACAGAAGCTACGCTGCTAATACCGTCAACAACATATAATAAAGAATACTTTTTAGCTAAAAGAGAAATAGCTTTAAGATCGTTCTGAACTCCAGTAGATGTTTCATTATGAGTGATGTAAAGAGCTTTTGAATTTGGATTAGCTATAATAAATTCTTCAAGAGTATTAATATTAATTATTTCACCTAATTCGAAATTTATATTGTGAACTTCAATATTGTAAGAATTAGCTATTTCTGAAAATCTGTCTCCAAACCAACCTACTGAAGCAACAATAATTTCATCATTTTCAGATAAGAAATTTGATATAGATGCTTCCATTACACCTGTTCCGGAGCATGTGAAGATATATAGATCATTATTAGTGGCGTATATTTTTTTCAAATTTTTTGTACATTCATCTAAAAGTAGCTTGTAATCGTTTCCCCTGTGATTTATTAAAGGTTTTGATTGCTCATCTAGTATTTCTTTTGGGACAGGAACAGGCCCAGGTAATCTTAGATTTATTTCGTTAGAATTTGATAAATATTTGTGCATTATAAATTAAAAATTGATTTCAATATTTTTTCTTTTTCCAAGGCTAATTTGATATCCATTTTTAAGCTCGGATATACTTATGTCTTCAGAAAGGATTGCTCCGTTTAATTTTACACCATTTTGTTTTAGCAATCTTTTAAATTCTGACGCACTTGCAATTAGATTTTTATTAAATAGTATTTTACTTAATTTTTCTTTTGAATTTGTTTTATCAATTTGAAAGGATATTTTTTCAAATTTAACTTTTTTTTCTTGTACAGATTCTTTGAAATTCTTTTCAGATAAATCAGCGTCATTTTTAGTATGAAATTGTTTTACAATTTCATATGCAAGTAATTTTTTGTAATCCATAGGATTAATATTGTTAGAATTTAACCCATTTGTTAATTCTTGAATTATCTTATCTTCTATATCAGTTAGACATTTCATATATAATTCAATCAGATGATCTGGTATAGACATGATCTTTCCATATATTTCATTTGGATGTTCTGTTATTCCTATATAATTGTTTAAACTTTTACTCATTTTCTTTTTCCCGTCTGTACCTGGGATTAATGGAACTAAAAAACATTGTTGGGGTAATTGTCCTTCTTTTTGTTGCAGATCTCTTCCAACAAGTAAATTAAATTTTTGATCTGTGCCTCCAAATTCTACATTCGAATTTATTACTACTGAATCATAAGCTTGCAAAAGCGGGTATAGTAATTCTGTAATAGTAATTGGTTGATTTGTATTAAATCTTTTTGCAAAATCATCTCTGGCTAAGAATTGGGCAATTGTAAATTTGCTTGCCAATGAAATAATATTTTCCAATTTGAACTTACCATACCATTCTGATTGCCATCTTATTTCTGTCTTTGACTTATTTACAATTTTGAAAAATTGTTTTAAATATGTATCTGCATTATATTTTACTTCTTCATAAGTAAGCATTGGCCTTGTTTCAGATCTTCCGCTAGGATCTCCAATTTGAGCAGTCCAATCTGCCACAATTAATACAACTGTATGCCCTATATCCTGAAGTTGTCTTAATTTTCTTAATCCTACTGCATGTCCAAGGTGAATATCTGGGGCGCTAGGGTCAAATCCCATTTTTAATCTCAGATTACTATTGTTATTGAGATTAAAAATAAATTCATCTCTAGGAATTATTTCTTCCACACCTCTGTTTAGAATTTTATTAATATCATCCATTGTCAAAATTATTTTTTATATCAATTAAATCTTTTTGCATTTGTTCTTTTAATTTTATAATATCTGAAAAAGTTATTTGATCCCTTATATACTTATGAATTTCAATTGTTAGAGTTTCATTGTATAAGGATTTAGAGAAATCTACGATATGTACTTCGATACTTAAAGGGTTATTATTTCCAAATGAGGGATTCTTGCCAATACTTAATGCCCCTGTATATTTCTTTTTTCCATATTTCACTTTACATGCATAAATACCTTCTGGAGGAATCATTTTTTTTTGATCTATTAATAAATTGGCAGTAGGCATATTGAGATCTTTTCCTCTGTTTTCTCCTTTTATAACTTTACCGGTTAAATTATAAAAATAACCCAAACATTGGTTTGCTTTAATTATTTGTTTTTGATTAATAAGTTTTTTTATTAAAGTACTACTAACTATTTGATTTTCACTAATATAAGGTTCAGCGACATGCAATGTATAATCAAAAGTATTTTGCATTTTATTTAAATAATTTATATTTCCTTCTTTATTTTTCCCTAATGAAAAATCTGGACCAATTATAAGAGATTTTAAATTTGAAGAAGTGTTTAAATATTCTAGAAAATTATATGCTTTTGTATTAGCTATTTCATCATTGAATTCAATAAAGAAAATATCATCGATTTTACTATTTGATAATATATTAGTTTTTTCATATTTGGTGGATAAATAATTATTTGAATCGTTTTTTTTAGTTAAAAAGTGATAGGGAGAATTAGAGAAAGAAATTAAACAAGAATTATGATTATGATTTTTAGCAATTTTAATAGTTTCATTAATTAGGTATTGATGCCCTAAGTGTATGCCATCAAATACACCGATTGTCATACTATATCCTGATTTACTTTTAATTATTTTAGATAATTCTGATAAATGAGTAATTTTATGGATTACTGGCATATTTAAAATTTCAGTATTTTTTAACAAATACAATTATATCTTTAATTATAATTTATTGTATGCCCATTGAATTAATTCTGAGGTTTCATCCCATCCGATACATTCATCAGTAATTGAAACACCATATTGAAGATTTTTTGTGTCAGATGAAAGATTTTGATTTCCTGGATTTAAGTGGCTTTCTAGCATGATACCGAAAATAGATTTCTGTCCATTGATTTTTAGATCTACTACTGATTTAAAAACTTTAGATTGATTTCTATGATCTTTATTTGAATTTCCATGAGAACAATCAATAATAAGTTGGGAATTTAAGTTATTTTTATTTAATAATGCTACAGCATTTTTTACTGATTCTTCATCATAGTTAGTTCCATTTTTACCACCTCTGAGAATTAAGTGCCCGTATGCATTTCCTTTTGTTTTTACTACAGATGCTTGCCCTTTTTCATCTATGCCTAGGAAAACATGTTGATTTTGAGCAGTAACAATAGCATCAAGAGCTATTTGTACTGTACCACCAGTACCATTTTTAAATCCTATAGGCATACTAAGGCCGCTTGATAATTGTCTGTGTGTTTGACTTTCTACAGTTCTAGCCCCTATTGCTCCCCATGAAATTAGATCAGCATAGTACTGAGGAATAAAGGGATCAAGAAACTCTGTACCCGCAGGGAGCCCTATGTGTAGTACTTGATTAAGGAAACCTCTTGCTTTCCTTAAACCATCATGAACATCAAAAGTATCGTTGAGATTTGGGTCATTAATAAACCCCTTCCAACCTGTAGTAGTTCGAGGTTTTTCAAAATAAACTCTCATGACAATAAGAATTTTATCTTTTACTTTGTCAGAGATATTTTTTAATTTATTTGCATATTCTAGGCAGGCTTGAACATCGTGTATTGAACAAGGGCCAACAATCAATAGTAATTTTTCTGATTTTCCATCAATAATATTTTGAATTTCGTTTCGTGATTTGAATACTGTGTGTATTTGCTCAGGTTTTACTGGAACCATATCAATAAATTTTTCTGGTGAATACAAAGGTTTTATGTATTCTAGGTTAACATTGTGTATGTTTTTATTATAAGAATTAGTCATTTTATGATTATTAATGTAATTAAATTATAGAATAATTATTCATTAATACGCTTTCGTATTTTGAACAGGGAGATATTGTATCACAAAATTTAAATATCTAATTATAAAGTTTTAGTTTAAAGTTTGTATAAAATTATTTAATGCGCAAATTTTTTGTATTCTCAAGGTATATGAATTTCAAATCTTTTTGAGGTATTTTGCTTTTGAAAATTATTAATATTCTAATGCAAAGTTTTAAATTATTTTTTATTTTAGGTTCAGTTGTACTAAATAAAGATTCATTTATTAATCCAAAATTTTTCCTTGCAACTGTTGCTGGGTAATAGGATTTCAAATCTTCAGTAGAAGAAAATACAATAAACAAGATATCTTCTTTTCTAATGTTGTTGGAAGAAAATATCTCTTCTAATAATTTATTGGTTTTAATTTCTATTTCTTTTTTAGTATCACTGTTTGTAGTAGTAGCACCACGGACAGAAACGATGTTTGTAGTCTGGAATAAAGATAATAATTTGCTTAGCATATATTGTGTTTTGTTTATTTGTTAAGATTATTTATAAAATCATTAATGATTGTTTTGATGTCACCATTTTGATTTTCTTTTTCTATTATTGGGGATATTTTATTAATAAGAGCACTTGCAATAATAGCTCCATCTGCATATTTGTTTATAATTTTGATGTGTTCATTTGTTGAAATCCCGAAGCCAACTAACACAGGTACTGATGAAGTTTGTTTAATTATATCAATAATTTTAAGATTTTTTGATGATAATTTGTCTCTTGATCCTGTAACACCAGTAGAACTCACATAATATATAAAGCCTTTGGAATTTTGAACCACTTTTTTAATTTTTGCTTTTGAAGTTGCTGGAGTAAGCATATTTATTAGATATATATTATTATTATTGAATATTTGATTTATTTTTTTCGATTGCTCGAATGGTAGATCAGGTATTACTATTCCATCAACACCTGCGTGCATTGCAATCTCTGAAAATTTCGCAATTCCAAATTGGTATATTGGATTTAAGTAACTCATAATAAGAATAGGTTTTTTCACATCTGTTTTTCTAAGGATTTTAACTATTTCAAATGTTGAATCAATAATTGATTTTGTATTATTTTTATTTTTTGCTTCAATTGCTTTAAATGAAGTGTTCTGAATCGTAGGGCCGTCAGCAATAGGATCACTGAATGGTATTCCTATTTCTAAAATATCAATATTTGAATTAATTAATATTTGAGCTATTTCAATAGAAGAATTAAAATCCGGATATCCTGAAGTTAGATATAAAGTTAGGATTGGTTTTTTATAATTATTAAGTTGATCTAATTTGTTCTTATTCATTTTTCCTATTACCAAGCAATGTTTCCGCTAAGGTTATCAATATTTAAATTTTTTGCTTTAAATATTAAAAAATCATTTAATGATTTTTTAATATTTGTATCATCACCATGTCCTGGATGTACTATAGTATGCCCTGGAAGATTTAACAATTTATTTTCTATGCTATCAATGAGTATTTTGAAACTTTCTGAATCTTGTGTTCTGCCTGGGCCACCAGGAAATAAAGTATCACCTGAAAACAAATTATCTTCAATTAATATGCAGGCTGAGCCCTGTGTATGCCCTGGAGTACTGATAAATTTTATTCTTGTTTGATTTAGTTTATATTGTTTTGAATTTTCATAATATTTTATATATTTTGGATTTATTTCCAATTCTTTTAATTTGGCCGAATCATTTTTCCCAATCCATATTTCAATTTCTTTATCTAAAAAACTTATGATATCTTGAAGGCCGTCAATATGATCATAATGGTTATGAGTTATAAATATTGCATTGATGTTCCATTCATGATTTTTTATTAGAAATTTTTTTATATTACAAATATCAGATGGAGCGTCAATTAATATTGCGTTTTTGGTTTTTATTGATCCTATCAACCAAATATTGTTATATAAAGGATTTACGATATTTTTAGTAAAAAATAAATCATTTTGCTCAAAGGTTTGTTTATTCATTTGATTTTATTCAATAAGAGTAATTGAATTATGATATTACTAGTTTCCTAGATAGTAAACAATGCCTATTTAAAAAGACTATTATTAACTGTTTTACTTAAACAATAGAATTATTCAACTTCATTAGTACTGATAAGATTTAAATTTTTTATATTTTGATTTATTGATGTTTGATGAATATCTGAATTTAAATATTCTGGGAATGAAATTATTTGAATAGTTTCTTTTGATTTGAATTTTTCTTTAATGTTGATATTTATTGAATTTTCAGACACTCCTAACACTGTGCAAGAATATTCATTTCCAAGATTGATTAGATTAGAAATCCTTTTTGCAATATTATTCTCAATTATGAGTATTTTGCTATTACCTTTGTATATTTCTATTGAAGCTTTTTCTTTTTTAATAGTTAATTGTGATCCAGTATCTATGCCTTGATTTAAAATTTTTTTTGAATTTGTTATATTACATTTTAGATTTATAGATTTCCCAGTCTCATTTACTAAATTTGATGTATCAATTTTATCTACGCTTTTTTTCTTTTTTGATAGATTTAATTGTAATTTATTAATGTTTTTTTGAGCGATCGTATTATTAGGGGAAATTTTTAATACATATTTAAAACATTTAGTAGCATTTTCTTTGTCTAATAACTTCATATAAGAAATCCCAAGTCTATTTAGGGTTTCGATATTATTTTTAGTAATATTTAAAATTGCTAAATTTAATTTTTTTGCTTTTCCCCAATTATTGTTAGAAGCCTCTCTGATAGCTGATTTTATGAGAGAGTTAACATCAGGTTTAGCTATTACTTCCATAAAGTTTAAGTTCCATACATTTATAAAATCGATAGGATTCTAGTTGTTAATATGATCATTTTGCAATACATATTTGGGGTTTTAATTGAAATTATTGAAATAATTTAAATACATCATGTATTTTATTTATAGCTTTATTTATATCTTTTTCATTAATTAAGCAGGTAATTCTTATATCTGATGTTGTTATCATTTCTATATTTACCTTGGATTTAAATAAAGCTTCAAAAAATTTAGCAGCATAGCCAGGTGAATTTTGGATTCCTGTTCCAATAATACTGATTTTAGCGTAATTACTTCCCGAGGTTATATTTTCATAATTTATATTTTTAATTGATTTATTTTGCACTATGTTCAAAGCATGAGTTAGATCTTCGTTTTTTACTGTGAATGTTAAATCTGTTTTGTTATTTCTGCTTACATTTTGGACTATAACATCTACATTTATCCCTGCTTCACTTAGCGGTTTGAATACTTTTGCTGCTATACCGGGTTTATCAGGAACATTATGTATTGTAATTTTTGATATATTTCCTTCGGAAGTGACCCCGGTAACTTTATTTCTGTTTTCGGTTATTTTGTTCAAAATTATACCTCTTTTTTGTAAATCATTTAATTTTTCTATGTTGGAAATTATAGTACCAGTGCCATTTTCAAAAGCAGATTTTATAATAATTGGCATATTGTAATGTAACCCCAATTCAATTGATCTTGGATGCATTTTAGCGCCATAATTTGCTAGTTCTAACATATCTTCATATGATAAATAATCAATTTTTTTGGCACTTTTAACAATTTTAGGATCTGCAGTGAATATACCTTCTACATCAGTATAAACTTCACAAATATCAGCTTTCAAACTAGCTGCTAATGCTACAGCAGTTGTATCAGATCCTCCTCTTCCTAGAGTTGTTATTTCAAAATTTTCATTGTATCCTTGAAAGCCAGCTATTACGACGACTTGCCCATTATTTATTTCATTATTTATTCTTTTGTTATCAATAGAAACTATTTGAGCTTCTCCAAAAGTTGAGTTTGTATCAATTCCTGCTTGGAATCCAGTTAAGGAGATTGCTTTTAATCCAAGTTCTTGTAGTGCTATAGACATTAAAGCACTTGAAACTATTTCCCCAGAAGACATCAATAAATCTAATTCTCTGATATTTGGGTGATTAGATAACATTTTAGCTTTGTTCAAAAGTTCATCTGTAGATTTGCCCATTGCAGATACTACTAAAACAATTTTTTTGCCTTCATTTATAGATTTTTTTGTTGTTTTAGCTATGTTTTTAATTTTAGATATTGAATCTAAAGAAGTTCCGCCATATTTTCTTACTATCAATTCCATAATTTAATTTTTTATATGTGCTCCCTTTCCAGTGAAAGAAGTTATTAGAAGTTTAGCTTCGATATTTTGCTTATCACAATAATCTGCGACTTCATAAAAAAAGCTCATAGGATTGTTTGTTGTTATTCCAGCTATAGTAGGTCCCGAGCCACATAAAAATGAACCTAATCCTCCTATTTCAGGAATCTTGTTTAATAATTTTGTTAATTTAGGATAATGTTTTAATCTAATGCCTTGATGAAACACATCATCAAATGCTGTTTTAATAATATTTGTATTTGGTGATCTTAAACTATTTGTTAAGAGAGATAATCTACTCATATTATGGACAAATTTTTCTATTGAAATAGTTTTTGGGAGATTGCCTCTAGATTTTATAGTATTTGTTTTATCTTTAGGAATTATTATTACTAATTTTATATTAGAATCATATTCAATATTTGAGATTATAACTTCTGATTTATTTGGGATACATAATTTGATTCCGCCATTGATACATGCAGCTAAATTGTCATAATGATCTTCTAATTCTTTTGCTATGTTTAAAAGTTGTATTTTGTTGAAACATTTGTTGTGATTTTTATTAATATAATAATTTGCTGCTAATAATCCTGCAGATATAGCTGACGAACTACTACCTAATCCACTTTCGGTATTGATATTATTTTTTATTTTAATATATATATTTGGAATATTAAATTGTGACATTTTGAATGGAATGGTAAATGCTTTATAAGCGAGATTTGATT
Organism: uncultured Dehalococcoidia bacterium; assembly: GCA_964436345.1. Classification (GTDB taxonomy): domain Bacteria; phylum Chloroflexota; class Dehalococcoidia; order Lucifugimonadales. The sequence goes on from CAYTCC010000006.1 coordinate 31,166, forward strand.
TATTTAATGGTAAATTATTTTCTCCCTCTCCTTTTATTTCTATTTTAAGTTTTGATGTATTATATTCCTCAGGTTGAAATAGAAATTCAAATTCATTCCATATATCTATTGCACCCCCGATACAATCAAACCCAGGCCCCATATTTGCAATAGTTGCAGGACTATATACTTTTATGTAATTTTTAGCTGTCATTTTAAATTTAATATATACTAATAAATTCAAGAATCAGATTCTAACACTTAGATAATTTATTAACCATAATACTCAGGGCGTATTTTTACTCAAATAAAGTAAAATTCCCTGTAAAAGCTATAAATAATTATTGACACTGAATCTCTTATTATGTAATGTATTTGTTTGGTAGATGAATATATCGCTCTTTAGACATCAAATTTCATACAACTATGTGAAGGATTTAAGAATATTTTTTCTAAATCCTTATATTGCTTCATACATTTTTTATTTTTCTTTCAAATATATACTTATTCCCATATTTTAATTTTACTTGAATTTTAATTTTCAGGAGTTTTTTATGAATATCAGATCTAACGGAAAATCAAATTTTGACGGACAAAATTTAATACCTAATTTAATTCAAGTGCAATTAGATTCTTTTGAATGGTTTAAAACTCAGGGGATAAAAGAAATACTAGATGACGTTTCCCCTATTGAAGATTCAAGGTTTGAATTGAAATTTATTGATCATAAATTTAAAGAACCTGAAAATACTGAAGAAGAGTGCAGACAAAGAGAAATAACTTACGATGCCGCATTATGGTTTACGGCATTATTGAAAATAAAGGAAACAAAAGAAGAAAAAGAACAAGAAATTTTTGTAGGTAAATTACCTGTAATGACTTCGAATGGAACTTTTATTATAAATGGAGCAGAAAGAGTGGTTGTAAGCCAATTGGTTCGATCTCCTGGAGTTTATTTTAGTGCAACTAATGAACCTATTTCAGGGAGGCCTTTAGCTAATGCAAAATTAATTCCTTCCAGAGGTTCTTGGGTAGAATTCGAAACTAGCACAAAGAATATTTTATCAGTAAAAATTGATAGAAAAAGAAGAATTCCGATAAGTATTTTTCTTAGAGCTTTAGGTTATGAAGATAACGAAATACTTAATATGTTTACAGATATAGATTCCCCTATTGATGGTTTTATCAAAACAACTGTTGATAATGATAACGAAGAAGTTAGAACAAGAAAGGAATCCCTTATAGAATTTTATAAACGTATAAGACCAGGCGAACCTCCTAATGAATCTAATGCAGCGGAACTTATAGAAACTACATTTTTTAATGAGAGAAGATATGATCTTGGTGCTGTAGGTAGATATAAATTAAACAATAGACTAGGTAGGGATAAAACTGATATTAAAACTTTAGATAGAGATGATTTTATTCATATTATTAAGAAATTAATTTTAATTAATAATAGTA
>CAYTCC010000007.1:0-9366 GCA_964436345.1 uncultured Dehalococcoidia bacterium
AGGCTGAAAGTAGTAGCTGAAAGAGTAATGAGTCTTGCAACAGATAACACTTACATTGTCTCTTACAACAGTAGTCCCAAATCAGTTCATATCAACAGTAAAATGGATACTAAAATATCATCTGATTTCAGAGACAGTGAAATATTTACTGAACTTCTTGAAGATAACCAGAGATCAGCTGTATTTAATGAAACATCCGATGATACAGATGAAAAAAGTCTTAACCCAATATCGTTTGTTTATTTAAAAAATTCATATGAAATAGCTAAAATTGAATATATTAAAGATACGATAGATAAAGATGCTATGGATAAAATACATAGCCTGATTTTGTCTCAGGTACAGAAAGGAAATGGTTACCCTAAAATACTGATCGAAAGTCATGAACAGGCTGTGATTTCACAATCAGACAGAAAAAGTATAAGCATCCTTACTGAGCGAGAGCTGAATGCTAATAATCTGAAATACACTACAACGCAAAAATATCAGTCAAAACAATCTAGAAACATATAATAGTAAGAGGTTAATTAAAATATGAAAGACAATAAAATAATTGGAGAAATAATTGAAGTTTCATCAAGGTCTGCAATCGCACAATCATATGAATTATATGACTGCCCTCCCATAGGTTCAGTTGTAAAATGCGGCGATGATGCAGAAGATATTTATGGTGTAATAACAAATATTGAAACAAGATCTATCGATCCAGGCAGAAGACCTAATCCAAAAGGACCGGGGTTTGCTGAAGTAAATGAATTATACAAATCAAATCCGGAAATTACACATCTTATGAAGACTGAATTTAATATTGTTTTCCTTGGTTACAAAAGTGAAAATACAACAACAATTTCTATCCCCCCTACCCCGCCAAGAATATTTTCATTTGTATCTACTCTGCCAGAAGATGAAATGATAAATATATTTTCAGATGAAGGTCTGGTGAAATTTATTGTTAATTCCAATATGGAACTTAAAGATGACGTGATAATTATGATTATCAGTAAATATCTGAATTCAAAGAAAACCAAAACTGAAGAAATTGGAAGCTTTACAAGCCAGCTGGTAGGAGCTTTGCCTGATCAGATAACAAGAATAACAAATATAATACAAAACCTAAATTTACAGGAGAAATAATAAATTGACTAACATAGAAGATAATATTGGAATAGTAGTATCAGGAACATTCTCACAGGGAATGAATGTAAAACTAAACTCTCAGAACGCACTTTCGTCTTTAACAATAGGTTCACACGTAGTTATAGATACCTTAGCTCAAAGATTCATGTGTGAAGTTTCTGATATCGGATTAAGAGCAACCGATCAAAGAGTTGAACACATTCCGCTGCACATGCAGAATGAAAGAATTTTTCAATCACTTATAGATAATGCAGCTTATGCTTTTATCGAAGTCACCCCAAGACTTATATTGAGTAAAGAAAATGTCCTTGGGGAAAAATCTGACCCGGTTGAACTTCCAAGTGCAAATACAATTCCGCCACATTTCTCTCCTGTTTTTAAACCTACAGAAGCAGATTATGAACAGGTATTTCATACCAGGGAAGGAAAGGGGTTTTCTGTCGGAAATCCTCTTGATCTGGATACGCAGATCAATCTTGATATGGAACTTCTGGTTCAAAGAAGCAGTGCAATATTTGGAAAAAGTGGTAGTGGAAAATCTTTTCTCACAAAAATATTACTTGCAGGCATGTTACAGAAAAGTGGTGCTGCCAGTCTGATATTTGATTACGCAGGTGAATATGCGTATGAAGGATTCAGTGAGGAAAACAAACCTGTTAAAGGGCTAGCACAACTTTTTAAAAACAAAGTTGTTAACTATACAATTGACAAAAGAAGACTGGAAGACAAAAAAGTAGGTGCAGAATTTTTACATATTCCAAGACATGAAATTGACCCTGACGACATTGCTCTTTTACGTAATATTTTAAATATGAATGAAAACCAGATGGAAGCTGCACGTATTGTTCATGAAGTATTCAAAACAAATCGTACGAGCGACTGGATACATGATTTTGTTCATGCTGAGGCTGATAGTGAGCGGATGCTTAATCTTGAAAGTAGGTATAATGTATACCCTTCTACTGTAGATGCTCTAAGGAGAAGATTAAGAAGAATAGACAGACTTGAGTTTCTTACTGATTCTAGTAGATCAGATGATGTTGTAAAAAGTATTATAGATAAATTGAAAAACGGCCTGACAGTTATACTTGATTTCCCAAGAGATGAATTGTCTTATATTCTGATTGCTAATATGCTAACACGGAGAATACATTCACAATGGCGTTATGAAAAAGAAAATTACACAAGAGACAGAGATAAATTTAAGGATCCTGTACCTCTTGTTATAACAATTGAAGAGGCACACAATTTTCTTAATAAAGATGTTTCAAACAGAACTACTTTCGGAACAATTGCAAGAGAAGCAAGGAAATATAATGTTACTTTAATGGTTGTGGATCAGAGACCAAGTGGAATCGATGATGAAATAATGAGCCAGATAGAAAATAAATTTATATGTAAATTAGATGACCCAAGAGATATTGATTCAATATTTTCTGGAGTACCTCATGGAAACAGAATGAAAACTTCATTGAGATCAATTGAATCTAAACAACATGCACTGGCTTTTGGAGAAGCAATTCCAATGCCAATAATATTTAAAGTTAGAAATTATGGGCAGGATTTTTACAGTTCTTTAAGTAATGAATCTCTTTTTCCAGGCACAAAATCAGGGGATGAAATAACTTCTGATGACTTATTTTAATTAGGTAGACATATATATTATTAAATATAATATAATATGTTTCATAATGGCCTTAAAATTAAATTTTTCACAAATTATTAATGTAATACATGCGATTGTATGGGCGATAACTCTTTATCTGATATTTGTATGGTCACCTGTTGATACAAGCATAGGAATTACTCAGAAAATATTTTATTTTCATGTCCCTATGGCCTGGCTGGGAATGCTTGCTGTTATAGGAGTTGGCATTGCAAGCCTGATTTTTTTAATTACAAAAAATTATTACTGGGATGACCTTGCATTTTCATTTGCCCAGACAGGAATAATTTTCGCATCACTGATAATAGTAACAGGAGCTTTATGGGCAAAACCAGTATGGGGTGTATGGTGGACATGGGATCCAAAATTAACTACCACTGTAATACTATGGTTTATCTTTTCAGCATATCTTTTAGTAAGAAATTTAATCGAAGATAAAAAACGTGCAGCCCTGATCGGATCAATCATTGCTCTTCTGGGAAGTATCGACGCACCTTTAATTTACTTTGCATCTATATTATGGAGAACAGCTCACCCTGAATTAAATATTGGCCCTCTGGCAAATGAAGAAAACAGCGGGCTGCCATCATCAATGTTATTAACATTTTTTATATCATTGCTAGCCCATACATTTCTGTTCATCATTCTTGTAAAAATGAGACTTGGAGTAAAAAAACTTGAGAGGTTAACTTATGAATAATACTTACAAATTATTATTTTCATTTATCATCGGATGCTTATCAGGAATAGCTATAATTAGTTTTCTAGATATAGGTATATTATCTGAAAATAAAGATAATTCAGGACTTGGATTTGTATTTATTGTTTCATTTATAATATTTATGGTGATAACAATTTTTATTGCAACATTAAATATAAAATTAAAAAATATGGAAACACAAATAGAATCAAATGCTAAAAAAAATAACAAATAATTTTAACTATAAACTTGCAATATCTCTTTTCGTACTTTTGGTTGCGATAATATATCTTGGAGCACTAGCGCTTCAAAGTTCAAAGACATATTACCTGACAATTGATGAAATACAAAACACTTCAGATAACACTAAATCAGTCAGAGTTGCAGGTAAATTGGTTCAGGATTCATATACAAGGCCAGAAACATCAACAGTTTCAAGTTTTGAAATTATCGATGAAGGGAAAATTTTAAAGGCATCATATGAAGGAGTTGTCCCTGATATGTTTTTCAGCTCAAAATCAGACACAATAATACTTGAGGGAAAATTAAATCCAAAAGGTGAATTTGAAGCTGAAAACATCATAGTAAAATGTCCTTCCAAATATGAGGAATAATACTTATTTCTCTAATTTAAAATAAACTCCAATAAGCAATGCACCTGAAATAAGAAATATCAGATCAAAGGCCACAATTGCATAAAGAGAATTTAAAATATAATTAATATTTCCCGATTCAGTCAATTGATTTGTTACCTCAACCGCACCTAGTAGATAAGGAAGGGTAAAAGGTATTACTAATATGCTTAATATATTCTGATTTAAATTATTTCTTACAGATAAAATTCCTAAAATAACTGTGATTGAACTTATCCCTATATTTGTAAGTATTGCCACAAGAATTATCACAGAATTCTGAAAATTCAGCTGAAACAAAACATAAAACAGTGAAAAAATAGTTAACTGTACAATCGACAATATAGTAAATACAGATAAAACTTTTGATAAGAAATAGATTTCAGATTTTATTCCGTACATCAAAATCAATTCAAGTGAATTGTCTTTTGTATCAAGTTCAATCATTCCAGATGAAACTATTAAAGAACTAAATAAAAATACTACCCATATTATTATAGAAATAATTTCATTTTTCTGAGCAACTCCAAAAGGAAAGGCAATATTAAATAAAACAACAATAAGAGCTGTAAAAACTATAGTGATTAATATTGTGGAAAGAGATCTGAATTCAAGCTTAAGATCTTTCTTTAACAAAAAAAATAAAGTTTTTATATCTCTTATAATGCTGTCAGAATTACTATTCATTATAATCATCCATATTTAACAAGTTATCTGATACTGATCCGACAATATCTTTCCTGTTTGAAGAAATAATAATTGATTTACCTGATTCTCTAAGTGTTTTTAAAATAGAAATAAAGCTATCTGTAGAATCGCTATCAAGATTAGAAAACGGTTCATCCAGTATAAGTAGATCAGGATCTGAAATTAATAATCTGAGCATACTTGCTTTTTTTCTTTGTCCATATGACAAGTCAGATATTTTTTTTCCTAGAATGTTTTGCAAACCAAGTGCTTTCTCTATTTCATCCTGTAATTCAGGGCATATTTTAAATCCAGATATTTCTGAGAAAAAATTTATATTTTCTGAAATAGAAAAATTTTGGTAAAGCATATTTTCATGCCCAAGGAAATCAAGTTTAATTTTTTCTTTGAAATTTATGCTGCCTGTATCAGAATTTATTATTCCGGCAACAATTTTCAACAATGTTGTTTTACCTGAACCGTTATTTCCAACAACTCCGAGTATTCTGGATTTTTCAACATTGAATTCAATTCCAGAAAATATCCTGTTGCCATTATATGACTTTGAAAGATTATTAGCTTTTATCAAAATAAATAAATAGTATATAAATAATTAATTTATAGTATATCTTTTAATCTTAAAATATAGAAAATAAAAATTATTTATACTACACTTTCTGATATTGAATATACAAACAAAATTTAAATTTGGTGATTAAATGAAATATACAAGATTCAAATCAGGAAGCAATATAAATTGGGGAGAAATAATTGGTGATGAGGTAATTGAATTATCTGACAATTATATAAATCCGGGTTCTTCTAAAACAAATACAAGTCACTCTCTATCAGATGTGGAATTAATTAGTCCGATTACTCCAGGAAAGGTTGTAGCAATTGGACTTAACTATAAAAGTCATCTTGGTGGCAAACCAGCCCCAGAAGTTCCAGAACCATTCTATAAATTACCAGACACAATAATTGGCCCGGGCGAAAATATTGTAATTCCGAAGGAAGCTATTGCAGAAAAAGTAAAAATGCAGCCTGAGGCAGAGTTATGCCTTGTGATTGGAAAAGGTGGAAAAAGAATATCTCAAAGTGATGCTCTATCACACGTATTTGGATATACATGTGGAAATGATGTAAGTGCAAGAGACTGGCAGCAAAACGATTTGCAATGGTGGAGAGCAAAATCGTGTGATACTTTCACAGTTTTAGGTCCATGGGTAGAAACAGATTTTGACCCTGAAGAAGGACAAATCCAATGCAGAATTAATGATGAAGTAGTACAAAATCAGAACATTTCAGATTTATTACATGGAGTACCAAGAATTATTGAATTTGTATCCAGCCTGATAACATTAAAACCAGGAGATGTAATTATGACAGGTACGCCTGGTGTACCAAAAGATATGTTTTCAGGTGACACGGTAGAAGTAGAAATTGAAGGATTAGGTATTTTAAGTAATCCTGTTATAAATGAATAATTAGATATTAAAAAATATCTTTAATAGAATCATAAAAAAGATTACTTCCTGTTCCTAAAAGCCAGTAATGGGTTATAAATATTCCTGCAACAATCATCAAAATAGATCCTATATACTCAACTGACTTACTAATTTTTGATACAAACGAATTTACAGAATGTTTAAATATAACTACACCCACGGAAGTTGATATCATTACAACTCCCATTCCAAATGCATAAATCAGGCTATTAAAAATTATATTTGTAATATCGAGTCCCTTACCTAAGACCAGTCCTATTGCAGCAAGGTAAATCGGAAGAGCGCAACTTAAAGATGCTATCCCGTATCCAATGCCAAATACAAACATACCTAGATTTTGATTTTTAATTCCACTTCCTAAGGAGCTTGCTCTTGAAAGAAATAGAATATTAATTTTTGCTCTGAATCCTAAAAGAAAAACTCCGATAACAATTAATAAAACACCTATAATTAATCCCATCAAAGGAACCCATGCTCTGATCAAACTTCCAAAAAGTCCTAATAATAAGCCCATAAAACCAAACAGTACGACAAAGCCCAGTGAGGTGAAAATTCCAAGGCTCAAAGCTTTAATAAATAAAGCAAAAACAACAGGTTTCTGAGAATCGATTTGATTAATGGATTTCAACTGATATCCTACATATGCAGGAAACATCAGAACTCCACACGGGTTAAATGCTGCAATTAATCCAGAGGAAAAGGTAAATATCAAAACTTCCATTTAATTTCTCAGTCTATCCTCTCTCCTCTCCACCATTTTTCTTCTTTAGATTTGGATTTCCTTGATGAAAAAAAGAGAAATATAATTAGTAAAACTATCGTTGAAAAAAAGTAAAGTTTAAGACTAAATCCAATAATTGGAAGCATTAAAACAGAAAACAAAAGTAATCCTAAAATAATTCTTAAAATATATCTTTTAAATAAAGATCCCTTATCGGATTTAGAATCAGAAGAATGTTTTTGCTCTGATTCGTTTAATATGTTATCTATTTCATTTGAAATTTTTGGGTTCATAATATTATTATAAATTAATTGAACTAAAGTTAAACTATATAAACAAATTAAAGGAATACAAATTATGGGAAAGGAAGTTTCACAGGAAACATTAAACAGATACAAAAGAATTACTCCGGCAACAATATGGACTGCATTAGGTAAAAAAGGTTATGAAAACTGCGTGATGGATAACGTAAAGCCACTTACTAAAGGAAAAATTATATTAGGAAGAGCTCGTACTTTAAGATATCTTCCTGAAAGACCAGATTTAAAGGAAGAAGTCAGAGAAGGTTATAGTTCTGACGGAACTGAAGTACCTAATGCTAATGCTCCAGAATATAGAGCAATGGGATCCTGCGGTCCGGGAGATGTACTTGTTTGTGATGCTATGGGTAAGAGTAATGCTGCAAACCTTGGAGACGTAAAATTAGTTCAATTAAAGATGAATAAAGCCGAAGGTATTGTCACTGATGGCGGAATGAGAGATTTTGACCAGGTTGAACCTTTTGGTTTCGCGATTTATTCAACAGGAAGGACTCCAAAAGCTGCAAGGCACGTAATGACAGAATATGAAGATAACGTAGATATCCAATGTGATGGTGTTTTAGTTAGACCCGGAGATGTTATTTATGGCAATGATGATGGTGTTGTTGTTATTCCAAAACATTTAGCAGAAGAAATTGTGGAATGGTGTGAATTATACGAATCAGCAGAAGAGCATATAAAAAACAGATCGGAAGCAGAAAATGTACCTCCCGGAACATATTATCCACCTACAAAAGAATGGTTAGAAGATTATAAAAAAAATATATACAAACCTCACAATTCTTAGTTTCTTTACGGAGGTCAAAAATGTCAAAAATGACAGGAGCTAAATTTATAGCAGAAACTCTTCATGCATATGGAGTTACGCACTTTTTCTTTATGCCAGTTGTAATCCCGGATGCTATGCCACACATGGAACGCCTGGGTATTAAAAGAATTATGGCACATGCAGAAAAACCTGCAGCATATATGGCAGACGGATATGCAAGAGTTAGCAAAAAAGTTGGAGTATGCGGAGCTCAATCAGTTGGAGGAATGAATTTAGCTGCAGGTATTCAGGATGCTTATCTTGCCTGTTCACCAGTGATTGCTTTAACAGGAAGATTACCTCAGATAGAACAAAACAGGCATGCATATCAGGAAGTAGATCATATGGATCCATTTAATGCTGTAACCAAATATAACACAATGGTAACAACAGTTGATGAATTACCTACAACAATAAGGCAAGCGTTCAGAGAATCTACAACAGGAACTCCTGGCCCTTCCCATATAGACATGACCGGAGTTGCAGGTGAAATTATCACTAATGAAGCAGATTTAGAAGTGATTGTAGAAGCTCAGTATATGCAAACACCTCCTTATAGACCTGAACCTGATTTAAATTCAGTCAAAAATGCCATACATTTACTCATAAAAGCCCAAAAGCCTGTAATTATAGCTGGGGGAGGCGCTAATACTTCAGGTGCAAGAAAAGAATTAATAAAAATTGCAGAAAAATTAAACGTTCCTGTTGCAACTTCTCTCAATGCAAAAGAAGTGTTTCCGTATGATCACCCTCTCGCAGTAGGAGTTCCGGGATCATATTCAAGATCTTGTGCAAATAAAATTGTTGCGGAATCAGATTTAGTTTTTTTCATAGGTAGTCATACTGGCAGTCAAATCACAAATAATTGGCGTCTTCCCAGAAAAGGTACAAAAATAATACAATTAGACATTAATCCCACTGAACTGGGCAGATCTTTCCCAATCCAGGTTGGACTAATGGGAGATGTGAAAGCATCTTTAAGAAAAATGCTTAGCAACATAACCCAAGAAAAAGAAATTCATACAGTCTGGATTCAAAGAATAAAGAATCTGGTAAATGAATGGAAAAATGAAGTTTCTCCTTTATTAAATTCAGACTCTATCCCTATGAGACCAGAGAGACTTAGCAACGAACTCACAAAATATTTACCAAATGATGCTATCTTAGTTTCTGATACTGGGCATTCA
>CAYTCC010000007.1:9376-14547 GCA_964436345.1 uncultured Dehalococcoidia bacterium
AGGAACAATGATAGATCTTAAATATGAAGAACAATCATATATAAGGTGTGCAGGTTCTTTGGGATGGGCTTTGCCTGCTGCTATCGGAGCAAAATGTGCTGCTCCTAACAGACCTGTAATTTGTTTCACTGGAGATGGAGGTGCCTGGTATCACCTCACTGAATTGGAAACAGCAGTAAGAAACAATATTAATACAATTTGGGTAATCAATAATAATTCATCATTAAATCAGGAGCGTCATCTGAATGAAGAAATCTTCGGAGGAGCAAACTCCGGATCAGACCAAATGTGGAAATTCAACGAAGGTCAATTTGCTAAAATAGCAAAATTAATGGGATGTATAGGAATAGAAGTAAATAAACCTAATGAAATAAATACTGCATTAGAAAAGGCTATAGAATCAAAGAAACCTTGTGTTATTGATGTAAAAACAGATATTGAGGGGATAGCTCCAGTTGCCTGGAACTAGATTAAAAATCAAAATTCCTTAAACATTTTATTATGATAAATCCCATCCATCAGATATTTGTCTCCGTGTATTTCGTAACCATGTTTGAAATAAAAATCTAATTTGTCTGACTGTGCTTCTAAAATTATTTTTGGAACGTTTTTCTTTCTGGCAATTTCTTCTATTTTAATAAGTATTTTTGACCCTATACCCTGACTTCTGAAATTTGTTAATACAGCCATACGACCAAGTTTATAATCTTTATAACAATGATCATAATAAAATCTTCCTGTACCTATAATTTCATTGGAACTAAGAACAATTAAATGGGTAGCATTTTCATCATGAATATCAAATTCCCATCGCCATGGAATTTGTTGTTCAATAACAAAAATTTTTATTCTAAGATTCCTAACCTGTACAAGCTCAAAGTCAGTTTTAGCTTGAATTATTTTAATCATTTAAATTCTAAAGTATCAAAACTAAAAAAATATTATACATAAAAATATCATCAGAAATCGTAAAAATACATAAAAATTACATATTTAATGTATTTTACAAATATGAGAGGTCTAAATTTGTTGACTCTCTATAATCATAGAAATATAATATCTTTTCGTGTTTTTACACAAGTTTACTAGTCCTTTATCTGAAATGGTGTTATTTTATGCCTACAATTAATCAATTAATAAGAAATGGAAGGAAGACAAAAAGAGGGAAAGACAAATCTCCAGCTTTGAGATTTTCATTTAATTCTTTAAAAAATTCTGGCTACAGAAATACAGGCTCCCCTCAAAAAAGAGGCGTTTGCACCCAAGTTAGAACACAAACACCTAAAAAACCTAACTCTGCTCTTCGAAAAGTGGCAAGAGTACGACTAACAAACAGTATGGAAGTTACAGCATATATTCCTGGTGAGGGACATAATTTACAGGAACATTCTGTAGTATTAATAAGAGGCGGACGAGTAAAAGATTTACCTGGAGTCAGATACCATATAATTAGAGGAGCTCTTGATACCGAAGGTGTGGCAGATAGAAATCGGGGCAGAAGTAAATATGGTACTAAAAGGTCCGGAAATCGCAGCCCTTCAACAACACCAGCCCCACCATCAGAACCATCAGAATAATTCAAAGGTAAATAAATGTCACGCCGTCATAGAGCAAAAGTAAGGGATATAATAATTGAAGCAAAATATAATAATCTATCCTTAACTAAATTCATAAACAAAGTTATGAAAAGTGGTAAAAAGTCTTTGGCCCGTAAAATTGTTTATTCAGCCCTTGACGAAGCTGAAACTAAATCAAATAAATCTGGAATTGAAATATTTAATCAAGCAATATCTAATGTTGCTCCTTCTGTAATTCTTAAAAGCAGAAGAGTTGGAGGTGCTAATTACCAAGTACCAACTGAATTACATTCAGAAAAAAGTCAAACCCTTGCTATGAGATGGATAATTGAAAGCGCAAGATCCAGGTCAGGATCTGCTTATTATTTAAGACTTGCAAGAGAACTTTTAGATGCTTCTAACTCTCAAGGGCCTGCAGTGAAAAGAAAAGATGATATACATAAAATGGCAGAAGCTAATAAAGCATTTGCTCATTTCAGATGGTAATTACGGAGAATAAACTTATGACTACCAAACTTAGCAATACAAGAAATATGGGATTTATAGCACATATCGATGCTGGTAAAACATCAGTTTCTGAATGTGTGTTGTTTTATACAGGCAGAACCCATAAAGCAGGGAATATAGATGATGGAAATACAGTTTTGGATTGGATGGCTCAAGAAAAAGAAAGAGGGGTAACTATTGTTTCCGCAGCTACCTCATGTGAATGGAATGGATTCGATATTAATATAATTGATACCCCTGGACATGTAGATTTTACAGCTGAAGTAGAAAGAAGTCTCAGAGTATTAGATGGTGCAGTAGTAGTGTTGGATTCTGTTGCAGGAGTACAACCTCAATCAGAAACTGTTTGGAGACAGGCGAACAAATATAATGTCCCTCGAATGGTTTTTGTAAATAAAATGGATAAAATAGGCGCAGATTTTGACAGGGCAACTCAAACATTAATTGACAGATTATCTGCTAATCCAGTACCTATTCAAATTCCAATTGGAGCTGAAGATAAATTTGAAGGTATTATAGACTTGGTAGAACAAAAAGCAATTTACTATAAAATCGGTGACGACCAGGGACATATTGATAAAGTCACAGATATACCTGAAGACCTCAAATCAAAAGCTGAAGAATATCGTTCCAACCTTATTGAAAAAGTTGCAGAAAATGACGAGGATTTTCTTGAAATAGTTTTCTCAGGTGAAGAGTTCGATAATCAAACATTCAAAAATGCTATAAGAAGAGTAACAATATCCAATTCAATTATTCCTATAATGTGCGGCACTGCTTTGAAAAGAAAAGCTATTCAACCAATGCTAGATGCAATTGGGGAATATTTACCATCCCCACTTGATGTTCCTTCCGTATCTGGAAAAGAATACAGAGGTGAAGCAGATCAAACAAGAAAAGCAGATGATAATGAACCATTTGCAGCCCTGGCCTTCAAAACTGTATCAGATCCATATATTGGACGATTAATATACTTTAGAGTATATTCAGGATCTATAGATGCAGGTGCAGGTGTATTAAATACTATTACAGGTAAGAAAGAAAGGATGGGTAGAATTGTAAAAATGCACGCTGATGACAGAGAAGAAATAAAAAGTGTCAGAGCTGGAGATATTGCTGCAGCTGTAGGATTAAAAGATACTTCAACTGGTCATACGATATGCGATGAAAATCAACCCATTATTCTAGAAAATATAACATTTCCGGAACCAGTTGTTTCTGTATCAGTTGAACCTAAAATGAAATCAGACAAAGATAAATTGCAAGAAGCTTTACTTAAAATGGCTGAGGAAGATCCAACATTTAAAGTTTCCTACAATGACGAAACTGCTGAAACTCTTATATCAGGTATGGGAGAATTCCACCTGGAAATAATGGTCGATAGAATGAAACGAGAACTAAATGTAGAATGCAATACAGGGAAACCACAGGTAGCTTACAGAGAAACAATTACCTCTAAATCTGGCGCTGAAGGCAAATTTATCAGACAGAGTGGTGGTCGAGGACAATATGGACATTGTGTTCTTGAAGTAGAACCAAAAGAAAGTGGTTCAGGATTTGAATTCGTAGACTCCATTAAAGGTGGTTCTATTCCAAGAGAATATATTCCTGCAGTTAGAAAAGGAATTATTGAAGGATTAACTACTGGTAATTTACTAGGGTATCCTGTAGTTGATATAAAAGTTAATCTTATTGATGGAAGTTTCCATGATGTAGACTCCTCTGAAGTAGCTTTTACAATTGCAGGCTCAATGGCTGTTAAAGATGCGATAAGAAAAGGCAATCCTGTTGCTCTAGAACCAATTATGAAAATTGAAGTTACAACTCCCGGTGATTTTCTTGGCGAAGTTATTGGAGATTTAAATAGAAGACGTGGACAAGTTAGTGAAACAACCTCTATAACTGACACTCAAATTATTAAGGGGTCAGTCCCACTTGGGGAAAGTTTCGGATACGCCAATACATTAAGATCACTAACACAAGGCAGAGCTAGTTTTTCAATGGAATTTGAAAGGTATGACCAATTACCAAAATCTATATTAAAAGGCAAAATGGAAGATCAGGGCAAATAAAATGACTAATAAAAAAGAAGCATCAAAAATCAGAATAAAATTAAAATCTTTCGATCATAGAATGATTGACTTTTCTGTACAACAAATTATTGAAGCAGCCGAAAGAACTGGAGCTTCAGTATCTGCAGTCCCTTTACCAACAAAAATTAAAAGATTTTGTGTAATTCGATCTCCTCATATTGATAAAGATAGCAGAGAACACTTTGAATTTAGAACTCATAAAAGATTATTAGATATATTGGATCCAAATGCCAGAACCATAGATGATCTGACTAATCTCAATGTGCCCGCAGGCGTAGATATTTCAATGAAACTATAAATAAATAAAATGTCAATAAATAATATATTAGCAAAAAAAATCGGATCAACAACCATCTTTAAAGATGGTGAATCCAAGCATGCAACAATATTAAAATCAGGGCCTTGCACAGTTACTCAAATCAAAAACAAAAAAGTTGATGGATATAGTGCCATTCAATTAGGATTTGAACCTGCCAAAAATTTAAACAAACCTTTAACAGGACATTTAGTAAAAACAAAAAGTAAATTTAGAACACTAAAAGAATTCAGGGTATCTGATGACATATTAAATAAGGTAGGAGATTCTATTAATGTAAGTATTTTCTCTAAAGGTCAATATTTAAATATAACCGCAAAATCTAAAGGGAGAGGTTTTACGGGAACCGTAAAAAGATGGAATTTTAAAGGTGGGCCAAAAACTCACGGACAATCAGACAGACATCGAGCACCAGGATCAATTGGAGCTGGTTCTACTCCAGGAAAAGTTGTAAAAGGAAAAAAAATGGCGGGAAGATATGGTGGAGAACAATTCACAATAAAAAACCTCGAAATTTTAGAAATTGATTTAGAAAATAATTTACTATATGTGTCTGGCTCTGTTCCTGGAGCAACAAACACTCTAGTTTCTATTTCAGCTAGTAATAAAGCCTTCACTCCTTATGAAGAACCTAAGACTGAAGAACCTAAGACTGAAGAACCTAAGACTGAAGAACCT
>CAYTCC010000007.1:14647-18117 GCA_964436345.1 uncultured Dehalococcoidia bacterium
AGACTGAAGAACCTAAGACTGAAGAACCTAAGACTGAAGAACCTAAGGCTGAAGAACCTAAGACTGAAGAACCTAAGGCTGAAGAACCTAAGACTGAAGAACCTAAGACTGAAGAACCTAAGACTGAAGAACCTAAGGCTGAAGATAAAAACAAAGGTGAAAATTAAAAATGAAAGTTAAACTCATAGACCATAAAGGTGCAATTATTGGCGATCATAATATCGACAATAGTATTGCATCCTACCCTTTAAATCTTCCACTTATTCATCAAAATGTAGTGGCTTTTAATGCAAATCAAAGACAAGGAACTCATAAAACAAAAACAAGATCTGAAGTCAGAGGTGGGGGCAGAAAGCCTTTTCCTCAAAAAGGAACAGGTAGAGCCAGGTCGGGTTCAATAAGAAACCCAATCAACAGAGGTGGTGGCATTATATTCGGACCAGCGCCAAGATCATATACAAAATCTCTAAACAAAAAAATGAAATTGAATGCTTTATTATCAACTATCGCATATAAAATAAATCAAAAAAAATTATTTGTGCTTAAAGATTTCACTAACACAAAAAAATTCGATAAAACCAAAGATACAATAAATTTATTAAATGTTTTAAAACTAGAAAAGCACAGTTTATTCGTATTAGACGGCGCTGATAAACAAAGCATACAATCAACCACTAATATATCAAATATCAGATCGTTATCCAGCGATTTGATAAATGCACCGGCAATTGCTAGATCTGAATATATTATCATCACTGAAAAAGGTCTTACTAATTTAATTGAAAATCGATTAAACAAAAAATTAAAAATAAAAACAAGTAAAACAAAAAAATCAACTAAAACTAAAGAAGAAATAGATGCCTAATTATACTTGCATAAAAAAACCAATAATAAGTGAAAAATCGTCTTTGTTACAAGATCAAGGAGTATACACTTTTGAAGTTGACATAAAAGCAAATAAATCACAAATAAAATCTAATGTTGAAAGTGCATATGGTGTAAATGTTATACATATCAGAACTCTTATAACTAAAAATGCACAGAAACGAAATCCTAAAACAGGGTCTTGGATGTCAGGAAAGAAAATTAAAAAAGCTTTAGTGAAAATACAAAGCGGACAAACTATAAATATATTTGAAGGTGTTTAACATTGAGTCTAATTAGCAAAAATCCAACTACGCCAGGGCAAAGAGGAGCCATAGTTTCTAATTTTGATGAAATAACGTCAAAAGAAAAAAGGAAATCTTTAACAGCGCCACTTAAAAAACATGCAGGGAGAAACAATAGAGGTAAAATAACTGTCAGGCATCGTGGTGGTGGTCATAAACGTAAATTTAGAATCATTGATTTCAAAAGAACAAAAACTGGAATTGAAGGCATCGTAGAATCTATTCAATATGATCCAAACAGATCATCTAATTTAGCGTTAATAAAATATAAAGATGGTGAATGGTCATATATTCTATCACCGGAAGGCTTAAAAATTGGGGAAACCATATTAAGTGATAAAAAAACAGAAATTAAAACTGGCAATTGTATGCCTCTAAAAAATATTCCGTCTGGTACTGAAGTACATAATATTGAATTAAATGCTGGTCAAGGAGCAAAATTAGTGAGATCAGCTGGAAATTCAGCTCAAGTGCTTGCAACTGAAGGGGAACACACTTTAATTAGATTACCATCCGGAGAAATGAGAAGAATACATAAAGAATGTAAAGCTACTATTGGATCCTTAGGAAATCAAGATCATAAAAATATCAAACTTGGAAAAGCCGGTAAAAATAGACATCGAGGAAAAAGACCCTCAGTCAGAGGTGTAGCAATGGCTCCGAATGCGCACCCACATGGAGGTGGTGAAGGAAAATCACCTATTGGAATGCCAGGACCTAAAACCCCTTGGGGGAAACCTGCCCTTGGCAAAAAGACAAGAAAAAGAAAACCTAGCGATAAATTTATAATAAGAAACAGAAAAAGGAAATAAATAATGTCGAGATCTACCAAAAAAGGACCATACGTAAATAACAGCTTACAAAAAAAAGTTGAAAAAGCTATGAATTCAAAATCTAATGAAATAATCAAAACATGGTCCAGAGCTTCAACTATACTTCCTGACATGCTTGGTTTAACCATAGCTGTTCATGATGGAAGAAGGCATGTACCAATATTTATTTCAGAAAATATGGTTGGTCATAAATTAGGAGAATTTGCTCCAACAAGAACGTTTAGAAATCATTCAGGGGCAGAAAGAACTACCTCAAATTAATATGTGTAAAAAATGAAAGCAATCTCAAAAAACATAGGAATATCATCAAAAAAACTAAAACCTTACATTGATTTGGTCAGGGATAAAAACATCAATGAAGCTTTAGTTCTTCTAAAATACCAGAAATCTCCTGCAGCATTTGAAATCCACAAAACCATTGAATCAGCTATTGCAAATGCAAAAGACCTATTAATTCCGGGACTTGAAAATCTAAAAATAAATGAAATATATGCAAATCAAGGGACCACACTCAAAAGATGGAGAGCTGCAGCACGTGGAAGACCTGGTACTTTTAATCACCCTACTAGTCATATAGTAGTAAAACTTTCTGAATAAGGATATAAAATATGGGACAAAAAATTCATCCAATAGGGTTTAGATTAGGAATATCAAGAGGTTGGGATTCTACTTGGTTTGGTAGCAAATTTTCATATAGAGGATTTGTAAAAGATGATTATAAAATCAGAAAAGAAATAATGAAAGTAAATCAGGATGCGGGTATAACCAAAATAGAAATTGAAAGAAGTACCAATGAAATTTCTGTAAAAATTTTCACATCTAGGCCAGGTATCGTTATAGGTAGGGGTGGGCAAAGAATAGATGAATTAAAAAAATTAATTTCTAATATTACTAAAAATAAAGTGCAATTAAATATTGAAGAAATTAGAAATCCCGATTTGGACGCGACTCTTGTTGCGCATTCAATTGCTGAACAAATAGGAAGAAGAATATCTTATAGACGTGCGGCACGAATGGCGGCAAGTCGCTCTATGCAAAACGGAGCACTAGGTATAAAAATTATCTGCAAAGGTAGGTTAGCGGGAGCAGAAATTGCTAGAAAAGAAAAAGTAATGGAAGGTAGAGTTCCTCTACATACATTAAAAGCAGATATTGATTATTCAATAGCTGAAGCTCATACAGAATATGGCCGCATAGGCGTAAAAGTGTGGATATACAGAGGAGATATCGAAATTTCTAAACAAACCCATGTAGAACCCTCAGAAATCAAACCAATAGAATTAACATTAACTCCTGATCCAACACCAAATGAATCTAATTTAACTAACCAAAATAATTCTATAAATTCTATTCAAATAACTAATGAAACAAAAGAAATCGAACCTAAGGATACTGAAGTAAAAAAACCAAAAGCTAGTACTAAATCCACAACAAAACCCGCTGAGGAAATTAAACCTAAAGTTACTGA
>CAYTCC010000007.1:18217-31315 GCA_964436345.1 uncultured Dehalococcoidia bacterium
AACTAGTACTAAATCCACAACAAAACCCGCTGAGGAAATTAAACCTAAAGTTACTGAAGTAAAAAAACCAAAAACTAGTACTAAATCCACAACAAAACCCGCTGAGGAAATTAAACCTAAAGTTACTAAAGTAAAAAAACCAAAAACTAGTACTAAAAAAACTACTAAAACCAAGGATAATACTGATGATACAAATTTATAGTAGAGTGAAAGTTACAGATAATTCTGGTGCAAGAATTATAAGTTGTATAGGTGTCCCTGGTGGTAGTGGGAGAAAATATGCTCATGCTGGAGATATAATAGTTGCATCTGTAAAACAAGCAACAGCATCATCTCAAATAAAATCAGGAGAAATAGTAAAAGCTGTCATTGTCAGAACGACTAAGCAAATAAGAAGAAAAGATGGAAGCTATATAAAATTTGATGATAATGCTGCAGTGATAATCAGTGATGACAAATTGCCACGTGGAACAAGAATATTTGGCCCTGTTGCAAGAGAATTAAGAGATAAAAACTTCATGCGAATAGTATCTTTAGCACAGGAGGTACTTTAATGAAAAAAATAAAAGTCAACGACAATGTACTAATCATCACTGGCAAAGATAAAGGGAAAAAAGGGAAAGTACAACAAGTTTTCCCAAAAAAAGGAAAACTATTAATTGAAGGATTAAATATTTACAAAAGACATATGAAAGCTCAGTCAGAAACACAGCAAGCAGGCATTATAGATAAAGAAATGTTTGTGGATATCAGCAATGTAGCATTAATTGATCCAAATAATAATGAACCAACCAGAGTGGGTATTTCAAAATTAAAAGACAAATCAAAAGTCAGAATAAATAAAAAGACTGGAGAGGTAATTGTATGACAAAAGCTAATGAAACAATTAAAATCCCAAGATTGCTTAAATTATATAGAGAAAGCATTGCCCCTGAACTTACTAAAGATTTAAATTTAACTAATATACTAGCTGCACCAAAAATAGAAAAAATAGTTATTAATGTTGGATTAGGTGAAGCTCTCGTGAATTCTAAAGCTTTAGAGCATTGTATAAAAGATATTTCATTGATAACTGGGCAAAAACCTATTACAACAAAAGCCAAATCTTCTATAGCAGGATTCAAAATAAGAGAAGGAATGGCTATCGGAGTAGCTACAACATTAAGAAGCCATAGAATGTACGAATTTCTTGACAGACTAATCAACTTAAGCTTACCAAGAGTAAGAGATTTTAGGGGATTATCAAATAAATCATTTGATGGTAATGGTAACTATACCTTAGGTATTAAAGAGCAAGTCATTTTCCCTGAAATTGACTATAATTCAATAGATAAAATACGTAGTTTACAAATAACAATAGTAACTACTGCAAAAAATAATGAATCAGGTATAAAATTACTTACTTCATTTGGGTTCCCTTTTATAAATCCGGATCAAAACAAGAATTAGGAATAATTAAATGTTGCAACCAAAAAGCTATAAATATAGAAAACAACATAGAGGAAGGCTAAAAGGAATCGCATCCAAGGGCACTAAAGTATCTTTTGGAGAATATGGTTTGAAAGCACAAGAATCATCATGGATCTCAGCTCGACAAATAGAAGCTGCAAGAAGAGTTATGACAAGATATACAAGAAAAGGTGGGAAAATATGGATTCGAATATTTCCTGACAAACCTATCACTGCCCGAGCTGCAGAAACAAGGATGGGAAAAGGGAAAGGAAATGTTGATCACTACGTTTCACCAGTTAAAAAAGGAAAAGTATTATTTGAAATTTCAGGGATTGAAAAAGAAGAAGCTCAATTAGCGTTAAGCTTAGCATCTGACAAATTACCAATAAAAACATCATTCATTGAAAGGAAATTATTTTAATGTCAAACATTGACAGCATCAGGGATAAAAATGACCAGGAATTGTTAGAAGAACTAACAAATATAAATAGAGACATGTTAGATTTAAAATTTAAATTAGAAACAAAACAATTAGCAAATGCTTTTGAAATTAAAAAACTAAAAAAAGATAAATCAAGAATATTAACAGTGATTCAAGAAAGGAAAATACTAAGGTCATAAAATATGGGTAATAAAAAAACAAGAACTGGAGACGTAATAAGCAATAAAATGGACAAAACTGCAATTGTTAGCGTAACTCGTCAATTTAAACACAGGCTCTATGGGAAATATATTAAAAGATTCAAAAAATATATTGCCCATGACCCGGAAAACAAAGCAAAAATTGGATCAAAAGTAATAATAAAAGAAATAAGACCATTATCTAAAACAAAAAAATGGTTAATAACAGAAGTAATTGAAAATAAAAATTTAGAATTGAAAAATAACTAAAGAGGTAATTTATGGCTAAAGAATCATCTGTAGCGAGAAATAATAAAAGAATAAAAATGGTTGAAAAATATTCTGCCAAAAGAATGGAACTTAGAATGAAATCTAAAAATCTAAAACTGACCCCTGAAGAAAGATTGGTTGCTAGAAAAGAATTAGATAATTTACCTCCAAACTCAAATCCAATTAGAATCAGAAATAGATGCTTTATTTCTGGAAGATCAAGGGGCTACATTAATTATTTTGGTTTATCTAGAATTACATTCAGAGAAATGGCGCATAAAGGTCTTTTACCTGGTGTTAAAAAAGCTAGCTGGTAATAGGAGTTATAAAATGAATACAGACCCAATATCAGATTTTTTAACTAGAATACGAAATGCTAACTTAGTAGGAAAAACTACTGTTAAAATTCCCTATTCAAACATAAAATCCAATATAGCTAACATCTTAAAAGAAGAAGGATTTATTACAAATTATCAAGTTGAAACTGAAGATCGTATGAAAAATTTAAACCTTAATCTTTCTTATAAACCAGAAGGGACTCCTCAAATTAATGGATTAAAACGAATAAGTAAACCTGGTCTCAGAATCTATTCAAGAAAGGGCGAAATCCCACGATATTATGGGGATTTAGGCGTAACAATTGTTTCAACCTCAAAAGGAATAATGACACATAAACAAGCTTGGAAAGAAAGTTTGGGTGGAGAAGTCATTTGCGTTATATGGTAATGGAGAAAAAATAATGTCTAGAATAGGAATGAAACCAATAAATATACCTGAAAATGTCGAAATAAATGTCGACAAAAATAATAATGTTTCTGTAAAAGGACCTAAAGGAGATTTGGCAAACACTTTTAGCAATGAAATAAATATTTTGATCGAAAACAATTCTGTTATTGTGACAAGAAATGACGATGAAAAAGAATCAAAATCTCTCCACGGATTAACAAGAAGCTTATTAAACAATATGATAATCGGTGTGTCTGAAGGTTATAGTAAATCATTGGAAATGGTAGGAGTCGGATATAGAGCTGAACAAAAAAGTTCAGCAATCAATCTAAGTGTAATGAAAAGCCATTTAGATGTTATTGAAGCCCCGGAAGGAATTACCATAAAAGTTGAAGATAATACTAAAATTACTGTTTCAGGGATAGACAAACAAAAAGTAGGACATATAGCAGCCTTAATCAGATCATCTCGCCCTCCTAATCCCTATACAGGTAAAGGAGTAAGATATTTAGGCGAACAAGTCTCTTTAAAACCTGGTAAAAGTGCCAGGGCTGAAACTTAATAAATATAACTAATTAAGAAGGAAATTAATTTGAACAATTATAGAATGCGTGTAATAAGACACAAAAGAACTAGGAAAAAAATTAACGGAACAAAAGATAAACCTAGACTTTCAGTATTTAGAAGTTTGAACCATATTTACGCTCAAATAATTAATGATGATAATGGAAGCACATTATTACAAGCTAACAGCTTGGAATTAAAAACCACAAAAACACAAAACAAAACAAATATTGCCGAAGAAGTCGGAAAATTATTAGGGCAACGTGCTAAAGAAAAAAAAGTAAAAAAAATAGTATTTGACAAAAATGGTTACAAATATCACGGCAGGATTAAAGCTTTAGCAAATTCTGTTCGTAATGAAGGGGTGAAATTCTAATGACATATACACAAAATTTTAATAAAACTAACACACCCAATCCAATACTTGAAAGAACTGTTAAGGTATCAAGAGTAGCAAAAGTTATAAAAGGTGGAAGAACTTTAAGATTTACAGCAACAGTTGTAGTTGGAAACGGTAATGGCGAGTTAGGAATTGGAAGTGGGAAAGCAGCAAATGTTCCTGACGCTGTAAAAAAAGCTGTATCACAAGCTAAAAAAAATATGATAATAATACCCATAATAAATGGAACACTCCCATATGAAATAAAATCTAAATTTTGTGGTAGTGTTGTATTATTAAAACCCGCACCAGATGGTACAGGCATAAAGGCTGGTGCAACTCTTAGGGCCATATCTGAAGTATTAGGAATTAAAAATATTACTACAAAAGTATGGCGCAGTACCAACCCTTCAAATGTTGTCAAAGCCGCATATAAAGGATTGAATTCTATAGTTGATATTAAAACCGAATTAAAATTACGCACTAATACCATAAACAATAGTATTGAGGAACGCACTTCTAATGAATAAAAACAAAATTGAAATAAAGTTATTTAAAAGTCCAATAGGTAGTTCCAAAAAACAAAAGAAAATCCTAGATAGTTTAGGTTTAAGAAAATTAAATCAAATCATTGCACATAATAACAAACCTGAAATACTAGGTATGATAAAAAAAGTAAAACATTTAGTAAAAATAATTCAAGAATAAATAACATGCAACTTAATAATTTGAAAAACTCGCAAAAGAAATCTAAAAAAAGAGTAGGAAGAGGGAATGGTAGTGGCTATGGCACATATTCAGGTAAGGGATTAAAAGGACAAAAATCAAGATCTGGATTTAGCCTTATACCTGGCTTCGAAGGAGGTCAATTAAGATTAATTAAAAAACTTTCTAAACTTAAAGGATTTAAAAATCATAATAAAATTATTAACCAACATGTCACTCTAGAACAATTAAATCTTATTCCATCAAATATAGAAATAAATGAAGAAAATCTATTAAATCATGGGCTTATAAAAAATACTAAAACTCCTGTAAAAATCTTAAATGTTGGGAAATTAAATTCTAAAAAACATATAACCATTAAAAATATATCTGAAACTGCCAAAAAAAGTATTATAGATTCTGGATCTACAATTCAAGCAGAATAAATTAAACATGAATATCAACAGAACAAGAAATAGAAACAAAAGTAATATGCCAAAATTATTACTTTCCCTGATTGCTGCTGTTCAAATACCAGATTTAAGAAATAAAATAATATTTACTTTATTAATGTTAATAGTATTTAGATTTGTTGCACATGTCCCTGTTCCTGGAGTCGATACGCAAGCTTTAAGCCAAGCATTCGAACAAAATGCATTGTTGGGGTTTTTAGATCTATTTAGCGGTGGCGCTTTAAAAAATATGAGTATTGCTGCGTTAGGCGTATATCCCTATATCACTGCATCTATCGTAATACAAATTTTAACTCCAGCTATTCCACAACTAAAAGAACTATCTCAAGAAGGTGAACTTGGAAGACAAAGAATAAACCAAATTACTCATTATATAATGATCCCTATTGCCTTATTGCAAGGATGGGGACAGCTAACATTACTTAATCAAGCCGGGGTTTTTAATGCCTTTGATTTTGGATTAAATTTCACAACTTTAACAATAATGGTATCTATGGTAGCTGGTACAGTATTTCTAGTATGGATTGGAGAGCTTATTTCTGAAAGAGGACTAGGAAATGGAGTATCATTAATAATTTTCGGAGGTATAGTCTCAAATCTTCCAAATATATTAGGGCAAGGCCTATATCTACAAAATTCTAGCGGAAGCTTAATTATTTTAATTGGCTTTACAGCAATTATAATTTTTACTATTGTATTATTTTCAGAAGCAGTAAGAAGAATTCCTGTTCAATATGGAAAAACCATTATGAGAGGAGGGCAAGTACAAAGGCAAACAGGATCAAGTATTTTACCTATTAAAGTAAATTCTGCTGGAATGATACCATTAATATTTGCTTTTTCTATAGTTATATTACCTGCCACAATAGCCGGATTTTTTGTTAACCCATTAAGCACTAGTTTTGGTTCAAATCTAGCAAAATCTATTTCGAATTTTTTCGACCCTACAAATTTACCTTATTGGATCTTAGTATTTATTTTAGTGGTAATATTTACATTTTTCTATACGCTAGTAACCTTCCAACAACAAAACTTATCTGACAATCTACAAAAACAAAGTGGCTTTATCCCCGGAATAAGACCGGGCATACCTACACAAGAATACTTAAATAAAGTAATTGTTAGAATTACTTGGGCTGGGGCATTATTTTTAGGTGGTATAGCTATTGCTCCATTTTTTATAACAGGATTAACAGGTATAAGATCTTTAACTTTAAGTAGCACTAGCCTGTTAATTATGGTAGGTGTAGCTTTAGATACCATGAGACAACTTGAATCTCAATTATTAATGAGAAATTATCAAGGGTTCATGGATTGATTTATGCGAATAATACTATTAGGACCTCCAGGAGCTGGTAAAGGAACACAAGCAGAAAATATATCAAATAATTTTAATATTAAAAAAATTTCTACAGGCGATTTATTCAGATCTCATATTAACAATAATACCGAACTTGGGAAAATTGTTAATGAATACTATGTAAAAGGAGAATTAGTACCAGATAAAATTCCCACAGATATGGTGAAAGAATGGATAATAAATCAAACCGATAATGAATGGTTATTAGATGGATTCCCAAGAAATATCAATCAAGCGGAATCATTAACTAATATTTTAAGTACAATAAATAGTAATATTGATACTGTATTCTTAATAAAAGTAGATACTGAATTATTAATACAAAGATTGTTAAACCGTCAGACTATAGAAAAAAGAGCAGATGATAACCTTGATACTATAAAAAATAGAATATCTATATACGAAAAAGAAACCAATCCTTTAATTGATTTTTACAATGAAAAAAAAATACTTTACAAAATTGATGGGAACAACTCAGTGAAATCTGTATTTCATGATATTAAAAACCATCTAAAAAATAAATGAATAAAATAGTTATAGAATATATTGAGATATAAAGTGAAATAGTATACTATGTTAGTCTTGTTTTTTATTAAAGGAAACTGAATGATTGGTTTAAATAGACCAAAAGGAATTAATATAAAAAATGATATTGAATTAAATTACCTGAGACAATCAGGGAAAATGCTTAAATCAGTAAAAAAAATAATTAAAAAATATATTGCAGAGGGAATTACAACAAAAGAATTGGATTATATAGCAGAAAAAGAAATTTTAGATTTAGGTGGAAAACCAGGCTTCAAAGGACTATACGGTTTTCCTGGAACAATATGCTCATCTTTTAATGAAGAAATAGTACATGGGATACCAAGTGATAGAAAAATAACAGATGGTGATATTATAAGTATTGATTGCGGAGTAATATATGAAGATTTCAATACTGATAGCGCATTCACATTAGGTATTGGCAATATACCTGCTAAAACTTCAAAATTGATTAAAACAACATTGAACTCATTGCATTTAGGAATTAAAGAAGCTATACCAAATAATCATATAGGTCATATTGGACATGCTGTAGAAACATATTCAACAAATAACGGTTTTTCAGTTGTCAAAGAATATGTAGGCCATGGCATAGGAAAAAATTTACACGAAGATCCTCAAATACCAAATTATGGAATCAAATCATCTGGACCAAAAATTATAGAAGGGATGGCATTAGCCATTGAACCAATGCTTATTGAAGGCGATGAACAAACTAAAATTGATAATGATGGATGGACAGTGAAAACCAAAGATGGCACCATGTCTGCTCATTTTGAAGATACAATTATAATCACAAATTCAGGTAATGAAATAATTACATAATAATATGGCTAAAACAAAAAAAGAAGTAATAGAAGTGGAAGGTATAGTTAAAGAAGCATTACCAAATGCTTCTTTTAAAGTCGAATTAGCTAATGGACATGAAGTTTTAGCTTATATTTCTGGTAAAATTCGTGTTCACTACATAAGAATACTTCCTGGCGATAGAGTTTTAGTAGAATTATCCCCCTATGACTTAACAAGGGGAAGAGTAACATATAGATTTAAATAATGAGGAAATAAAATGGCAATGATTGCTGGAGTAAATATACCAGATAATAAAAGAATAAATATAGCTTTAAGATATGTGTATGGCATTGGACCTACAATAGCTGAAAAAATCATTTCTCAAACTAGTATTACGGGGAATCCTAAAGTTAAAGATTTAACCGAAAACGATTTAGATAAAATTCGAGGAGTAATAGATAATTCTTATACCGTCGAAGGCGACCTTAGAGTTGAAAGAAATTTGAATATAAGAAGATTGATTGATATAGGTTCATACAAAGGTACAAGACATAGAAAAAACTTACCTGTAAATGGGCAAAGAACTAAAACAAATGCGAGAACAAAAAGAGGTAAAAAATTAGCAGTTGCTAAAAGAGGCCGAGATATAAATCAAAAAACATAATATATCAGGATAATTTATGACTACAAGAAAAAGAACTAGAAAAAAAACAAGACAAAATGTTGTGTATGGAAGAATTTATATACAAAGTACATTTAATAATACACTTCTTACTATAACTGACAGATCAGGAAGTGTCCTTTCATGGAATAGCTCCGGAACAGAAGAATTCAAGGGATCAAAAAAATCCACAGCTTTCGCTGCTCAACAAGCCTCAGATAAACTAGCCCAAAAAGCAATAAATTTTGGAATACAAGAAGTTGAAATATTTGTAAAAGGACCTGGAGCTGGAAGAGATTCTGCAATTAGAGCCATTAGCGCTTCAGGTATTAAAGTAAAAAGTATAAGAGATGTTACTCCAGTACCACATAATGGATGTCGCCCACCCAAAAGAAGAAGAGTTTAATTAGAGGATATAATGTCAAGATACACTGGACCAAAATGTAGAAAATGTAGGCAATACGGAATGGTATTGTGCGGAAAACCTGCAAACAAATGTGCTTGGGAAAGAAGGAAATCTCCTCCAGGAGATAGATCAGTTCTTTCTCAAAGAAGAAGGCCTTCAGAATATGCAATGCAATTGAAAGAAAAACAAAAAGCAAGATTCATGTACGGTATAGTCGAAAAACAATTCAGAAATTATTACAAAGCAGCAGTAAGAAAACCAGGAATATCTGGCGATAATTTATTGGCATTATTAGAGTTAAGATTGGATAATGTTATTTATCGTCTTGGATTCTCAGATACCAGGCAGCAAGCTAGACAAGTAATTTCACATGGACATATTTCTGTAAA
This sequence comes from uncultured Dehalococcoidia bacterium, assembly GCA_964436345.1. Classification (GTDB taxonomy): domain Bacteria; phylum Chloroflexota; class Dehalococcoidia; order Lucifugimonadales. The sequence continues at coordinate 27,559 of CAYTCC010000007.1, forward strand.
TGAAAAGAAAGTAAATTCTCCTTCCTTTCAAGTAAAAACAGGAGATAAAATAACTTGGCAAGAAAAAACAAAAAAGACAAATCTTTTAAATATAATTAAATCAGAATCAGGCAAAAATGCAATTATTCCAAATTGGTTAAAAGTTGATACAACTTCAAATACTGGTGAAGCAATTTCAACACCCTCATCAAATGATTTTGATCCAAATATAGATCGAATGCAAATAATCGAATATTACTCAAGATAAATAATTAAAAGGAGAAACCTATGATAATGGATTATTCTATAGTTCCTGAATTGGAACCGGAGTCAGATTTACTTTTAGAAAATATTAATTCTAAAATAATCACTGACATTCTAGAACCAAATTATGGTAAATTCATCTTTGGCCCTGTAACAAATGGCCAAGCGATTACAATTGGAAACTCATTAAGAAGAGTATTATATAGTTCAATATTAGGTACTGCTATAACATGGGTAAAAATTGATGGAATTCTTCATGAATATTCCACAATAAAACGAATTAAAGAAAGTGTTGAGGAATTATTGCTGAATTTCAAATCTATTAGAATAAAATCTAAATCTGAAAGATCCGGAAAGTTAAGATTAGAAGTAGAAGGAGAAGGAAAAGTATGTGCAGCAGATATAATGGCTTCTTCTGATTTTGAAATAGTTAATCCCGACCTCCACTTAGCTACTTTAGATTCTAAAACTTCTAAACTATCAGTTGAATTCAATATAGAAAGGGGCGTAGGATACAAAGTAAAAAATATTGAAGAAAAAGAAAGTACTATAGGAATATTACCTGTAGATGGGATTTTTAGCCCAATAAGAAAAGTTAATTATCAAGTTGTAAAAACCACACCATCAGAATCAGGGGAACTAGAAAATCTTATTTTAGAAATATGGACTGATTCAACTAAAACACCCTTAAAGTGTATTCAAGAAGCAGCTAATGTACTGCTAACTCAATATATGATAATTAGTAAAGCTTCTGAAGAAAATCAAGATGATAATGATATAGAATCAGAAATATGGAGGCAGTTGTCACCCGAGCAGTACAACACTACAATAGAGCAACTTGATTTGTCGTCAAGAACGCTTAATTGTTTAAAAAGAGCCAGCTTGGATACTGTTGGTCTAATTATTGAAACCAAAAGATCTGATCTGTTAAAAATCAGAAACTTTGGGGTGAAATCTTTTAATGAATTAAATGATAAATTTGGTAATATGGGATTTTTGCCTGAAGGATTTATTTGGGCCGCAAATGAATTAGAAAACCCTGAAGATACAAAAGAAGATTAAGGATAAGTTCCATGAGACACAAATTAAAAGGTAATAAATTATCAAGAAATACCGGGCATAGAAATAGTTTATTAAAAAATCTAAGTTCTGCTTTAATACTTAATGAATCAATAAACACCACTTTACCTAAAGCGAAAGAATTAAAAAGATATGCAGAAAAAATAATTCATAAGGCTAAAACTGACACCTTGCATAACAGAAGGGTTGTCATTTCCAAAATTGGCTCAACTGATGCCTATAAAAAATTATTTGAAGATATAGGTAATAGATACAAAGACAGGAATGGTGGGTATACAAGAATAATTAAAATTCCTAGCTCTAGCACAAAATCTAAAATTAAATCATTTTTTAGAAAAGGAGATGGTGCTACCATGGCAAGAATTGAATTAGTAGAAGAAACGATATCAAACCAACAATCACAACCTGTTACAGAGCCTATCGATAAAAAAGCTCCTACTGTAGGAGATACGACGAATTCAGATAATAATAAATCTGATGATAAAAAATAATAATTATGCCATGATTTGTGAGTATGAAGGTACTAAATACAACGGATTTCAATCACAAATTACTCACAACACTATACAAGATAAAATTGAACATTCAATAAACAAGATTGTAAATAGTTCAATCAGTATTGAATATGCCGGCAGAACAGATTCTGGGGTACACGCAAAGCATCAAGTAATATCTGTTAAATTAAAATGGAATCATGACCCAATAAAACTCCAGAATGCAATAAATAACTACCTCCCAAAAGATATAAGAGTAAAAAATATAAAAATAGCACCGCAATATTTTCATCCAAGAAAATCAGCTATATCCAGATCATATGAGTATTCTATATTAAGATCTGATGATTCAGATGTTTTTACAAGAAATACAGCTCTACAATTTTCAGAAGATTTAAATTTATATTATATAAAGAAATGCCTAACCCTGCTAAAAGGGCAACACAATTTCAGAAATTTTTGCAAAGAAGATAGCATACCTGAAAATCCTATAAGAATTTTATATGACACATCAATGATAAAAGAGAAAAATATATTGAAATTAAAATTTAAAGGTTCTAGCTTTTTAAGGCATCAAGTAAGGTTCATGGTTGGCACTATTTTGAAAATCGGAACACAAAAAACACCTATTAAAATATTGAAAATGATGCTAGAAAGCAAAAATTCGTCAAATTTTTTTATAAAATACAATGTTCCTCCTAGAGGTTTGTGTCTAACTTTAGTAGAATATGATGGTTTTTCTTTAAACTAAAAAAGGCAAAAATATACAATGACAAATGTAAATAAAGAAAATTGGATTGAAATTAACGCTCAAGGGAGAACCTTGGGAAGATTAGCAACTGAAATATCGGTATATTTGCTTGGTAAAAATAAACCGACTTATTCTCCAGACAAACTAAGTAATAATTTTGTAATAATAACAAATGCATCTGAAATTCATGTGACTGGAAGTAAATTAGATAATAAAGAAATATATTCACATAGCGGATTTATTGGTGGACTCAAAAGAGAAACATTAGGAAATGCGATAAAATCTAACCCTTCCAAAGTTTTAAGAAAATCAGTCAAAGGAATGTTGCCTAAAAACAAATTATCTGAAAAACTTATTCATAGGTTAAAAATATACGCAGGGGCGAAACACCCGCATTCTTCGCAATTATCAAATAGGAGTTCAAATGACAACTAAAGATATATATTTTTATGCAATAGGACGCCGAAAAGGTGCTGTAGCACAAATTAAATTATTTCAAACTAAAGGTAATATAACAATAAATAAAAAACCTATAGAAGAGGTTTTTCCATCAAAAGAATCAATAGATTATATTAAATATCCTTTGGAATTGACTAAAAAGATGAATAAAAACGCTATGGAAATTAAAGTCTCTGGAGGAGGTATATCGGGGCAAAGTGGTGCAATTAGATTAGGTATATCAAGGGCATTAGTTAAATCTGACTCATCATACAGATCTATATTAAAAAATGAAGGTCTTCTGACTCGCGATAGTAGAATAAAAGAAAGCAGAAAATACGGATTAGTTAAAGCAAGAAAAGCTAAACAATATTCAAAAAGATAAAATTTTACTTTTTAGCGTAAAAGAAATACCCGCTAGGATACATTTCCCTATTATATTCTTTGCTATGAAACATTTCATAAAGCATATTTAACCCTATAGATAATAAAGATAGTATAAATCTTATAAAAAATAATTTTTTGGGAAGAATAATATCATACATAACAATAAACCTACCACCTAACGGTTCAATAATAATATTATTAAAGCCACCATTACTTAAAAACTGATATAAAGATTTATTACTAAATCTCCAATAATCTACAGGTTGATTATGAATTGGATACAAAAAAGGAACGTATCCAACCAAATAACCCGTTTTATTTAAAACTCTATAAATTTCTTGAACTGCGATTTTTGGAAATTGAA
>CAYTCC010000008.1:0-27539 GCA_964436345.1 uncultured Dehalococcoidia bacterium
AGTTGGTATTCTCTGGACTCTATGAACTCCACTTTCAAATTTTAGATTTTTATATACATTTGTTCCCAGAAGTTCAAATATTATTTCTTTGACACCACCCAACCCAGTCAAATTAGAATTTAAAATATTGGTTTTCCAGGAATTTCTTTGTGCAAATCTTGTATACATCCTATATAAATTTTGAGCAAATAATGAAGCTTCATCTCCGCCTGTCCCTGCTCTAATTTCCATAATTACATTGCTTTTATCATCTTTGTCCGATTCAAACAGTTTTTGCATAAGTTGTTTTCGCAATTGATTTACTTTGAGTTCGATTTCTACTAACTCTTCTTGCGCTAATTCTTTTAGCTCATTTGATTCAGGGTCATTTATTATAATCTCTAATTCAGATTTTTGAGAAATATATTTTTTGTATTCGTTTGATATATCAGCAATTTTTTTTAATTCTGAATATTTTTCATATATGTTTTTGTTTTGTTCAAAATTGTTTGAAGCATTCTCAGATATATTCTTCTCTATTGCATTAAATTCTTTTAAAATTTTATTTATTTTTATATTTATTTTTGATTCATTCATATTATTTATTTTGATTCATTAAATCAATAAATTCTTTTTCAGTTATATCTTTTTGAGCTCCGGTATTTAATTCTTTGTAAGTAATATAATTTAATTTTTCTTTCGGGTCACCAATAATAACAATTGTTGAAAATTTTAAATTATTTCCGTATCTCATATTTGCTTTTAAACTTCTGGAAGATAATGCCAATTCTGATTTTATATTATTTTTTCTGGCAATGAGATTAAATTTTATGGCTTTCGATTTTGATATATCAGTTAAGTATGTGAACAATATAGATTTTTTTTCATTTTGCGGTAAGCTGATTTCGTTGTTAATTATTTCATTTATAACTCTTTCAACACCCATCCCAAAACCTACTCCTGGGGTTTTATTTCCGCCAATTTTTTCAATTAATCCATTATATCTCCCTCCCCCAACTATTGCATTTTGCCTTTTATCTTTATCTGAAATTATTTCGAACACAGTATGAGTATAATAATCTAACCCTCTTACAAGGTTAGTATTAATATGATAGTCAATTTCAGCTAATTCAAGATACTTTTTTACATTTTCAAAATGTTTCAAATTTTTTTCTGAAAGAAAATCCATTATATTTGGAGAATTATTTATTTGGTTTTTACAATTTGCATTTTTGCAGTCTAAAATTCTTAAAGCATTAGTTAATATTCTTTTATTACAATCGGCGCAATTATTTTTAGCCCAACCAGAATCTTTATAATATTTCTGTAGTGCAGTTATAAATTGTTTTCTGTCTGTAATATCTCCAATTGAATTTATTGATAAATTTATATTTGATAAGCCTATTTTTTTCAATAATGTCCAGGCAAAGGATATGATTTCAGCGTCTAATTCAGGATCATGACTTCCTATGGTTTCTATACCAAATTGATGATGTTCTCTTAATCTTCCAGATTGGGGGCGTTCATATCTGAAAATGGAAGTGAAGTAATATAATTTGATCGGTTGAGGTTGATTAAACATTCCATTTTCAATGTATGATCTACATACTGAGGCTGTCCCTTCGGGTTGCAGTGTAATATTATTTTCTCCTCTATCTACAAATGAATATGTTTCTTTTGTCACTATATCTGTTCCTAGCCCAATCCCTCTCAGGAATAAGTCTGTTGATTCAAAGGTTGGTGTGTCAATTCTTTTGAATCCAAAAATATTGGCAAGATCAAATGCATGGTTTTTAAAATATTCCCAATACTTTTGATCGTTCGGTAGTATATCCTTAGTTCCTCTTATTGATTTGAACATCTATATATAGTTCCTATTTTTATTTTAAATGTTATGATTATAAATGTTAGTTATAAGATATTTTTTATTCAAGTGGTACTTGGTTCTATAGATGGTAATCACTAATTTAGATAACCAATATAAAAATTTTAAAAAAATAGCAAAATCATATCTTAATTCTGAACAATGGACTATTGTTGAAAATGCATATAATTTTGCTAATAATGCGCATGGAAATCAAAAAAGGCTAACTGGTGATAAATTCATTACCCATCCACTTGAAACTGCAAAATATTTAGCTGAATTACATTTAGATCATAATACTTTAGCAGCAGGGCTTTTGCATGATGTTATAGAAGATTGCGATGTAACTCCAAGCGATTTAATTGATTCATTTGGTGAAGAAATCTCTTCTTTAGTTGAAGGTGTAACAAAATTAACAGAAGTTGAAAATGTATCAGAAATAAGATGGGAAGAAAATATTCAAACACATTCTATTCTTGAAGCTCAAACTTTAAGGAAAATGCTTATGACCGTAGCTGAAGATATTAGAGTGGTTTTAATTAAACTTAGTGACCGTTTACATAATATGGAAACTATTGATCCTTTACCAGATGATAGGAAAATTAAATTTTCTAAGGAAACTATGGAAATTTATGCACCCTTAGCACATAGATTGGGTATGTGGGATTTTAAATGGAGATTAGAAGACTTGGCGTTTAGGAATTTAGATCCAACAATGTATAAAAGAGTTGCGAAATTAGTAAATACTAAAAGAAAAAATAGAGATGAATATATTCTGAATGCAATAAATTTACTTAAGAGTAAATTAAAAGAAGAAGATATTGAAGCAGAAGTAAAAGGAAGATCTAAACATCTATTTAGTATTTATAGGAAAATATTATTATATGAAAAAGAAAATAAAACAATTGATGAAATTTATGATTTGTTTGCTATTAGGGTAATAGTTCAAGATGTAAAAGATTGTTATATTTCCTTAGGAACAATACATAGTATTTGGCCTCCTCTGACAGGTGAATTTGATGATTATATTGCAAGGCCTAAAGATAATATGTATAGATCTATTCATACATCTGTTCGCGGGGATAATAATTATCCTATAGAAATTCAAATACGAACAACAGAAATGGATGAATATGCTGAGCATGGTGTAGCAGCTCACTGGAAATATAAAGAAGGATCTGTAGATGATGATACTTTTGATAAGAAAATGATTTGGCTAAGGCAATTATTGGATTGGCAGCGAGAAGTACCAGGAGATCAAGAATTTATTGATTCATTTAAAACTGATATTTTCAATGATCAGGTATATGTTTTTACACCAAAAGGAGAAATCAAAGAATTACCTACAGGATCTACCCCTCTAGATTTCGCATATAGAATACATACTGATATAGGGCATTCATGTATAGGTGCTAAAGTAAATGAGAAATTGGTAGCATTGAATAAACAGCTTAATAATGGAGATATAGTTGATATAGTTACTAGTCCTAGCGAAAAAGGTCCAAATTTAGATTGGTTAAATCCAGATTTAAAATATATTTTCACATCATCTGCAAAAGAGAAAATCAGGCTTTGGTTTAGAAAATCAGAGAAAGTAGAAAATATCAAAAGAGGTAAATCACTTGTAAATAAAGATATTTCTAAATTAGGTTTGGATATGACATTGGAAGGTTTAGTAGAAAATACTAAATATTCTTCTATAGATGATTTGTTAAATGATATAGGAAATGGTTCAATTTCAATTACAGATCTGGTTAAAAATATTTCACTTAGAGATATAAAAACGAAACAGATAACTAAAGACGAATTTGTTGATAACACAACTGATTCAATCAATGTTTTAGGAGTGGGGGATTTGTTAACTCGATTGGCAAAATGTTGCACCCCTATAAAAGGAATGCAAATAATTGGATATATAACTCGAAATAGAGGAGTAACTGTTCATGACAAAAAATGTACAAATATTTTAAGTGAGAAAGAAATTGATAGATTTATAAGTGTTTCATGGGGGTTAAATGAAACTTTATATTCTGTTAGAATCTATGTTGAAGCTATTGATCGTGTTGGATTACTTAAGGATATTACTTCTTTACTCTCAGATGAAAGAATCAATATAAGTGGAAGTATGACCGAAAATAAAGACGGCAATAGTTATATCACTTTGAATATATATGTAAAAAGTATGAGTCAGTTGAATTCAGTTTTTACAAAAATTGAAAATATAAAAAGTGTTTTAAATGTTAAAAGATTAAAATAAAGGGGAAATATTGTCATCTAATAAATCAACAAGAGTCTCTAATAGGAGATATGCTGAAAAACAGCCTTTCAGAACAAAAGTTAAAAACTTGATTTCTGAAACAAGGAAGGCTATTTTAGAAGGTAATAAAGAAAAAGCGCAAGAATATGGAAAACAAGCAGTTTCTGCACTAGATAAAGCTAGGCAAAAAAATGTATTGCATTCTAATAACTCTGCCAGGAAAAAATCAAGATTGTTAAAACAAATCAATCATTTACTTAAGAGTGAATAAGTACATCAGATTGCAAATTTAGAACATATGTGCTATTATTACTCGTATGTCAGATTTAAATGATAAGCAAAGTAAAATAATTTCTTTTATTCAGGATTATTACAATGAGTTTGGTATTTCTCCTACTGTTAGAGAAATACAGAATGGCTGTAATATCACTTCAACTTCTGTAGTTGATTACAACTTGAAAGCACTTAAAAATAAAGGTTATTTAGATAAGCGACCAGATATATCTAGGGCGATTAAATTGAATAATATAAATGATAATTTCTTCAGAATTCCTATACTTTCGTCAATTGCAGCAGGTGAACCGTTAATAGTTAATCCAGAACAAATTTCTGACCCGGAAAGTTATGATGATTACGTTGAATTACCAAATAATTTTTCTAAAGAAAAAAAATTATTTGCTTTAAGAGTTAAGGGTGATTCTATGATAGATGCTTTAATAAGTAATAATGATATTGTAATAATGAAACCTGCTAACGAGGCGGGTAACGGAGAAATGATTGCAGCATGGCTTCCAGCAAATGAGGAAGTGACATTAAAACGATTTTATCTTCGGAATAACAAAGTAGAATTACACTCTGAAAATCCTAAATATGATCCTATTGTAGTAGATCCTCAAAACGTATTAATTAAAGGTAAAGTTGTAGGAGTTATAAGGAAAGTATAGATTTCAAAAGTAATATTAAGTATTATATATTTATTATTACATTAAGGAGTTTTTATGCCTTTTGGTTTAGGCCCAACAGAATTAATAATTATATTAGGTATCGCTTTATTGTTATTTGGAGCTAAAAGATTACCTGAAATAGGAAGCTCATTAGGGAATGCCATTAAAGAATTTAGGAAAACTCAAAGTGATGATTCAAATTCTGAAAAAAAATCTATATCTTCTTCTGATAAAAAAGAATAATTATATCAAATTTCTTTATTCCCTCTATTTATAATCCAAACTAGTAAAAATCCTATTTCATATAAAAGAATAATTGGTATTGCAACAAGTGTTTGATTAATTGGATCAAATGTGGGTGTAATAATAGCCCCTAAAACAAATGCTACAACCCAAAAATACCTTCTGAATCTTCTAATTTTATTTGAATTAATTATTTTTAATTTTCCTAATATAAACATTATTAAAGGTGTTTGGAATATTAATCCCATCCATGAAAGTAAAGAGATAAGAATACCTATATAATTTCCTATTCGTATATACGGCGTTGCAATATCTGATCCAAAAGTAATTAAAAATTTTATTGCCGGAGGAAATAAAATATATAACCCAAAAATCAAACCTAATGTAAACGTGACATATATAATTGGAATGCTTGAATACAAAAATAATTTCTCTTTTCTTTTTAGCCCTGGACTAATAAACAATATGATTTGTAAAAATACTATTGGTGAAGCTATTAATACACCGGTATATATTGATACCTTGATAGCTACAGAAATATATTCGGTAAGTTCTGTATAAATTGGCTTGGTTGTTTGAAAGTAAGTTAACCCATTGGGTGGATTTATCAAAAATTCTAAAATATCTTTATGAAAGATAAATGTTACTATTCCTGAAATTAATATTGTTATAACACTAATTATTATTCTTTTTCTGAGTTCTAAAACATGGTTTGAAAATGTATTTTTTGTTTCAGTTTTGTTCATCTTTTTCATCTTCTTCTTTGTAATTTATGTCTATTGAATTTTGTAATTCGTGTATCCATCTTCTAGATGATTTAAGAAGATCTCCTATAGATTTTGAAAATTGTACAAGTTTTGCAGGCCCCAAAATTATTAAGGCTACAAGTAGTACCCAAATTAATTCCATGCTGCCTATATTAAATAGATTCATTTGTTTTATTTTAAAGTTATATTATTTTTGATTAACCTTCAATAATGTAATGCTCTCAACGTGATGGGTATTTGGGAATAAATCAATGGGAGTTATAGACTGTATTTTATACTTTTCTTTATTAAGTATTTCCAAATCCCTTGCTAATGTTTTAGGTTCACAAGATATGTAAATTATATTATCTACCGGATGTGAAGTTAAACTGTTTAACAATTTCTCATCACACCCTTTTCTTGATGGGTCTAAAATTACAACATCAATTTTAGATTTGATTTCTTTTATTACATCTTCAGAATTACCTATTAAAATTTTATAATTTGGTATATTTGTAATATTAATTTTTGCATCAGACACAGCTGAACTAGATTGCTCTACTCCTATAACTTTTTCAAAATATTCACTTAATAAAATCCCAAATGTTCCCACACCTGAATAAGCATCAACTAACAATTTTTTTTTATTAGTTTTTATTAAAGATAAAATTGTATTTTTCATATTTTCTATTTGATGACTGTTAATCTGGAAAAATGAAGGTGAGCTTATTTGAAATTCGTAATCTGAAATTTCTTCTGTATAATGTTTTTGCCCAGTTTTGATTTTGATATCTGGATTTTTAAATTTTGGTTGAATTAAAAATGTGTTTGTATTCTCTGATGCTCTTATAGATAACTGCGATGACTCTCCTGTTAAATTTTCTAATTTTTTAATATATTTATTTATTTTATTGTTCATAATCAAACAATGATTCACAGCAGCAAATTTTTTCGTAACTTTATTTATAAACCCAATTTGCCCATTTCTCCTAATTGTAAATCTGCCATGATTTCTGTATTTAAATTGTTTTTTAGATTTAATAATTTTTTTTATATTGATTTGAGAATCTATTTTTGATTTGATTTCTTTAAATATAATTTGTTCTTTTAGTTTTAATTGATAATCATATATAATGTGTTGCCAATTACATCCAGTGCAAAATCCATAAAATTGACAAGGCGGCTCTAATCGATTCGGAGATGGAACTAATACCTTTTTTACAATTCCAAATATTCTTTGTTTTTTTCTTTTGGTTTTTTTTTGAATATCAAGTTCAGCTAAAACAATTTCACCTGGAATACCGCCAAATATATTTATTTTTTCTCCATTATAATAACTAGTAGTATCGCCATCCGACTCAATACTCTCTAATTTTAATTTAATTAATTTTTTTGTATAATTTTTTTCCATTACCGAATTACAGCTCTGATGTTATATAGTATATAATTTAATTAATAATTTTATGGAGACCATTATATGACAACTTCCAGAAGACTACCTCAATGGTTAAAGGCGAAAATGCCTGGTAGTAAAAATTATATAGAAGTCAAAAATTTGATAAATAAAAATTCTCTGAATACTGTATGCGCTGATGCAAAATGTCCTAATATTGGAGAATGTTGGGATAATAGAACAGCTACTTTTATGATATTAGGAGACATATGTACACGAGCTTGCCGATATTGCGCTGTTAAATCTGGAAAACCTATAGGACTTGATATTAAAGAGCCCCTTCGAGTTTCAGATGCTGTTAAAAAATTAGATTTAAAATATGCTGTTTTGACTTCTGTAGATAGAGATGATTTACCAGATGGAGGTTCATTTATTTTTAAACAATGTATTAATTTGATACATAAAAATTCCCCAGGATGTAAAGTAGAGGTATTAATCCCTGATTTTCAGGGAGATTGGAATGATTTGAAAACAGTAATGGATGCAAATCCTGAAACTCTAAATCATAATATCGAAACAGTAGAGAGAGTTTTTAAATCAGTGAGAGCCAAAGGTGATTATAGATTATCTTTAGACCTTCTATTAAAAGCCAAAGAATTAAATTCGTATAGTGTAACTAAATCTGGATTGATGGTCGGATTAGGAGAAACATGGGATGAAATTATAAATACTTTAAAAGATTTAAGGGCTGCGGATTGTGATCTCTTAACTATAGGCCAATATATTAAACCTACTCCTAAACATGTAGATGTTATTAAATGGTATACCCCTGAAGAATTTATTGAATTAAGATCTATAGCGAAGGATTTAGGATTTAAAGGTGCTGTTTCAGGACCTTTAGTCCGAAGTTCTTATAAAGCAGATGAACAATACTATCAGGCTAAGGGATTAATTCCTATAAGTTGATTTTAAGCAATATATTTTTATGAAAATTAATCTGATGACGGTAATCTTTTAGGTTTAACCTCAGTCATAGATGTGTTGTCACATGAAATAATTCCCTGCCCAGCTTTAGTACAAAGAACAATAATGCCACTTTTTGATTCATAACGTTTTCCTAATGTATTGCCTGGACCTTCAATTTTATTATCAGAGGAAATTTCAGAATTTTCTTTTGAATCAATGAGATTTTTGCCAGCATTAGATAAAGTACCATCACCTGTTTTAACTACCATAAATTCAGATCCGGTCAATGAACATTTTAATCTGGAACCTACTTTTATATCCATTTTTTACTCCTGTTACTTTATATATTCTTTTATATCGTTATGCAATACATCAGAAATTTGTTCGATATTGTCATCTGATAAATTCATAGGATGAACTGTCATAAAGTTTTCACTTAATCCCTTTTCATTTAGAAATAAACCACTTTTAATTTTAAGGCTGTTACACAATTCAAAGGCATCAATATTTCCCGTATGAATATTCAGTGTAGGATATTCCTCGCTATTAGAAGGAGTATTTATTGAAGTTTCTATATTTGGGAGTGATTTTATTTTATCATCAATAATAGATAGATATTTTTTACAATTTGCCATTTCTGCATTGATATCTTTTTCAATAAATAATCTTAAAGCAACAAGCAGTCCTGCAATTTCTTCTTTTGCTACTTTAAAACCTCTTCCGATGCCATGTCTTGGAATAGCACTGATTTTAGATTTATCAATTAAATTTGAAGGAGGATTCCATATTTCATAATATTCATCCATATCTAAAGATTGCAAAGCAACTGAACTTATATAATCTTTTTTACCACATAATATTCCTGATGATTGGGGTCCTTTAATTGCTTTCCCACCGCTGAATGCAACTAAATCTGCACCCATTTCTATAAATTTCCTTAAATTTTCTCTAGGAGGTAATTGTCCCGCCGCATCAACAATGACAGGCAAGTTATTTTTTTTTGCTACTTTGATCACTTCTTCAAAAGGAGGTTCAGAGTCTTGGGTAGCTACGTAAACTATGCCTGCTGTTTTTTCATTGACAACTGATTCGTACTCCCATGCCTCAGTTCTTCTTACTCCAGCTCCTGACAAGATTTCATTCATACCCACTTCAATTGTTTCACCGCCTGCCAATCTAAAAGCGTGGTCGTATCCATTTCTATGTTCTCTTGAAATAATAAATTCGTTTTTATTATCTTTAACACTTGGAAGGTTCTCCATTTTTGATGGGTCAAGGCCTGCAAGTATAGCTGCTGCAGCCATAGTTAGTCCAGCAGATGCTCCTGAGGTTACATAAGCAGATTCAGATCCGGTAATTTTAGATATGTATTCTGATGCACTGGCTTGTAATTCTGTCATATCAACTGATAGTGTTGATGCGTTTACCATAGCATCTGCAACCTCTTTAGCTAATATAGGACCACCTACTCTAGTAGAAGCTCCTGCCAAATTATGAATTGTTCTTGCACCAAATTCTTTATATATATTCATTTGTATCCTTAAGTTTTATTAGATAAATTAATTATTATGTATTTTTGTCCAAAACACAATTTTAAAATATAAAAAATTATCATTTTGAAAAATTTATTAATTTATTTGCTATTAAAACTTGTTCTTTTAAACTTTCTTTATCAGCATTATTATTGTCAAAAAGTATTAAATTGTAATTTGTAATACCAAAATTACTTAAAGATGTAAGCAATTTTATATATGCATTTAATTTATTTGATTCAAAACTGAGTTTGCAAGTATGATAATTTTGATCAAAAAAACTGTCGTTTGGTAAGTTCATTCTTATGCTTACATAAATTGGAATTTTTATTTTATCAGAAAATTTTTTATTAAAATTTGTTATAAAAGTGTTGTACATATTACCATCGTATATTGGATTGCTGATCAAATAAGATGATCCCAATTTAATTTTTTTATCAATTAGGTTTAAATATTTATTGTCAGTTTGATTTATTTCTACTGTACTTCCAAATATACAGTCTGTTTTTGATTCAAGTTCATTACCAATAAAGTCATACCCTTTATTCATTTGATTTATAGAACTCATTACTTTTGTAGTTTTCTGTTCGTAAACAGCTTTTGAATCTTTTGATTGTTTTTCTGGTGTTTTTTGTAAACTTGTGGCATCACCTTTTGTAATTAAAAAATTATTTAAGTTAAATAATTCGGCACCTAATATTCTTGATTGAATGAATCTTAGATTTGTGTCTACAGTGTTAATAGTGATAATTACTGATTTATTATATTTTTGTTTTATATGATAAGCCAATGATGAAGGATCAGTTCTAACTGATGAAATTTGAGGGATAATTAGCGTATTAGAATTAATTTTGGAAATATAATTTAATAATTCAGTATTTCCACTTTTATATACAGGTATAGTTACAATAAATTTTTTTTTCATAATTAAATTATATATTAGATATCTAATATATAATTAAACTATAAGATAATTTATCTCCAGGCTATCCCATTCTTTTTTGCTGGTACTAAAGAAACTCTGTGTCCCTGACCGCATTTGAACCTTTCTTCTCTTAAATCTTTTCTTTTACCAGATAATGAGGTTTGTTCCATTGACGAATCACAAAATGGGCAGTTAACATCAAAAACTATTCTGTTTTTTATTCTTATTACTTTAACGTGTGTTAGTTTCTCTTTGAAATTTTCTGAATGCCCTTTATATCTAACCATGTATCTGGTCGCAGATCCAACTACAGTACTTCCAGGTGATTCTATTTTCTCTAATTCACTTGAGTAATCAACATAACCACACTGCAAGCATTGTGGCTCATAGTATGTTTTTACTATAGTACTTGAACATTTAGGGCATTGTAATTTACCCTGATTACCTAAAGATTTAACCTCAGATAAGTTTGTATTATTTTTTAAAGTTTCTGCTGGCTGTTGCATAATAATCTCCACTTCAATTAATACTATTTTAATACTTGTTTAAAACTTGTCAAGTACATTTTTAATATTTATCCATTTGTTTTTGAATTTTTTTTGTGTTAATTTTAGGTAATAATGTTTGACACTGTTATCAATAAGAAGAGATAATTTTATGTGTCCTTTCTAATTTATCTATTAATTAGGTGTTAAATGAAAATTTTAGTATGTGTAAAAGAAGTTATAGATCCAGAAGTTCCAGTAAGTTCTATTGATATAGATTCTAATGGATGGAATTTCGTGCCGAAACAAGGAGTATCTACTGTATTGAACGGTTTTGATGAAAATGCAATAGAAGCTGCACTGCAGTTAAAAGAAAATATAGGAGATGTTGAAATTTCAGTTTTATCCATAGGGAAAGATTTTAGTATGGATGTAATTAAAAAACCATTGTCAATGGGATGTCAAAATTTATTTTTGGTTAAAGATGAAATGCTTGAAACATCTGATCCGTTTACTACTGTTAGTGTTCTTTATGAAACAATAAATAAAATAGGTCCTTTTGATCTTATTCTTTGTGGTAGACATGCATCTGATTGGGATAATGCACAAGTTCCTATAGGATTAGCTGAAAAGCTAGATCTTGATTGTATTACTTTAGCTAAAAGTATTGAGTGTAATAATAATGATATAACAATAGAAAGAGTTATTTCAGGTGGTACAGAAGTTGTTAAATCTGAGCTGCCTGCATTAGTTACTGTAAGTAATGAATATGGTGAACCAAGATATCCTAATTTAAGAGGTATTATGGCGGCAGGAAAAATTCAGCCAGAATTCCTTACATTAAATGATTTAGGCATTTCTGCAGATGATATTAAGAATATTAACGAAATTACTGATATATATATACCGGAAAAAAATTCAAATTGTGAATTTATCGAAGGAGAAGATGAATATGATATAGGCAGAAATCTGGCACTTAAACTCAGGGATAATAATTTAATTTAATTGGAGAAAATTTTGAATAATGTTTTAGTTTTAGCAGAATTAAATGGTAATGATTTAGATAATGGAGTATTTGAACTGTTATTTTTATTAAATAGCCTGAATATTTCTGATAATGAAATAACCGTAGGAATATTTGGAGATGATTTGCAAGACAAAGACGGGATTTTAAAACAAATTCCCTGTTCTAAAATTTTAGCGCATTCTAGTATTGATACTAATAATCTGAATCCAAATATTTTGTCAAAGTTAGCAAGTAATATGATTGTAAACTTACAACCGAATAAAATTTTAATTTCTAAAACAAATTTAGGACAGGATTTAGCCCCTAGATTAGCTTTCAAATTTGGTTGGGGTCTAGTGAATGATTGTTTAGGAATTGAAAAAAATGAAAATAATGAATGGACAGGAATTAGACCAGTCTTTGGCGGAAATTTTATGTCTAAAATAAATATTAAAACACAAACTGAAATTTATTGTGTAAGACCAAAAGTATTTGATTCTTTAACTGATAAAACAAAATCTCCTGAAATTGAATATATTGATTATACAGATGATTTGGAAACTAAAACTAAAGTAATAGAAAGAATAAACGAGCAATCTGAAGGAATAAGATTAGAAGATGCTGACATAGTAGTCGCAGGAGGAAGAGGTCTTGGTGGACCTGAACCTTTTGATACTTTAAATGAAATTGCTGATCTACTAAATGCTGCTGTCGGAGCATCAAGGGCAGCCTGTGATGCAGGTTGGATGGATCATTCCTATCAGATAGGTCTTACTGGCAAAGATATCTCGCCTAATTTGTATTTGACTGTGGCAATTTCTGGGGCAAGTCAGCATATGGCAGGATGTGGCAATTCAAAAAATATTGTTTCAATTGATAAAAATGCTGAAGCGAATATATTTAATGATGCTGCCTTTGGTGCAGTTGGTGATTGGAAAAATATATTGCCAGGATTTTTAGACACTTTAAAAGATTTGGTAAAAAAGTGATTAATGTTTAATGATTTAAATAAATTTTTAAAAAGTATTTCTGATTCTGATGTTGTATCAATTGTTTTTTTTAACTTAAATGTTTCCTTGGTTATAGACAGAAGGATATCCGAAGGTAATGTTTTGATAAAAATTTTCCCGATTGCAAGTTCTGCTGATGATCGTATAAAAATATTAAATAAATTAAGACCAGATTTAAAGGAAGTGAAAAATTTTGTCATCATTCCTTGGTATTCTTATATTAAAGTACTTACTGAAGACGGAGTATGGGATAAATTACTAGAAAATATTTTATATCCTGTAAATGCTAAAGTGGATGTTATGCTTCAAAATGCTTTTAAAGAATTACAATCTATTGAAAAGTCAAAAATTGAGAATGCGATCACTGGCAAAGGATATGAAACTATTTGGTCGAATCCATATTAGTAATTTTTCTAGGAATTGAATTTGAAAATAGGATTTATAAGTGGCACTGGTAAAGAAGGGCAGGCTTTGGCAGTTCGTTTTGGTTCTTATGGACATTCAATTGTTATTGGATCACGCGATATAAGCAAAGCAGAATTATCCGGAAATCAAATAAAGAATATTTTGCCTGATGTTGAAATATCATGTACTGATTATAAACAGACAGTTTTACAATCAGATATTATATTTGTTGCTTTACCATTCAGTGCTGTAAAAAATCAGTTAATACTTTTGAAAAATGAACTCAAGGGTAAATATATAATTGATACCACTGTGCCTTTATCAGTAGATAAAGGAAAATTTAAAAGATCATCTGAGCTCCAAGAATCTGTATCTCATTTTTTATATAATTTACTACCAGATTCTCATATCATCTCTTCATTTCATACTATCAGCCATTTGGATTTAAAAAGAATTCAAAAAAAAATGGATCATGATTTGTTATATTTTGTTAATGATAAAAAACCCGAATCTAAATTTCTAGAATTAATAGATACAATCGAAGGATTGAATCCTGTGAAATGTGGATCTTTGGATCTGTCAATTCTGATTGAACACCAGGTGCCATTATTACTAAATATAAATAAGCAGTATGGTAAATCTACTTCAATTAAGATTCATGGTTTGTAGTTTTTTATGTAAATAATCTTCTATTTCTTTTTTTGTAATAATGGCAATTCTTTCTCTTCTTTCTCTTCTTGCATTTTCTTTGACTTTTTGTAGAAAATCCGTCCTTGCATTACTTGCATTAACACTTGCATTAACTTCCCTCCCACATCTGGGCCTAGGATGTTCGATTACTGACGCTATCAAATCATTCTTTTTTAGATTTAAAATTTTGTAAACCCAAGTAGTATTTCTTGGGAGTGAATTACATGCTCCTAAATGATGACAATATTCGTAGGAAATATCATAAATATTACCTGGATATCCAGCTAAAACTCTTTCAATTATTTCAGCAATTAATTTTTCATTATTCTTTTTTAGATTCTCCGTCAACTATATCATCCTTATCTTTTTTTGCTTTTTTAGCATTTTTAGGTTTTGCACTTTTTCTTTTAGTAGATGATTCATTATTTTCAGTTTCATTGTTTTCTGTAGGGTTTTCACCTGGTTGAGCTTGAGAATACATCGATTGTCCTATTTCTTGTAATACAGTTTGAAATGAATTCATTTCAGATTCAATTTTTTCCACATCATCTGATTCTATTGCTGTTTTTAAAGATTCTTTTTGTGTATTTATTTTTTCCACAAGATCATCAGCAAGCTTATCTTTATTTTCTGAGATAAGTTTATCAGCTTGATATATTAAAGAATCAGAATTGTTTTTCAGTTCAATTAATTTTTTCTTTTTCTCATCTTCATCTGCATGTGCTTCAGCATCAGTGATCATTTGCTCTATTTCATTATCACTTAGTCCTGAGCTTGCTGTAATAGTTATCTTTTGTTCTTTTCCAGTTCCTTTATCTTTTGCTGAAACGTTTAAGATACCATTTGCATCAATGTCAAAGCTAACTTCAATTTGAGGCAATCCTCTTTGGGCAGGAGGGATCCCATCCAAAATAAATTTACCCAGTGTCTTGTTTTCGGTTGCCATGCTTCTTTCTCCCTGTAAAACATGTATTTCTACACTAGGTTGATTATCCTGAGCTGTACTAAAAGTTTCTGTTTTTTGTGTAGGTATTGTTGTATTTCTCTCTATAAGAGGGGTAGACACACCACCAAGAGTTTCTATTCCTAGTGTAAGAGGTGTTACATCTAAAAGTAAGACATCCTGAACATCACCCTGCAATACACCTGCTTGAATGGCAGCTCCTACAGCTACGACTTCATCAGGGTTTACATTTTTGTTGGATTCTTTGCCAAAGAATTTTTCTACTGCGCTTTGTATGGCAGGCATTCTAGTCATTCCACCTACAAGAATTACTTCATTTATTTCTGTAGTTTTAATTTTTGCATCTTTTACAGCTAATTTACATGGAGCAATAGTTTGTTCTACTAAATCCATGATTAGATTTTCTAATTGTGATCTTGAAATAGTTTTAACCAAATGTTTTGGTCCTGAAGCGTCAGCTGTTATAAAAGGAAGATTTATTTCACTTTCCATAACCGTTGAAAGTTCAATTTTAGCTTTTTCAGCAGCTTCACGTAATCTTTGAATTGCCATGTTATCTTGCATTAAATCTATACCTTGTTCTTTTTTGAAGTCCTCAACTAACCAAGATACAATTCTTTGATCAAAATCATCGCCACCAAGATGAGTATCCCCATTGGTAGATTTAACTTCGAAAACGCCGTCTCCTAAATGTAAAATTGTGATATCAAAAGTACCACCACCTAAATCATATACTGCAATAGTTTGATCAGTTTTTTTGTCTAATCCGTATGCTAATGCAGCTGCTGTTGGTTCGTTAATTATTCTTAACACATCTAATCCTGCTATGGTTCCTGCATCTTTTGTTGCTTTTCTTTGACTATCGTTGAAATAAGCTGGAACAGTGATTACAGCTTGAGTAATTTTTTCTCCTAATTTTGTTTCCGCATCTGACTTAAGCTTAGCCAATATCATGGAAGATACTTCCTGGGGTGTAAAATCTTTGCCGGCCATTTGAACTGAAATGTCCCCATTTTTACCTGATTTAACTTTATAAGGAATCATTCCCATATCTTTTTTCAAAGAAGAATCGCTGTATTTTTTTCCAATAAATCTTTTTACTGAAAATATTGTGTTTTCTGGATTAGTAACAGCTTGTCTTTTTGCTACTAGCCCGGCGTATCTTTCGTCATTTTTTGGATTTATAGCTATTACTGAAGGCGTAGTTCTTCCACCTTCCGAGTTTTCTAAAACTTCTCCCTCTGAGGCTTCGACTATTGCCATACATGAGTTTGTTGTTCCTAAATCAATTCCTAGAATTTTTGGCATTTTATGCTCCTGTTTATGAATTCTTTTTTATGTAGCTTGATAAAATAACTTGGGCTGGACGTATTATTGAGTTTTCAATAGAATATCCATTCCTAATGGTCTGGGAAATTTTTCCATCTAATTTAGAATCATTTGTATTTTCAATAGATAGTGATTCATGCTTTGATGGGTCAAAATCATCTCCTTTAGTTGGATTAATTTCTGATAACCCTTCATTATTTAAACTTTTTTCAAAATTTTTAATTATTATCTCCATTCCTGTCGTCCAATCTTTAAATTGCTTTTCTTTTGGTAAGGAATTTAAAGTTAATTTAAGATCATCAAGAGTTGTTATAAATCTTGAAAATATTCCTGTTTTAACTTTTGTTTTGTTAGATTGAATATCATCTAAAGTTCTTCTTTTGAAATTTATTAAATCTGCTTGTGAGCGTACAGATGCATCTTTCAATTGTTTTATTTCTTCTTTGTATCTCTTTATTTCTAAATTTTTATTTTTCGCTTTAGATTTTGCTACTTTTTTTTTAGTTGTATTTTTTTTAGGTTGTGTCATATTCAAGTCCTAATGTTTCAAATAATTCTTGTAGTTTGTTTTCTAGAAACACTTTTAATTGTGTACCTTTTAAAATTTCATTTCCTTTTTTTAAATCTAACAAATCATTAAATATATTTAAAATTAATTGGACACCAGCTAAATTAAGACCTAAATCATCTACTAGATATTTTATTAATTTTAATTTAGCAATATCTTCTTGCGAGTAAAGCCTAAGCATTCCACCAGTTCTGCTAGGCCTAACTAAGCCTATTCTTTCATACTTCCTCAAAGTTTGAGGATGCATTGATAGCATTCGAGATGCAACGCTTATAACATAAACGCCTTCAATATTTGGTTCTGAGAAAAAATCCCATTCCATTTTATCACCAATATTGTTATAGGATGTATTTTATAGGTTGATACAAGGCGTGTCAAGTACATTGATAGTTTTTAGGTAAAGCTAGATTTTTATGAAAATCTTTCCTGCTTCCAAGGATCTCCATTCATATGATAACCTCTCACTTCCCAAAAACCTGGCATTGGGCTTGAAGTGAATTGAATTTCTTTTATCCATTTTGCACTTTTCCATCCATATAAGTGTGGGATTACAAGCCTTAGTGGCCATCCGTGATTTGATTCTAAGTCTTTGCCTTCAAATTTAGTTGCAAGAATTGTTTTTGGTGAAAGTAAATCTGTTCTAAGGATGTTTGTAGTATATCCGTCATAACAGATAATATTTACATACTTTAAATCTAAGTCTATTTCAAAATTTTTAAACAAATTATTTACTAGAAATCCTTTCCATTTTGTATCTAATCTGGACCATTGAGTAACACAATGAAAATCTTCTTCAATATTATCTTCAGTAAGTTTAATTATTTCATTCCATTTATATTCTCTTATTAGGTCTGAATCGGCAGTGATTGTTAATTTCCATGTATCTAAATTTATAGATGGGGTAGGGAATACTGAAAAAACAGGAAATTTCTCAGTAACAAATTGCCCAGGTGGGTCATCGGATGTTTTTAAGTTGTTATTTGTGGTTATTTTACCTAATTTTTTTTGCATACCTATATTATACATTTATAATATTAAATATTGGTATAATTAAACAAATATCATTTAATAATAAATATTATGTATGAAGTTATTTCAAATTCATTAAAAGAATTAGAACAAGGCAAGAATATTGTTTTAGCTACAGTTGTAAATACTAAAGGATCTACTCCTCAAAAAATTGGATCTAAATTACTTGTACGTGATGATGGATCAACTGTAGGAACTTTAGGAGGAGGGTGTGTAGAAGGAGATATATGGTTTGAATCGAAATCTATGTTGGAGGAAAATTCAGATTCTGAAACAAGATTCCGAGAATATACTTTGAATCAGGAATTGGCAGAGCAAGAAGGCTTGGTCTGCGGTGGTACTATGTACTTTTTACTAGATAAATTAATTCCAGAAAATCAAAATATTGAACATCTAAGATCTTTGCAAAATTCTTTAAATGGAAAAGATAGTGGGAAAAGTATTTTGACTTTAGTTAATACTCAAAATAAAGATTTATCTATTGGAATTAAAAAAACTTTTGATTTTGAAAATACTGATGAAATCTTGAATGATGAATTAATTAATGAAACTGAAGATATTGAAAATACTATTTCAAATCGTTCTAGTAAATGTATTAAACTTAAAGATGGCAATGAATGGTATGTTGAGATTTATACAACCCCTGCCACATTACTAATCTGTGGAGGTGGTCATATTGCAAATAGTTTGGCCCCGATTGCCCATAAACTGAATTTCAATGTATGGATTACTGATGACAGAAAAGAATTTGCAAATAGTAATAGATTTCCACATGCAGAAAGAATAGTTAATGATATTCCTGAGAGTGCTTTGAAAAGTTTGCCTGTTACAGAAAATACCTACATTATTATTGCAACCAGGGGACATAGATATGATTTGGTTGCTACTCAAGCTGCTGTTCAAACAAAAGCAAAATATATAGGGATAGTAGGAAGTATGAGAAAAGCAGTATTAATATTTGAAGATTTACTTAAAAATGGAATTCCTGAAGAAAAAATAAGAGCGATACGTTCTCCTGTTGGCTTAGATTTAAGAGGTAGATCTCCTGATGAAATTGCTGTGAGTATTATTGCTGAAATGTTAATGATTAAAGAAGGTGGAACAGGACTTCCAATGACTATGCCTGAAAATGTCTGGTCTAAAGTTACTTCTAAAATTAATAATTCTCTTTCAAAAAGTAAAATCTAATGAGTAAGATTGGCGGGTTATTATTAGCCGCTGGTTTATCTTCTAGAATGGGTGAACCCAAACCACTTTTAGAATGGAATGGAAAATCTTTAATAGAATTTCACATAGATATTTTAAATTCTTTGAATATAAAACCAACTATTGTTTTAGGTTTTTGTAGTGAAAAAATTATAAGAAAAATAAGAAATTACGATGTTGATATAATAGTGAATTCAAATTATGAAAGTGGAAAAACTTCTTCGATAATTAAAGGTTTGGATGCTATATCTAAACTTGATGATATTCTTTTAATGTCCATTGATCAGCCCAGATCAAAATATATCTTAGAACAATTAATAAAAAATCATTTTCTATCAGGTAAAGAGATAACTATTCCCAAATTTATTTTGGAAGATGGTTCTTTAAAAGGGGGCCATCCTGTTATTTTGAGTAGTAAAGTTCTAGATGAAATGAATAAATTTATTTCTAAAGAAAAAACAATTAAAGATTTTATATTAAGCAATAATTCTGTTAATGAAGTTATATTTGAAGATCCATTAATTAAACTTGATTTAAATAACAAACAAGATTATTTTGAAGGTCAAAAATTATTTTTAAAGAGTATAGAAAATGGTAAAAAATAATATTGCTATGACGATTGCGGGGTCTGATTCTGGAGGTGGAGCAGGTATTCAGGCTGATTTAAAAACTTTTGCTTCTTTGGGAGTTTATGGTACTTGTGTAATAACTGCAGTAACTGCTCAAAATACCGTAGAAGTTAGAGATGTTCAAATTTTGAGTAATGAAATTATTATTAATCAATTTGAAACTTTAATAAATGATATTTATCCAGATTCAGTTAAAATAGGAATGTTAGGAAATCCAGAAGTTGTAAATTTAATTAGTAAATTATTATCGAAAATTGACAATGTTCCTGTAGTACTAGATCCGGTTATGATTGCAAAAAGTGGAGATCAACTAATTTCAGATGATGCAATAAGTAATTTGAAAAATAATTTGATACCTGTATGCAGTATTCTTACTCCTAATATACCTGAAGCAGAAGTTTTGTCAGGAATTAAAATCTCCAATAGGGATGATATGATAGCAGCAAGTATAAATATTTTAAAATTAGGTCCTAAATATTTACTTTTAAAAGGAGGACATTTAACTGGAGATCCTGTAGATATACTTTTTGAACAGGAGAAAGGAATGATCCTTGAATTACCACAAAAAAGAATACATACAAAAAATACTCATGGAACCGGATGTACTTTCTCATCTGCTATTGCTGCAGAATTAGCAAAAGATGTAGATATGAAAAATAGTGTGATTAATAGTCAGAAATATGTATATTCAGCTATTAAATCATCTGTTGAAATTGGAAAAGGACACGGCCCTTTAAATCATTTTTTCAATATATAAAAACAATGGCATTATATTTAACAGAAACAGAAATTATAAAAATAATAAATATGGAATTAGCACTTGATTCTGTAGAAGAAGCTTTTCAATTAATAGCTTCAGGAGATGCAGTTACGAAACCGCGTGAAAGATTGCCTGTGGGGTCAGCAAGTTTAAACTATATGTCGGCCGGAATTGATAAACAAAATTTAACTGGATTAAAAGTATATGTACCCGGAGGTAATACTGGTACTAAATTTTACTTTCATATAATGAACGCTTTAAATGGAGAAATGGTTGCTATAATGGAAGCCAATGCTTTAGGGCAATTTAGAACCGGGGCAGCTTCAGGTATTGCAAGTAAGTACTTAGCAAAAGAAGATTCAAAAAGAGTTCTATTAATAGGCACAGGCTATCAAGCTTATACCCAAGCCTTAGCATTGGATAGTGTCTTTGAATTGGATGAAATATATGTTTACAGCCGATCAGAAGAAAATAGAATGAATTTTATTAATAATTATTCATCGGCAATGAAATCAAAATTAATTCCTATTGAGAATATTGAATCTGAAGTTGATTCTATTGATATTATTTCTGTGATAACAAATTCTAAAACTCCTGTAATTAATAATAGTGTTATTGAACCAGGTGTTCATATAAATGCAGCTGGATCTAATCATTCGTTAAGAAGAGAGTTAGATACAAAAACAATTTTAAAAGCAGACAAGATTTTTGTTGATGATATTGATCAGGCAAAAATGGAATGTGGTGATTTGATTTATCCTGAATCTTTAGGATTAATTCAGTGGAGAAATATTATTAATTTTTCAGATGTATTAAAATTCCCTGATAGATTTAAGCGTAACAATAAAGATATTACAATTTTTGAATCTCAGGGTTTGGCTTTATGGGATTTGGTTACTGCTATTAATGTTTGTGAAATAGCTAATACAAAAGGAATTGGAGAAAAAATTAATGTCTAGTGTAATTGAAGTACAAATTGAAGATAAAGTAGGGATTGTAAAATTAAATAGACCTGATTCATTAAATGCATTTAATAATGAATTGTCTGACGCTCTTTATTCACAGATAGAAGAATTTAATGAATCCTCAGCAGTGAATTCTATCCTTATAACAGGTAATGGAAAAGCATTCAGTGCCGGAGCAGATGTTGCAGGATTTCAAGAAGGAAATACCAAAAAAAAATCTCCTCTTTCATGGAATAACTTAATAGAATTATTTATTAGATCAAAGCCAATAATTACTTCCATAAATGGTTTCGCAGTAGGAATGGGGATAACATTGTTTTTGTTTTCTGATATAAGATTGGCATCTAAAGATGCTAAAATTTCTTTTAGATTTGTAAAGATAGGATTAACACCCGAATATGGCAGTACACGTAGATTGTCAGATATAGTTGGGATTAGTACAGCTTCAGAATTAATGTTAACAGGGAAATTTGTTGATGGAAAAGAAGCTGAAAGAATAGGATTAATATCAAGAAGCTATGATTCAGATAATTTGTTTAATGAATCATTCAAAATAAGCAAAGATATTGCAGAAAATTCTCATTGGCATAATAAAGTTATAAAAGAAATGATTTTTAATAACTATCACAAAGATTATGATAAAGTTTTAGAAATCGAAGGTGATATTTTTTTGCAGGCTAGGCAAACCAAAGAACATAAAGATTTTGTAAAAAAATTTATGCAGGATAATAAATAATTTATTTCCTGTCTCTGGCATCACTAGTTATTTTCCCCGATACATTGCCGTCTGTGTTTATTTTTAGTCCATGTGGATATTTAGGTGGAACTGTACAGGCATGCCCTGGAGAGCCAAGTATATAATCGCCTACATTGAGATTTTCGCCATTTAGTTCAATGACACCATGTTCTTCATTTTGAGAAATAAGCTTTGCAGCCGGTTTTCCTTCTATTGTAAACCTGTCAGGAGTTAAAGGATCACAAGAAATAGATTTTGCACCTATATCTACTGTAACAGTTTTTCTGATTTTATCTTCGTCAATAACTTGCCCTAATATTAGTCCTGCTACCACAAAATCTAAGTCTGGTTGTCTGATATTATTTGAATCCCAATAAATCCATGTTCCTGGTGATACTTTATAATCAGTATCATCCAAGTAATATTGAAAAGACCAAGAACCTCCAACAATAATGTCATAATCTTTTTGCGATGTGTAGTTTGAAATTTTATGTCTAAATTGCTCAATTATATTGATACTTTCTTTTACATGTTCTTTTTTTTCTTCTAAATCTGTAATTCCAACTAAATGTCCGTCATATCCATGAATCCCTTTAAATTTTAAATTGGAATCAGTAAATAATTTTTTTAGTAATTCGTCAGATTCATTTACATCTATTCCTGTTCTATGCATTCCGGTATCTAAATCAATATAAACACCATCAAGATTTTCAATTGTTGACAAGATTTCTAAATGGTAGACTGTACCAACAATAGCACTATATTTTATGTTTTTATTTTGATTAATTATTTTACTATATCTTTCTGCTTTTATTTCAGAAGCTAATGGATATGCAAGAATAAGTTCTTCAGGGTTACATTCTGATAGAATCTGAATTTCTTCTAAAGTAGATGTTTTATGGCGTGTGATACCATTAGAAATTTGCAAATTTAGCATTTCCTTGGATTTATGTGTTTTTGCGTGAGGAATTAATCTGGAAGGGGTTTTTACCATAGATAAAATTGTATCTAAGTTATGTTTTAATATGTTTTCGAATATTACATATTCTGGTGTTTCAAAAGATTCCGGATTGTTAATTGTATAATTGCCAAATTTCATTATATATCCATTTAAGTTAACTAAAATTATATGATAGTAAATCAGGGTCGATGTTTTCAACATCAGTTATCCCACAATATTTCATTGCTACCTCTAATTCTTCTTTTAATATTTGAATAACATCTCTGACTCCATTTTCACCTCCAACGGCTAATCCCCAGTAAAAAGGTCGCCCAATCATTACTGCTTTTGCTCCGAATGCTAAAGCTTTTAATATGTCAGTGCCTCTTCTTATTCCACCATCTAAATAGACTTCGCATTGACCATCTGCAGCTTTTACTACTTCAGGTAGTGACTGAAGGGTGGGCATAAGTGTATCAACTCCCCTTGCGCCATGGTTACTAACTACGATGCCATCAGCACCGTATTCTACAGCTTTTTTTGTGTCATGTGCAGATTGAAGTCCTTTTATAACAATTGGTAAATCAGTTAATGATTTAAACCAAGTGATATCTTCCCATAGTAATTGATTAACTGGGTTTAGTCCGCCTAATAATACTTCCGGATCTCCATGTTTGTAACCTAATCCTGCGATTTCTCCAATTAAATTTACTCTTTCAGTATTTGGCGGAGTTACAAATGCATTTCTGATGTCTCTTTCTTTAGGTCTTAAATTATCCATTCCAGGTACTGGGCCATCAACTGTAAGAGCTATTACTTTATAACCTGATTTTTCAGCCCTTTTTACTAGCATTTCATCTATTTCTTTCGTGAGATGATATATCTGAAACCATAATGGAGTATCAGTTTCATTGGAAATATCTTCTATTGTGTACGATGAATTTGTACCTACTCCAACTATAATATTTTCTTTTTTTGCGGCACGAATTGTCGATAGTTCTCCTTCTTCATCACAAAAAGTATGTCCTCCTGCAGGTGCAATCATTAGTGGAAATGATGTATTGTCTCCTAGTATATTTGTAGACATTTTAATATTAGAGATATCCGCCATTTTGTTTGGTCTTAAAAATACTTCATCATAAATTTCCGTATTTCTTTTTAATGATATTTCATCACCTCTGCCGGCTTCTATATAATCCCAGATATTGTGCGGTAGTATTTTTTTTGCTAATTCTTCATATTCATTCAAATTTATAGGATATCGCTCCATTAATTGTCCTTTAAGAATTGCTGATTTTGAACATCATTATACCCGCTGCAACAGATACGTTT
Organism: uncultured Dehalococcoidia bacterium; assembly: GCA_964436345.1. Taxonomy (GTDB): domain Bacteria; phylum Chloroflexota; class Dehalococcoidia; order Lucifugimonadales. The sequence goes on from CAYTCC010000008.1 coordinate 24,904, forward strand.
AAAGACTCTGTTTTACCTTTCATAGATATTTTATATATTTGATCACATAAAGATTTAGTTAATTTTGATATACCTGAACCTTCACTGCCTATAACTAAAGCAATATTTCCATAAAAATCATACTCTTCATATTCCTTATCCCCGTCCATATCTAATCCAATGATCCAGTAATGATTATCTTTTAATTTTCTAATTATTTGATTAATATTTTGATCATTTATTATTGGAATATGAGATATTGCGCCGGACGAACTTTCAACTACTGTTGAATTTATTTTTGCAGTATTGTTACTTGAAAGAATAATTGCTTTGAATCCTGCAGATTCAGCTGATCTGATTAGAGCTCCTAAATTTCTTGGATCTTGTACCTTATCCACTATTAATATTTTTGAATTTTCAATATTGTTGTTTATAATTTCATCTATTGATTTTGAAAATGTTAGAGATATTTTTGCCATAATACTTTGCCCGGACTTTCCCCCGGGATTTTTTTGAAAATTATTGTCATCAATTATGGATATAGGTATTTTTTTATTTTTAGCGGTTTTTAATAAATTTAGTACTCTATTGTTTTGTGTAAAATTTTTCGAAACGTAAATATGATTTGCTTTTTTGGTTAAAATTGCTTCTTTAACAGTGTTGATTCCAAATACATTTAATTCTGAAATATATTTTTTTGGCTCATTAAATTGATAGTTTTTCATATGTAAATTGTAATTTTTTTACCTAATAATATGTTTAGATATTTATAATATTATGTGTTAGTATTTTTTTATATATACATTTCAAATAAATTAGTATTTAGGAGAAGATTTTGTTCAGCCGAATTTCAAATACTTTTAAAACAATTAAATTATGTGTTCGAGTTTTAAAAAAAGACAAAGAATTAATATTTTTTCCAATAATGGCAGCATTTTCAGTGTTAGCTTTGGCATTTCTATTTTGGTCAATGGGATTAATTGATATACAGGAAGGACAAACAAACACAAGCTCTTTTAGCGATTTCATTCCTGAAATTATTTTACTTTTTCTGGCAAACTTTTTTATTGTATTATTTAATTCGGCTTTGGTATCAGGAGCTTTGCATAGATTAAGAGGTGGAGATCCAAATGTTGGATCGGCCATGAATCATGCTCTTAAACATATTCACCATATTTTTATATGGTCCATAATAGTTACCATTGTTGCAATATTAATAGCAATTGTTAAAGGAAATAGGAGGGGAGGATTTGTTAGGCAAATCTTAGGTAGTATGCTGCAGGCAGGTTGGACAATGATGACATTTTTTGTAGTTCCAATTATTGTTGCTGAAAATATGGCTCCTATTTCTGCTATAAAAAAATCTTCAGGTTTATTTAAGAAAACATGGGGAGATCAGGTGACTGCAAATTTCGGATTTGGAATTATTCAGATTTTGGCAATTGCAATAAGTGGCGCTTTAGGATGGTTTTTCGGTTTGTTAAACCCTGCTTTGGGAATAGGAATAGGTGTTTTGTTTGCAGCTATTTCAGTTTCAGTGATATATACACTGGAAGGTATATATAAAGCAGCGTTATATGAGTTTGCATTAGGAGAGAAACCTTTAGAATTTGAACAACATGATTTAAGAGCAGCCTACACTGCAAAAGCAGTTGCATAATAGTCATCCAGATTTAAAATCTTATTCCCTTTTCATGCCATTGTTTGTTTATTAGAACTTGTCTTTCTTTTCCGTATGGTTTGATAGTTTTACTATTATGTTTATACCACGCATTGCTCCATTTGCTTTCTTCAGTATTTATGAATTTAAATAAGAATCTGAATCCTATAAAAAACTTAAAAGGAATAATATCTTTATAAATCCATTGTTGATCGAATTTCATACCTCCTATATCTTCTAAAGTTCTTATCCAACTTATATCTGCTTTTTGTTCTTTATAAAATATATCTGCTCTTTGTAATTTATTATCTTTGGGTAGCATTAAAGCAAATTCTACCTGGGTTTTTGGCCTATCATGCTGTTTGCCAAGAACGCTTGGTATTATTAGCATTTCTGGTACATTATTGATATTATCATCATCTATTTTATTTCTGAAAAGCCATACAACATCATCTGCAGATTGAGATTTATCCTGATGAACATTAGATTCAGTAGTCTTAATATATTTATCTTTTAAAATTTTTTGAAAATATTTTAATGGAGCATAATGATAGTATCTTTCATAATTTCCCCATTTATTTGTCGTTTGGTGTTTTTGTGACATTTCAAATCCTTAAGTACACTATATTGCTTTTTGTATTTCGATACAAATAGAGTTATATTAGCTCTTAAATATAGTTCTTAGATAAAATATCATTTACTATAAATTCTGCATCTTCAGCTACTCCTACAAATTGAGCGGATTTTGATGAATGCATCCACTGAAGACCCATAAAATACAATCCATTATATTTAGTTACGCCTCTTTTTTGTATTGGATGTCCGAGTTCATTGGTTATATCTAAATTAATCCAATCAAAATTATATCTGAATCCTGTGGCCCAAATCATGCTACTTATATTTCCAGGTGCAGAAATATTCAAAATATTATTTTTTTTATATTTATTTATTCTTTTGTCTTCACTAATTTTTTCCGGGGGCATTTTTAAATTATTTT
>CAYTCC010000009.1:0-27071 GCA_964436345.1 uncultured Dehalococcoidia bacterium
AAAGTATGGTCTAGTGATTCAGAGCGCTGTTGTGCTGCTTTTATAGCTATAGATAGCGTTTCCTTAATTCTTTGTTGACCAACATAATCTGTAAATTTTTTCGGCCTTAAAGAAAGTTCGGAATTAATATCATCAGCGGAAATTTCCGGATTTATAATTCTTTTGTTTTCCAAAATTTAACCTAATTTAAATTTATATTAGTTACATATTAACAAAAATAGTATCTTAAAACTGAATAGTAAAAAATATTATATATAGTGTTAAGTTATATTGTTAATTTTTAATAATTTTGTTAAAATTTAATATTCATATAAATAACTATATATAGGGTATTGTATTCCTATAAACACTGTATATAGTTGTACATATTTTAAAGCTATTAGGGAGACTACTTTGGCTCAACAATCTAATTATGACGCTAAATCAATACAAGTATTAAAAGGATTAACCCCGGTAAGAACGAGGCCTGGGATGTATATTGGGAGTACTGATGAAAGAGGTCTCCACCACCTGATTAATGAAATTGTTGATAATAGTGTTGATGAATTCATGGCAGGATTTTGCGATGAAATTTCAATTCACATCGATAAAGATCAATATGTTGAGATTTCTGATAACGGAAGAGGCATTCCGGTAGAAAAACATGCTGATACTAATGTTTCTACAGTAGAAACTGTATTAACAACACTGCATGCAGGTGGTAAATTCGAAGAAGGAGCTTACCAAGTTTCAGGGGGTCTTCATGGAGTAGGAGCTTCAGCAGTTAATGCTTTATCAGAAGATTTTGAAGTTACCGTATTCAGAAATAACAAAGCCCATACAATGTCATTTTCTGAAGGTCGTAAAAAAACAGAGCTTGAATCATCACCTGTTGCAAAAGAAGATAAAGGAAAAACAGGTACAAGAATCAGGTTCAAAGCAGATCGGACTATATTTATCGATGACGAAACACAAGGAAATATAGATTATGATTTTCAAAAAATATTACTAAGAACAAAGGAAATAGCTTATTTAAACAAAGGGCTGAAAATAACTTTCAGTAGTGATTATCACAATAATTTATGGCCAAATAATAAAAATATGTATTATTTTGAGGGCGGGATTTCATCTCTGATTATTAATGAAACACGTAATAAAACTCCTTTAAATAAAACTCCGATCTACTATGAAGAAGAAATTATAAAAAATGAAACTATAACTAACAATGAAGGAAAGGCTATAGTAAAACCAGTAAAAACAATGGTTGAAATAGCAATACAATATGACACAACTCTTGGAGAAAATGTTTTATCTTATGCGAATTGTATTAATACAGCTGACGGTGGAACTCATGTAACAGGATTCAGATCAGCTTTAACCAGGATTTTTAATGATCAGGCTGAAAAATTAGGCTTAATTAAAGATGGAGAATCATCTTTACAGGGAGAAGACACTAGAGAAGGCTTAACAGCCGCAATTAGTGTTAAGCTATCAAACCCACAATTTGAAGGGCAAACGAAAGGAAAACTAGGAAATAAAGATGTTAGAAATAAAGTAGAAACTGTCGTACGAAAAGCATTAAATATATTTATGGAAGACAACCCTCAAATAGCAAAAATGATAATCGAAAAATGCTTAACTTCCCAAAGGGCAAGAGAAGCTGCCAGGAAAGCACGGGATTTAGTTTTAAGAAAAAATGCACTTGATGGCGGAGGCCTTCCTGGTAAGTTAGCAGATTGTTCAGAAAAAAATCCGGAATTATGCGAATTATATATAGTTGAGGGAGATTCCGCTGGTGGTACGGCAAAAATGGGAAGAGATAGAAATTACCAAGCAATATTGCCATTGAGAGGAAAGATACTAAATGTTGAGAAAGCTAGAGCTGATAGAATGATTTCTCATGAAGGAATACAACATATGATCACAGCCATAGGAACTGGATTTGGAAATACGCTAAAAAATGAAGAAAATGATAATTCTGAAAATTTAAATAGCAATGAAAGTGAAGGAATAGATTTAGGCAAACTTCGATATAGTAAAATTATTATCATGACAGACGCAGATGTGGATGGTTCGCATATTAGAACATTATTATTAACATTCTTTTTCAGATATATGACGCCTTTAATTGAAAATGGTAATATTTTTATTGCTATCCCTCCTCTTTATAAACTAGGTGCTGGGAAAAATAGTAAATATTGTTATTCCGAAGAAGAAAAAGAAGAATTTTTATCTAAGTCAGAGCCCGGCAAAAATATAAGAGTTCAAAGATACAAAGGGCTTGGAGAAATGAATGCTGAACAACTTTGGTCAACAACAATGAATCCTGATACTAGGACATTGAAAAAAGTTATCATACCACCAAATCATGATGAATACGGGGAAAGAAATCCTGAAGCAGAAATAACTCAACAAACATTTGAAAATCTTATGGGAGACGATGTTGCTCCAAGAAGAAAATTCATACAAGAAAATGCACTATTTGCAGATATAGATGCATAAAAATCATCATATTAAATGTTTTACAATCTAAACATCTAATTTAATTGACCTTTACTTTTTTTTTCCTTTATAATTTTAAACCTATTAATAATATTCAGGATTTTTATAGACTTTGAATAAAAATAAAATTTATTTAGAAAATTTACAATTAGAAGCTAGTAGCTCAATCAAAAATATCTCTTCTAAAGAAGAAATAGAAAATTGGAGAATTGACTATCTTGGAAGAAAAGGCAAAATTTCCGATTTTTTCCAAACATTTACAAATTTACAGTCAAAAGAAAAAAATGAATTGGGATCATTGGCTAACAATATAAAAAATACTCTGGAAAAACTATATGAAGAAAAATCCCAATCTTTAAATGAGCAAAATAATGTAACAAATGAATTTTTCGATTTCACTCTCCCAAGTATGCCAATTTCCTCAGGCAGCATTCATCCAACAAATCAAATGATGCAAGAAATTTGTGCAGCTTTCAACAAACTTGGATTTAACATTTTTGAAGGACCTGAAATAGAATCAGAAACTTATGCTTTTGATAAACTAAATATTCCTACAAATCATCCAGCCAGAGATCTATTGGATACAATTTATGTTAAAGATGTCCAAGAAATTAAATCTCTTGTATTAAGACCGCACACTTCACCAATGCAAATCAGAATAATGGAAAACAACAAACCTCCTATACGTGTCGTTATACCTGGGAAATGTTATAGATATGAAGCGACTGACAATACGCATGAATGGCATTTCCATCAAATTGAAGGGTTAGTAATCGATAAAAATATTAATTTTTCAAATATGAAATCAACACTTTTTGAATTTGCAAGAATAATTTTTGGCGAAGATACCAAGGCACGATTTCGATGTGATTTTTTCCCGTTTGTTGAACCTGGAGCCGAAATGTCTATTAATTTCAAACAAAATGAATGGCTAGAACTAATGGGAGCTGGAATGGTTCATCCTAAAGTTCTTTTAAACGTTGGCCTCGATCCTGAAATTTATTCGGGATTTGCTTTTGGTTTAGGGATAGAACGTGCAGCAATGATCAAATATGGCATAGAAAATATCAGAGATTTCTATGCAAATGATTATCAATTTTTAAAACAATTTAAATAAATTATTATGAAAATCCCTGTTTCATGGATAAAAGAGTATATTGAATATAATATCAACAATGAAAAAATTGCTGAATTACTCACTATGTCAGGAACAGAAGTTTCTGACATTATAAAATTCGGAAATGAATGGGATTCCAATATTATAATAGGTGAAATTAAAAAAATTGATAAACACCCAAATGCAGACAGGTTATCTTTAGTTGATGTAGATAATTCACAAAATATAGTTAAAGTTGTATGCGGAGCTCCGAATATTCAAGTTGGACAAAAAATTGCCTTAGCACAACCAAGTGCAAAACTTTATAATCCTTATGAGAAAAAAATATCTATTCTTAAAAAAAGCAAAATTCGCGGAGTTGAGTCAAATGGAATGATTTGTTCTGCATTAGAATTAAATTATTATGATGATCATGAAGGAATATTAGTACTTGATCCAAATTTTCAAACAGGTGATTCTTTACATTCATTGCTTTCCGATGACATCTTCGATTTCGAAATAACACCAAACAGAGCAGACTGTTTATCTGTTATTGGAATTATTAGAGAAATTACTTCTATATTAAATGCCCAAAAGATAGATCACAAAATAATTAAATACCCAGGCCTTTTCCCAATGTCAGAAAAAAATCATCTTTATAAATGGTTAGGCATTCCAGAAACAAACTTAATACAGGAAGAAAATTTTACAGTGAAAATAAGTGACAATGATTGCAGTAGGTACTCAGGAGTATCAATAGATTCAATAAATATTAATGAATCTCCTTTTTGGTTAAAAGATAAATTAATAAAATCAGGACTACGTCCAATAAGCAATATTGTTGATATCACTAACATTGTTATGCTCGAATTTGGACAACCCATGCATGCTTTTGATCTATCAAAAATAAAAACTAATAAAATTGAAATTAAAAAAAGTACTAATAAGCAATCTTTTCTTGGGCTTGATCAGGAAAACAGAGAATTAGGCAATGATATGTTAACAATTACAGATGGTAATAAGCCAATTGGATTGGCTGGAATAATTGGAGGTCAAAACACAGAAATCGATAAAAATACAACAAATATTTTCTTGGAATCTGCTTCATTTAATATGGCTAACATAAGACAAACATCCAAAGATCTTAATCTATCAACTGATGCTTCATATAGATTTGAAAGAGGAGTTGCAAATCAATTTACAATACCTGCTATTAAAAGAGCAATAGAATTAATTAAAGAAACTAATAAAAATGAAATTGAAATTAAGGGATTTTGGGATACGCCGAATAATTCTAGAATAATTGATAATTACAAAGAAGAAGAATTAAAGAGTGACAAGCTCTTTACTAGTGCGAGGTATAAGAAAATCATAGGAGAAACTATTACACGTTCCAAGGCAAAATCCATATTTCAGTCATTAGGATTTGCAATAAAAGAAACTAAGTTAAAAAATAATGAATACAAGCTCAAAATGTCCGTTCCATTTTGGAGAAATGATATTGAGTTAGAAGACGATTTGATAGAAGAAATTGCCAGAATAGCTGGGTATGACAATCTTAGCTCTACCCCAATGTTATATCCCGAAAACAATGTTCCTCTTGATAATAATAATCAAGTAAGAAATGATTTACGTTCTGAAATGAAATCAATGGGATATTTAGAAGTTATAAATTACCCTGTTCTCAATGATGCCCAATACAATTCTACAACCAACAAAAATATTGGTAACCCAATTGAATTACAAAACCCTACTAATCAAAAAAATAAATTCATGAGACCTAATTTAAGAGCAGGTTTAATAGATAATTTGTCAAAAAATGCAAAAAAATACTCCGATATAGAATCATGGAAATTTTATGAGTTAGGAAGAACTTACAGCTCTGAAATAAGCTCAGAATTCAAACTACCTGTTCAAAATTATTCACTTGGTATAATCACTTCAGGTAATTACGAAAATAAAAATTGGATAAATGATCCATCAAAGCTCAATTTTTATACATTAAAAGGTCATGTGGAAAGATTATTACACAACCTAGGAATTACATTTAATTTTTCACTAAATGAAGATAAAGATTTTTATACCAATAAATCTGCCAATATAATTTCAAATAATATTGTTGTAGGAAGTATTGGATTTATAAATGAAAAAAAATTAATAGAATTAAACTCCAAAATTAAAGATGTATTATATGCAGAATTAAACTTGGATAATTTATTAAATAACAATAATCAAATTAAGAAATATCAAAAAACGAGTTCATATCCGCACGCCATAAGAGATTTATCTTTAAGAGTAAATAAAAATGTATTATCTGATCAAATATCAGATATAATTAAACAAAATCCTTTAGTAACTGATTTAAATGTCATTGATGTTTATAATGATTTAGAGCCTGAGAATAAATCTATTACATTTAGAATTACTTATCAAAGTTTTAACGAAACTCTTAACAATGAGAAAATCGACGAATCTCAAAACAAAATATTAAAAAAATTAAAAAAACAATTAAATATAGAATTAAGAAAAATATAACTATGATATCAGTAGACGATGCAAAAAATATAATTCTAAAATCTACAAATAAATTAAAATCTGAAAATGTAGACCTTATAGATTCTTTGAATAGAATATCATACGAGGACATTTCAACTAGTATTAACCTCCCTAGATGGGATAACTCATCTATGGATGGATATGCATTGATAATATCGGATGATTCAAATAAAAATTCTTCACAAAAGTTACAAGTGATAGGGGAAGTATATCCCGGAGATGATCTCATACCAAAAATCAAAGAAAATACAGCAATAAAAATCATGACGGGAGCTCCAATACCCCGTGGTGCAAACTGCGTTATTCCGAAAGAAGATATAAATTTAATTAAATCTAATAATAAATCTCCAAACTATATTTTATTCGATAAAAAGTTAAATATTGGTGACAACATTCGTATAAAAGGCAGTGATTTTAATATTGGCGAAGAAATCATCTTAAAAGGCAATAAAATCAGATCATTTGACGTGGCCAAATTAGCTGCTAATGGAATAAATAAAATAAAAGTTTACAAAAAACCTGTTGTAAGTATAATTTCAACAGGAAATGAATTGATTGCACCAGGTGATAAATTAAAACCATTTAATATTTATGATTCAAATGCATTATCCATTGCATCTCTAGTTAAAAGTGTAGGTGGAATCCCAAAAATAATTGGAATAGCCAAAGATGAAATTCGATCAATAGAAGCGACATTAAGAGATTCAATTGATAGTGACGTCATCATATGTACTGCAGGGGTATCAGTAGGAGATAAAGATTATATAAAGGAAGTTATAAAAGAACATGGTAAAATTAACTTTTGGTCTGTGAATATCCAACCAGGAAAACCATTTTTATATGGCGACATACAAGGAAGAGGGGAAATTATTCCATTCTTTGGACTTCCAGGTAATCCTGTAAGTACAATAGTTTTAATGATTAAATTTATTTTACCATCATTATTAAATATGCAAGGATGGATTAATTATAAGCCAAATGTCACCTCTGCCACATTAAACGATCAAATTGAAAATTATTCCAGGAGAAATATGTTTGCTAGGGTTAAAGTAGAAAGAATAGAAGGGGAACTAATTGCTACCCCATATCAAAATAACAGTTCGCATGTACTTTCATCATTTGATAATTCAAATGGATTGGCTAATGTGCCAGAAAATTGTAAAATTCTTAAAAAGGGTGCACAAGTTGAAGTTGAAATATTTGATAGTACAAACCTTATATAAAAAGGAGAAAAATGAAAACTCAAGATAAAATTAAATATTCAATAAAGTTTAATAATTTAACAGATGATCAAAAAAAATCTTTATCATTGCTATTACATACCAGGGTAGAAGATGTGAAAAATCAAAGTAATAGTGAAGAAACTAATAATGCTGCAGCAAAAATTAAAAATATTGATGCACCAGAAAAACATCTAGAAGAACTTGGGGAAATGTACAGAAAATCAGGGTCATTTTTAGAACCAAAAACTCCTGTTAAAGAAGCTTTATTTAGATTATTTGTTTACAATAATAATAAACCATTAACTATTAAACAAATAAGCAAACAACTATCTGAATTATGGGAAATGTCTCAATTCCCAAGAGACATTGGCGAAGAAAAACTTGCTGGTTTATTAAAAAATGTTTCAGACTACTATATACAACCATACGGAAGAAAATTTTATATAAAAAAATATTAGATTAAATAGACACATTTAATGGAAGAAATAATCAAATTTACAAATAAAAATCTCGATATCAAAGGTGATTTGATTGCAATTTCAACATTAAGGCCTTGGATAAATGCAGGAAGAGTGGGTTCTATTTCATTAAATAAATTAAAAAATATTACAGATGCAAAACTCGTAGGTTCATTAAAAAACCCTGGTTCATTTTTTGATTTTACTAGATACAGGCCTAGATTCAAATATACTAAAGATAAAAGAAAATTAATCATCCCAAATCTAGAAATCAGTTTTGGGAATCATAGAAATAAAGACATTTCATTTCTATTTATTGATATAAGGGAACCTCATTACAATGCTGAGTTATTAATAAAAAATTTATTTAAAGTATTTAAAGATTTAAATATAAAAGAATATTGCAGAATTGGAAGCATGTATGACTCTGTACCTCATACCAGACCATTAATAGTAAGTGGTTCTAATTTAAAAAAATCTAAATTGATTAGAACGTCAAATAACAAATACCAAGGGCCAACAAGTATTATTAATTTATTATCTGAAAAATTATCAAAAATTAATATTGAAACTTCAAATTTAATGGTCCATATCCCTCAATATATACAGCTTGATAATGACTATTTCGCTTCAGCAAAAATATTAGAATGTTTGTCAGAAATCTACGAATTAGATGCTTCAATAGCGGATAATTCATTTGGAGAAACTCAGTATAAGGATTTTACAGAATCACTAAAATTTAACCCTGAATTAAATAAATTAGTCTCTGCGTTAGAAAAATATTACGATTCTAATTTTTCAAAACCAAGCAAAGATTTATCTGATGAAAATTCTAATGAAAATTCTCCTATGTCTGATGATTTGGAAGACTTTTTAGATAGCATGTCATCAAAATTTGAAGAATAATTTATAAACGGGGTGTGGCGCAGTGGTAGCGCGCCTGTTTTGGGAACAGGAGGTCGTCGGTTCAACCCCGACCACCCCGATACTAAATATAAAAAATATTAAATTCTTAAGATAAAAAACTTTCCAATACTTTAAAATAATTTTCAGGTTCTTCATAAAAAGGCATATGAGAACTATTTTTAAACACTCTTACTTTTGAATCCGGTAAAGAATTATCCATTCTCATAGCACAAGACGGAGTTAATTCATCATGCATGCCAACTGTTATAAGGGTAGGAACATTAATTGTTTTCATTTCTTCAATCCTATTCCAATCTTTTAAATTACCTGTATACAAAAACTCATTTGGGCCTTGCATAGTACCATAAACATCCATATTCCAATCATCTAATGAATCATGAATTGATTGAGGCCAAACATCTAGTCTACAAACATGTCGATAATTTAAAATAGTGATAGCGGCCTGATATTCTTCATGATCTACAGTGCCTTCAGCTTCATGTTTTGCCATCATTTTAACAGTTTCATTCCCTAAACCATTCCGTAATCTATTAAGCTCATCTATCATGTGCGGCATATCACCACAAGTATTTTCTAATATTAATTTATTTATATTATTTTGATACTTGATGGCATATTCTATACCAAGCCACCCTCCCCAAGAATGTCCTAATAGAATAATTTTTCCTAAATCAAATTCTTTTCTAACAAATTCAACTTCTTCCACATATCTAGCTATATTCCAAAGATTAAAATCTTTTGGTTTACTTGATTTACCACAACCTAATTGATCATATGTGAAAATTCTAAATCCATTTTTTATTAATTTAAGATGGGGATCTCTTAAATAATTACACGGTAATCCAGGACCTCCATTCAATAAAAATATTGTATTTTCATTTTCATTTATTCCTGAATCATAACAAACAAGGTTGTAATCATTGTATTTTAAATGTATTTCTTTATAATCTAAGTTCATATAAAAAAATTATTTATCATCAGATAAAGATTTAATACAAACAAAGCATGAAACTAAATCACCCTTAGTTACATTCATTATCTTGTTACCACCGGTATTCCTGCCAGATGTCTCTTTCATTTCAGACATTGGATTAACCATTAATGTCCCTTTATCTGAAATTATATATATAAAATCTGTATCATCAGGAATAATTTCTGCGTGTGCAACTTTGTCAGTACTTTTTAATTTAAATGTTTTTACGCCGCTACCTGCTCTTTTTTGTATCCTATAAATAGGTTCACTTCCGTCAGCTTTATTAAGCCTAGTCATTTTCCCTTTGCCTTGCCTGCTAATTACAAAAAGCTTATCTTCAGGCAAGCCAACATCCATAGCAACTACATAATCATTCCCTTTTAATTTTATACCTCTTACTCCTGCTGCATTTCTACCTAATTCTCTCAAATCAGAATTAGGAAACCTTATAGACATTCCATCTGATGTAATAATCATAATATCTTCATTAGGTTCTAAAATTTTCACATTTACCAACTCATCATCTTCTGCCATATTAATAACTTTTAATCCAGATTTCCTTATGTTAGATATATGGCTAATTTTTAATTTTTTGACAGTACCTTTCTTAGTTGCAAATATTAAAAACGATTCAAGATAATCTTTTAAATTACCTGCAGAAATCATTGATGTAATTTTTTCATTGACTCCATCAATTTGAATTAAATTTAAAATAGGAACACCTCTTGTATTTCGATTCGTGTCAGGTCTTAATTCATATGTGTTAAGAGAGAAAACTCTCCCTTTATTAGTAAAAAATAATAAAATATCATGCGTATCTACAACTAAAAGCTGCTTCATCGGATCATCTTCCCTTAGTAATTGAGCACTGTTACCTCTGCCACCGGCATGTTGTGATTGATATGTTTTAGATGGAATCCTTTTAATATATTGCCCTGAACTTAGAGTAACTACCACATTCTCATGTGGTTCCAAAGCCGCCCTATCAAAAGATCCTTCTTCTTTAATTATTTTTGTTAATCGTTTTTTAACAAATCTAGCTGCAACTTCATCTGTTTCTTCTTTAACAATTGAAAGCCTTTGCGATTTATCATTAATCAAAGCTTCCAATTCTTTAACTCTAGTCTCTAATTCTTTATGTTCGTTTTTTATTTTTTCGGTCTCTAATGCAGCCAATCTTCTTAATTGCATTTCTAAAATTGCCTTTGCCTGAATTTGAGTTAAATCAAATTCATTAATTAAATTCTTAGTAGCTGATTCAGAGTCATCAGAATTTCTAATTGTACTTATAATTTTATCTATATCACTTAATGCAATTAACAAGCCATCTAAAATATGAATCCTATTTTTAGCATTTTTTAACTCAAATTTTGATCTTCTGTTAACAACTTCTTCTCTGAATTCAATAAAACCTACTAAAGCTTGTCTAAGAGTTAAAATTTTAGGCAAACCTTTATCAAGAGCAACCATATTTACAGCAAAACTAGTTTGCATTGGAGTAAATTTATATAAATTATTTAATACAACCATAGGTTGCGAACCTCTTTTTAATTCAATTACAACTCTGATTCCATTTCTGTCAGATTCATCTCTTATTTCTGAAATTCCATCAACTTTCTTATCTCTTGATAATTCTGCTATTTTTTCAACCAAAGCAGCTTTATTTACCTGGTAAGGTAATTCACTAATTAAAATTCTAAATCTATCACCTTTATTATTTTCTTCAATTTCTGCAACAGCACGCATCATAATGCTTCCTCGTCCGGTCAAATATGCTGAATGAATACCCTCTTTTCCAAGTATTAAGGCTCCGGTTGGAAAATCAGGGCCTTTTACAATTCGTAAAATTTCACTATCTTCACATAAAGGGTTATCAATCAAGTAATTGACAGCTTCACATATTTCTGCCGGATTATGCGGAGGTATGTTGGTAGCCATGCCAACAGCAATTCCTGATCCTCCATTTATTAACAAATTGGGCAAGCGGGCAGGGAGAACAATAGGTTCTTTCAATGAACCATCAAAATTTTCTTCAAAATCTACAGTTTCTTCATGTAAATTTGCCAGCATTTCTTCTGCAATAGGGCTTAATCGAGCTTCTGTATATCTCATTGCTGCTGGAGGATCATTATCAATGCTACCATAATTTCCTTGCCCATCAATTAACATTGCTCGCAATGAAAAATCCTGCGCCATTCTTACCATCGAATCATAAACAGCAGTATCACTGTGAGGATGGTATTTTCCTAAAACTTCTCCTACAATTCTTGCACTTTTATAATACGAGGAAGTCGGCCTTGCGCCTATATCCTGCATTGCATATAAAATTCTTCTATGCACTGGTTTTAATCCATCTCTTAGGTCTGGCAATGCCCTGGAAACAATCACACTCATAGCATAATCTAAATATGACTTCTCCATCTCATTTTTAATCTCTGCATCAATTATTGTTAATTTAGATTTTTTCTCCAAAACTATCTCCTATTAAGTAATTTTACTTTCTTTTTCATTATTTATTTTATTTGCCTTAGAATGCTTGTCATTTAAAGCAGCTTTAACGAATTCAACAAACAATGGATGAGGATTTAAAGGAGTTGACAAAAATTCTGGGTGAAATTGGACTCCTATCATAAATGGATGATTGCTATACTCCATGATTTCTACCAAGTCTCCTTCGGGATGAATTCCAGAAGGTATCAACTTTACATTTTTTAATTCTTCTACATATTTATTATTAACTTCATATCTATGCCTATGTCTTTCTTTTATTTTGTTCTGTTTATATATTTTTTTAGTATAAGTAGAATCAGCAAGATTGCATTCGTATAACCCAAGCCTCATAGAACCACCTTTATGCAAGCTCTTTAATTGCTCTGGCATCAAATCTATAACAGGAAAAGGTGTAGTTTCATCAAATTCTGTAGAATTTGAATCTTCATATCCCAATAAATTTCTAGCCGCCTCAATAACCATAATTTGCATGCCCAAACATAATCCAAAATACGGGATTTTATTTTCACGGGCATATCTACAGGCATTTATCATGCCTTGAGTGCCTCTTTTATCGAAACCTCCCGGGACGATAATTCCCTTTATATCATTAAAAATATCATTTATATTATTTGAGTTAATTTCCTCTGAATTAATCCACTCAATTTGAATTTCTGCGTTATTGCTAATCCCCGCATGAATTAATGATTCTTTAACAGATAAATATGAATCTTGTAATTCCACATATTTTCCAACTATGGCTAATTTTATTGTATTTTTCGAATTATTTGCTTTAGATATTACTGAAATCCACTCATCTAAATGTCCGTTTTCATCATTTAAACTTAAATTTTGTGATAAAAGTTTACCCAGATTCTCTTCTTCTAATCTGACTGGAACTTCATATACAGAATCCAAAGTTGGTAAAGAAACAACAGCTCCTAGCGACACATCACAAAACATTGAAATTTTTTCTTTTATTTTTTCAGATACGTCAAATTCACTTCTGCATATAATTGAATCAGGATGAATACCAATGCTTCTAAGTTCACGCACACTATGTTGAGTTGGTTTTGTTTTTAATTCTCCTGTTGTATTTATAAATGGTAAATATGTTACATGTATATAAAAGCAATTTTCTTTACCAACAAAATTCGGAATTTGTCTAATAGATTCTAAAAATGGTAATCCTTCTATATCTCCTACAGTTCCACCAACTTCAGCAACAATGATATCTGAATTTGAACTTTCAGATAGTTGAATAATTCTATCTTTAATTTCATTAGTGACATGAGGTACTACTTGAATAGTTCGGCCTAAAAAATCCCCTCTTCTTTCTTTATCTATTACTTTTTTATAAATCTGCCCAGCTGTGAGGCTAGATAAACCATCTAATCTTGTTTCAGTAAATCTTTCATAATGACCTAAATCTAAATCTGTTTCTGCTCCGTCGTCAGTAACAAATACTTCCCCATGCTGATATGGAGACATTGTGCCAGGGTCTACATTTAAATATGGATCTAATTTCATTAAGGATACACTTAATCCTCTGCTTTTTAACATACGCCCAATAGAAGCAACACAAATCCCTTTTCCAACTGAACTAACTACTCCTCCTGTAACAAATATAAATTTCTGCATTTAATTCTCCAAAATATTCATATTAGACTCGCAGTTAAAGTGGGAAACAATTCCACCTTGGGCAATGCCAAGCTCGAAAAGCTATTAAAGGTTATAAAAGGAAGAAGGAAAAGCATATGAATTGAGTATAATGCTCTGATAATATTATTTCAAGTTATAGATTATTAGAATAAAGGAACAATGAAATATTTTAGAATAGAAAAAAATAACAAACCAAATTTAATTATAAATTATTCAGATAATTTTGGATTTAATATAACAGAATATTCCTCATACATTAATACAATAGAAATTTTATCAATTGAAGCAAATGCTCAAAAGATATCAAGATCAGATTACATTTATCAATTTATAACAAATAACAAAATCAAAAAAATATCCCTAGATCAAGTAATTGAAAAAAACAAATTACTTCTGCCTTTTATACCTGATGAAGTATGGGCCGCAGGAGTTACTTATAAAAATTCTGAATTTGAAAGAAAAAGAGAAAGTTCAACTCCGGATATTTATGCAAAAGTATATAACGCCAAAAGACCAGAAATATTTTTTAAAGCCACAGGAAGCAGGCTTGTAGCGCCAAATCAAAAAATAGGTATAAGATCTGATTCAAAATGGAATGTTCCAGAAGCAGAACTAGCCGTGATTTTAATAAATAACGAAATATTTGGTTATTCAATAGGGAATGATATGACAAGTAGAGAAATTGAAGGAGAAAATCCCTTATACCTTACTCAGGCAAAAATTTATGATAAAAGTTGTTCAATTGGGCCATGTATTATAGATGCGGAATCAATAAACCACTATGAAAAATTTAATATAAATTGCAAAATTATCAGAAATAAAAAAACTATCTTTAATGCATCTTCGTCAGTAAAATCAATGAATAAATCTATTCCATATTTAATAAAATGGTTAAAACAATCAAACACCCTTCCTATAAAGTCTGCATTTTTAACCGGCACAGGAATAGTTCCTCCTCCTGAATTTACGCTTTTAGAAAATGATCAAATTAGTATTTCAATTAACGAAATAGGGATTTTAAATAATTCAGTAATAAAAGTTTAGTACATGAAATCTCCCAAAATTATTATTAGTTCAGGATTAAATCAAAACATTGACAATTATATAAATGCACTAGAACTTTTTAACACCAAAATTATTGTTGCTAATCCCGCTACAGCCAAAGAAGTTCTTAAAAATAAATATGAAGGACTTATCCTGACTGGAGGAGGCGACATTTCTCCTGAACTTTATGAATATAGAATGGAAAACTCTGATAGTAAATTGTGTTTCGGGACATCTTTGAATCGCGATAATACTGAATTCCAACTTATAAAAGATGCTCATGAGAAAAATATCCCTATTTTTGGTATTTGCAGAGGGATGCAATTGTTGAATGTTTATTTTAATGGAACTCTAATTCAAAATGTAAACAAATTGCATTACGAAAACATGTATAAATTTAGAGAACAAATGAATAAATCAAAAGGTATTGGAAATTTCGATGCCAAAAAATATATGGATATTGAATCAGATTTTCATCGTATATTTATAACACTTGGAAGCCATCTTGCAACAATGCTAGGATCTGGGGGTACATTAAAAGTAAACAGCAGGCATCATCAAGGCATAGGTCATAAACAACTTTCAAAAATTTTTTTTGCTTCTGCGTATACAATTGATGACGGTTTAATTGAAGCTTTTGAAAATAAAGACGGATCAATTATTGCAGTACAATTTCATCCTGAACGCCTAGACGAACATCCTAAACAAATAGCAGGCTTATTCAAAGCTTTTGTTAAGCGTTGCAATAAAAGCATGTAGACTAATTCACGAATTTATGTTACGGTATACACGTATATCATATATACACCTTCAAAATTGTTTGGAGATCTTTTTTACCCAAAATTAAATTACTCTTATGGAATATTCTGAAATTAAATCAAAAAGCAAAGAAGAGCTTATAGAGATCGCAGAAAAATTAAACTTATTAAAAAATGGTAATTCACCAAAAAAATCTGAATTAATTAACTCAATCTATACTGCTTTTGCTGAAAAAAATGGCTCTAACACAACTTCGGGCATGCTATCTATTTTAAACGATGGATACGGCTTTATCCGAAGCGACGGGTTACACCCTTCCACTTCGGATGTTTATGTATCTCAATCTCAAATTAGAAAATTCCACTTAAGAACCGGGGACCATGTTGCAGGCAAAACACGACCCCCCAAAGACGGTGAAAGATATTTTGGTTTAATAAAAGTTGAATCTGTAAACAATATTGACCCTGAAGAAGCAAAAGCTAGAACAAAATTTGAATCTTTAACTGCAATTTTCCCAACCCAGCAACTTAAACTTGAAACTACTCCTAAAGAGCTTTCCTGTAGAATAATTGATCTAATAGCACCTGTTGGAAAGGGACAAAGAGGTTTAATTGTTGCACCTCCTAAAGCAGGCAAAACAACAGTTTTGCAAAATATTGCAGCCGGTATTTCTGCAAATTCTCCTGAAATACAAATCCTTGTAGCTTTAATTGGAGAAAGACCAGAAGAAGTTACCGAAATGAGACGTGCTGTAAAAGGAGAAGTTTATAGCTCAACATTCGATGAACCAGTAGAGGATCACTGCAAAGTAGCAGAATTATGCCTCGAAAGAGCAAAAAGATTAGTAGAAAATGGTGAAGATGTAGTTATTTTATTAGATAGCTTGACTAGATTAACTAGAGCGTACAACTTAGCTGTCCCAAGTACAGGAAGAACGCTCTCAGGCGGAATTGACCCAAATGCATTATATCCACCGAAAAAGTTTTTTGGCGCAGCTAGAAATACTGAAGAAGGGGGAAGTTTAACTATTTTAGCAGCATGTTTAGTAGACACAGGAAGCCGAATGGACGAAGTTATTTTTGAGGAATTCAAAGGTACCGGAAACATGGAACTTAACCTTGACAGAAGATTATCTGAAAGAAGAGTTTATCCCGCAGTTGATATTCTTAAAAGCGGCACAAGAAGAGAAGAACTTCAATTAAATGCAAATATATTAGAAAAAGTACATATGCTAAGAAGATTAATAAGCATTCAAACCACTGATCCATCTGGCAAAGATAGAGATACTTCAGATGCGACTGCCAATGTAATAAGGCGTATAGCTCAAAGTGTAAGTAATGATGATTTCATAAAAAACTTTGAAAAATATGCCCAATTAAATGTTAGTAAAAAATAAACCTGATTGGTAATCTAGTTATGTCTGAGTTATATATATTAGGAGGCGGCACACCAACTCCAACTCCTGAAAGATTTGGAAGTTCTTATGTTGTTAAACTTGATAACCATAATTCTCAAATAATGTTTGATTGTGGCCCGGCTGCAACTGACAAACTTGTTAAAGCAGGTTTATGGCCCACAAATATTGACTATTTATTCTTTACACATCATCATTTTGATCATGACATTGATTACCCATGTTTCTTGTTGTGCAGATGGGATCAAAGCATTGGAACTGAAAACACATTAAATGTATACGGCCCTAAACCTACAAAAAAACTGACAGAAGATCTTATTGGTGAAAATGGAGCTTTCGCACATGATTGGAAAGCAAGAGTTAATGCACCAACCAGCCAACAAGTATATAAAAATCGTGGGGGAATTCTTCCAAGAAAACCCCCAACAATTAAAACTGATGTTGCATCAAAAGATAAATCATGGATCAACCCAAAAGATATTATTGCCGGAGATACTATTTCGGGACCTTCATGGCAAGTTTCCACTGCAAATGCTGAACACGTACAACCATATTTAGACAGCATTGCATATCGCCTTACAACAGATAATAGTTCTATAGTATTTACTGGTGATACTCAGCCTTGTGATTCAGTAATAAACTTATCTCAAGATGCAGACATGATGGTTTGTATGTGTTGGGATGATCAAGAAACTATGGATAAAGATAAAGAATCTTCAGGTCAATGTAGCGCCGAAGGTGCAGCAGAAATGGCCGAAAAAGCAGGGGTGAAAAAACTAATTCTTTCCCACATGGGCAAACATATATCA
The DNA here is from genome assembly GCA_964436345.1 of uncultured Dehalococcoidia bacterium. Taxonomy (GTDB): domain Bacteria; phylum Chloroflexota; class Dehalococcoidia; order Lucifugimonadales. The sequence goes on from CAYTCC010000009.1 coordinate 17,893, forward strand.
ACTCATGGTGTTTTAGAAAAAGCATTAGGAAATGCTGCGAAAAAATACTCGGGAGAAATTATTTTTGGTGAAGAATTAATGAAAATATCATTTTAATATTCAATTTTGAAAACCAAATTATTGACTGCTAATTATAACTGTGCTAATTTCTAATAAGCCCTAGGTCTCAAAAACATATGAGTAATTATGGAAGTTCGGTTTGATCCCGACGCTGTCCCGCAACGGTAAATTTTTTAGCCCGGTCCAAGTCCTAGAATTAATTGATCTTCGAGGAAAGATGCAAGTTGTGATAAAATCCTTCTTTTCCAAAAGTTCATAAATAAGGAGGATTAATGTTTAAACTTATTATCAAAATATTTGTAATACAAATATTTTTTTTATTATTAATTTCATGTTATTCAGACACTACACACAATACAAAAAATAAACCTATTCAACTAAATCCAATTCCTCCCGCTGATAACATATATAAAATAAAACCCACTTTAACTCCAAGCAAACCTTCGGCTAACAAAGAAGTAAAAGAATTAAATTTCATTAACCCAAAACAGCCTATTCCGGCAACAAAAAGTATAAAGAAAAAAATAACATATGATAATAAAATATCGCCAGCAACAATATATCCATTAATTATCACTGGAACTAATAAAAAAAATATCACATTTGAAAAATCACCTAATAAAATAATTGCTTTTGATTCAGCTGCTATTGAAATAATATATGCGCTCGGAGCAGAAAATAAAATTATTGGCACACATTCATTCGTTAATTATCCACAAAACACTGAAAATATTACAAAAGTTGGGGATGCCTTTAATCTAAATATCGAATCAGTAATTAATTTAGAACCCGATCTTTTTTATATTTTTTTTGAACAATATATTAAGCAATTAGAAAATAATAAAATCAAAGTTTTATATCAACAATCATTAAATGATAATTTTGAATCCATCCCAGCACGAATTCTTATGTGGGGAAAAATATTAAACAAAAACCAAGAAGCTTTAAATACAGCAAATTTATTTGAAAAAAGATTAAACAATATTAAAATATTTTTCAAAAATTATTCTAACGGACCTACTGTATTTTATGATACCGGATCATTATGGACTCCTGGGAATAATACACTTGTAGGGCAAACACTTAATTTATTAAAATTACAGAACATTGCAAAAGACATATCAGGATATAAACAATACTCTAAAGAATTAATAATTCAAAATGATCCTCAAATAATTATCACATCTTCTCCTGAATATTTTCTTAATTCTTCTGAATTTAAAAATTTAACAGCTGTAAAAAACAAAAGAATAATAACAACAAATCAAGAATTATTATCTATTGCAGGACCAAGATTTATTGATGGAATAGAAGAATTAGGATTGGCAATATATTCTCCCATTTTCAAAAAGATATTATTATCGAGCATAGATAAATAAAATGGATAAAAAAATTAATATTAAAGAAATTATTTATGTTAAAACCACAAAAAATTTTATAAGTATTATATTTTTAGCTTTAATATTAATTATTATTTTTGTGCTTTCTGTTTTTCTTGGGCCGTCTAAAATAAATCCAATTGAAATTATAAAAATAATAATTTCTTATATATTTGCAGATAAAACTAATTTTATTTTATCAACTGCTGCTTATACAATTATTATTAAACTCAGAATTCCCCGATCATTATTGGCTATAATAACTGGAATTATTTTATCCAGCTCAGGAAGTACTTATCAAGCAATTTTTAAAAACCCTTTAGCTGATCCATATCTACTCGGTGTAGGTACAGGTGCCGGGCTAGGTGCAGTAATTGGTTTAACAATTTACCCTTCCAATTTACCATTTGCAAATTTCGGAGCTGCTTTATTTGCTTTTGGAGGAGGATTATTGGCTGTATTTCTAACCTATAATCTATCTAATTATTCAAGAAATTTAAATCACCTTTCATTAATATTAGCAGGGGTAGCTGTAACATCTATTATGGGAGCATTCACTACATTAATTTTAATTACACAAAACCCGGAAATTAAACCTATATTAAGCTGGTTATTAGGAGGTTTTTCACTTGCGTCTTGGGAACATTTTAATATTGTTTTTTTTGCAGGATTTCCTTGTGTTATTTTGTTACTTGTGCAACACAATAAAATTAATATATTAAATTTAGATTCAAAACAAGTAAAATCTTTGGGAATAAACGAAAAGAGAACTATTACTCTACTAATTTTGGCATCTACTTTATCTTCTTCGATAGCTGTGTCACAAACAGGGATTATAGGATTTGTTGGATTGGTAGCTCCACATATTTCAAGAATGGGTTGGGGTACAAATCCAAAATATTTAATTCCCCAAGCTTCTTTGATAGGGGCAATAATTTTATTGTCTTCAGACATAATAGCTAAAACAATATTATCTCCAACTGAAATCCCCGTAGGGTTAATTACAGCATTTTTAGGTTTTCCTTTTTTCGTACATTTATTAAGAAAAGAAGGCAATATAAATGGATAATAAATCATATATTTCTCTCGAGAAAATATCATTAAAATTTAATAACTCTTCTTTTAAACTTTTCGCAAACTTAGATATTATCGAAAGTGAAAAAATTTTACTAATAGGGCCAAACGGAAGTGGCAAATCAACGTTAATTGAAATAATTTCAGGGCATATCGTTCCAAATGAAGGAAAAATACTTTTCCCAAACATTAACATGGCGAATAATCGAAAAAAAATGATGTCTGAATTTATATCTTATATGCCCCAATCACCTTATTTGCCATTACATTTTGATGTTTTTGATTTCGTAATAACGGGTCGCTTCTCCAATCAAAACAATAAAAGAAATTTTTCTATAAATGATTTTAAACTAACATTAAAAATTCTTAAAAAAATACATTTGTTTAAGAAATGGAATTCTAAATTAGCTCATCTTTCTGGGGGGGAAAAACAATTAACTTTACTTGCACATAATTTAATACAAGATAAACCTATTCAATTGTTTGATGAACCCACATCAAATTTAGATCCATTTAATCAATCTGAAGTGATAAATTTAATTCTAAATTCTCCTTTAAATAAATCTAAAACAATTATAGTTTCAACACATGATATAAATTTTGCCTGGAAATTTAATCGAGTTATTATGATAAAAAATGGTGTAATATTTAAAGATGGAACTCCTGATAAAATAATAAATACTAACAATCTATCTTCTTTATACGAAAAAAATATTAAAGTAAAAAAAATTAATAATAAACATTATGTATTAACAGATTAATCACAATGAATTCAAAATATCATTCAACTCTAAAAAAACTACTCCTAGAATCACCGACAAACAGGGATTTATATTTAACGAAAAGAAAAGTTAGAATTGAAAATATAATTCAAAATTTAAATCTAAACAAGGAACCAATACCCACAATTCATATTGTTGGCACAAAAGGAAAAGGAAGTACAGCTGCTATTATATCTAGCATATTAAAAGAATCAAATTATAACACTGGTTTGTTTACATCCCCTCATCTAATCACGGCAACAGAAAGAATTAGAATTAACCTTAACCCAATTACAAAAAAAGATTTCTGTATTTCGTTTAGCAAAACATGGAAAGAAATAAAATCAAAACAAACAAAACTATTTGGCGGAACAAGTTTTTTTGAAGCAATTATGATTCTTGCTCTTTGGTACTTTAAAAATAAAAAAACAAATATACAAATAATGGAGGCAGGAATCGGCGGAGAAAATGATTCGACAAATTATATAAATTCCATGTTAACTATAATAACAAATATAAGCCTTGATCATCAAAAAATACTCGGAGGAACTATTAAAAAAATATCAGAAAATAAATCAGGGGCAATTAAAGAAAGCATTCCTGTGATATTAGCTCCCCAAACAAAAACTGCTCTTAATATAATTCAAAACAAAGCAAAACAAGCAAATTCTTCTTTAAATTATGTTCCTCATTTAATTAAAATCACTTCTCGAAAAACAACATCAAATCATCAATCTTTTACCGCAAGAACAAAAACTAATAAATACAAAATTAAAACCACTCTTTTAGGAAAGCATCAAATCGAAAATATTTCTTTATCGATATTAGCTGCAGAAATACTTAAGAATAAAAATTACACAATTTCTAAAAAAAATATTGAAAACGGAATAGCAAAAGCAACCTGGAATGGAAGGCTACAAATAATAAAAAAATACAAAAATAAATATTTTATAGACGGGGCACATAATCTGCATTCCACAAATCAATTAATACAATCTTTAAAAGAAATACAAAAAAATAATTTTATTTTAATTTACGGATCGTCGTCGGGGCATTTATACAAAAAAAGTATTAAAGCATTGGCGGCAATATCTAGTAAAATATATTTTGTTAAATCCCGCCATCCTAAAGCCATCCCAATATCAAATTTCATAAAAAATATCGAAACTACAAAAACTTCTTTTTATCAATACCCTGATGTCAAATCTGCATTAAAACAGTTAGACAATCAAAATGAAAACATTCTTATTACAGGATCTTTAGCTATTGTCGGAGAAGCATTGGAATATTTAAACAATATAACCCCAGAATTATATCCTTATCTATAACTAAATAATATAATTAAAAACTATGAGTAAATCATCAAAAATAAAAGCATATGTTACAGGAATAGGGGTAATTTCTCCGTTAGGGGAAAATATTAAAACATATTGGTCTAATCTTGTTGCAGGAAAATCTGGAATAGGGAAAATGACCCTTTGTGACCCAACCGAATTCCCGTCTAAAATTGCGGGCGAAGTAAAAACATTTCAACCTGAAAACTATATTGACAAAAAAGAATCAAAAAGAATGGCAAGATTTTCTCAAATGGCTGTCGCCGCTGCAGCCCTTGCCATTGAAAACTCAAACCTGTCTTTATCTGCAACAGAAAAAACTTCAACTGCTGTGATAATTGGAAATGGAAATGGTGGGTTTCCAGAACTTGAATACAATTCACGTTTACAGGTAACAAAAGGAGAAATGAAAATAAGTCCATATTTTATTCCCATGATTCTACCAAATATGGCTGCAGCAAATATTTCAAGAACATTTGGCTTTAAAGGTTTTAGTTCAACCGTTGTAACAGCTTGCGCTGCCAGCACTCAATCAATAGGTGATGCAGCACAACTTATAAATAACGGGTTGTGCGATATAGTTTTAGCTGGAGGTTGCGAGGCGGGGATAAGCAGGCTTGGCTTGGGAGGGTTTAGTGCACTTAGAGCTTTGAGTACAAACAATAATAATCCAGAAAAAGCTAGCCGCCCTTTCGACTCTTTAAGAGACGGATTTGTTCCATCAGAAGGTGCAGGAATACTTATTTTAGAATCAGAAAAACACGCACTAAAAAGAAATGCCAATGTGTTTTGTGAAATTGCAGGAATGGGAGTGTCTTCTGATGCCTATCATCCCGTTCAGCCAGACCCCACAGGTGATGGCGCAACTCTAGCTATGAAAAGAGCTATGAAAAACGCCAACATTAACATCGATGACATTGATTATATAAATGCACACGGGACATCAACTCCCTTAAACGATGTATGTGAAACAAATGCAATTAAAAAAACATTTAAAGAAAGAGCGTATAAAATTCCTATTAGTTCAACTAAATCTATGATCGGGCATGCATTAGGTGGGGCTGGCGCGCTAGAAGCAATTGCAACAATATTGTCAATAATTAATCAAAAAGCACACCCAACCATTAACCTTGAAAACCCAGATCCTGAATGTGATTTAAACTATATTCCTAATAAAGCACAAAATATAAAAATTAAGCATGCAATGTCAAATAATTTTGGTTTTGGCGGTCAGAACGCTAGTATTATTATTAAAAAAGTTGATTAAACATAGGGAATTAATTTGTAATTCTCAACTTTTAACAATGAATTAAATTTATAACCTGCTTTTTCTATATATTGCCTGCCCCCCTCATCTCTGTCAACAACACAAATTATTCCAACTATACTGCACCCTTGATTTTCTATTGCCTTGGCGGCCATTAAAAGACTACCTCCTGTTGTGCAAGTATCATCAACAATGATTACTTTATCTGTTGTGCGAATCATTCCCTCAATTTGATTTCCCGTTCCATGTTCTTTGGCAGCTTTTCTTACAATAGCTCCGCGTAATGGAATTTCCTTTTCTTTTGCCTTTATTAAAGTTCCTCCAATTATTGGATCAGCTCCGAGGGTAGGCCCGGCCAACACATTTGCTTTTTCAGATGATATTTTATCTAAAATTTGATTAGAAATAATGTCTAAGCTTTCTGGAATTAAACTTATTATCCTTCCATCAAAATAAATATTACTTTTTTTCCCTGAAGAAAGTAAAAAATCTCCTGTTTTAAAAGCTCCTGAGCTTTCAGCAATTTCAATAAGTCTATTTAATTTGTTTTTCATTACAGATATATTTTATTTTTCAATATATAAGTATATACATTTTTATTTAAATATTGTAAATGCCCACTTAGTGGGGCATTAGTTGATAATGTTAAATAAGAATTTTCATCAAAAGTTCCCCCAAGCGTAATAAAACCTTTTATTGTTGTAGATGAAATTTTTTCATCTACATTCTTCAAAAAATGTATTTGAGCTTGGGGGTGAATTTCCAGCAACTTGTTTTTAACAATTTTGTTTGAAATGCCGTCCCTGGGAACACAAACGATTTTTGAAAAACTTAAAATATTTAAAGGCCTTTTCCACTTATCCATCGTTAAAGCTGCATCAGATCCAACAATAAAATAAAAATCATTTATATTGCCCTGGCCTTTTAAATACTCTAGTGTTTGATAAGAATAAGAAGGGGAATCTTTATTAATTTCAAATTTTAATAAACACACTTTTTTATAATCATTGTATATATCATCAGCCAATGCAATTTCAATCATTTCTTGTCTTTGATGCCTGTTTGCAACAACCCGATCACGCTTCATCCACGGATCACCGGAAACAACAACATAAAGCCTGTCTAGCCCCAATTGAATCAAGCTTTCTTTAATAATTTTCAAATGGCCACTGTGTGGCGGATCAAAAGTTCCTCCAAATACCCCGATTTTTTTAATTCCACTCAAGAGTCACGCTTCCAATTTTAACAATATCCCCTTCTTTTACTCCCCTCATCAAAAGCTCCCTGGCAATTCCCTTCTGGTGGAGTGCTTTCATAAACTGAGCCATCACATCCCATTTATCCAGGTTCACCTTTTCAGCTATTCTTATAATTTGAGGATGAGTTATCTCAAACCCGTCTTTCTTTTTAATTACATTTTCGTTTTCTTCCAAATCTATTTTTATAATTTCTGGAACAGTATTTATTGATTTTACTTCAACTCTTTTCAAAAGAGCAGCTTCAATGTTTTTTTTAATTAACGAAATTTCGCTTACATTTGTTTGTAAGTCATTTTCTTCTATGTTGTTATGTGATTTTATTGTAATTATTAATTTTTCTTTCAATAAATTTTTATTTTGATTTTCTATTATTCTAATTGTGTCATCATTTTTCCCTTCACATAAAAAAACAATTATACTGGCTCTTTCTATATGTTTTAAATATTTTAGCCCCAGGTTGTTTTTTTTATTTTCTAAACCAGGTATTTCAATAACTTTATAATGTTCTTTTACTGTTTCCATGGTGCCGGTTTCTATTCCAGTTGTTGTGTATGGGTATAGATTAATTTTAGGATTAGCGTTTGTTATTTTTGACAAAAAAGTGGATTTCCCTGAATTTGGTTTTCCCAAAACCACAACATCGGTCAACATTAAATAATCCATTTCAACCTCTAGTTTTTCTCCCCTTTCTCCTTTTTCTGCTAATAGTGGATATTGAATCACGGAATTTGCTCTTCCTGAATTTCCTTTTCCTCCCCTTCCTCCTTTTGCTAAAAGTTTTTTTTCTTCATCTAAAATTTCAAATAATATTTTGCTTTTTTTCTGTTTATTTGTAAAAATTTTTGTTCCAATCGGAACTTTTATATATTTATATTTACCTTTTTTACCTTTTTTGTTATTCGAACTACCTTCTTGTCCGTTGTGAGATTTTATACTTTTTATATGATTATAATTAATTAAAGATGTTTTGCTTATATCTCCTTTTACATATATATTTCCTCCGTTACCTCCATCACCCCCGTCTGGCCCTCCCCGGGGTACAAATTTTTTACGTATTCCACTTATTGCTCCATCACCCCCAGTTCCTGCTAGTATTAATAATTTAATTTTATCTTTCATTTTCTAAAAATAATAATAATTAAGTGTATATGTTGAAATATATACTTAATAAGAGGGTTTATATATATATATTTGTGTTTAATGTTTGTGGATAACTAATGTTTATATTGTTATTATTTTTATTAAAAAAAAACAATATAAAAATAAACATTAGTTATCCACAATTATATATGTATAATAAATAAATATGTCAAGTTTCGGATTTAATTCAGATTTAATATTTTCAATCTTTTTGGTTGCAGGGTCTCTTGTTTTGGCTTTGGTCTTAGAACTTATAGGGGATTTTGTTTTTAAGTCTGGAAAAAACAAAAACGCAACACTTCATTATAGAATTGCATATAATTTAAAAGGCCCGTTGGTAATATTTTTTATTATATCGGGCCTTTTGTGGTCGGTTTCTTTGTTAGATTTTGTGGTGGGGGATTTTGTTTTAGAGGGCTCTGACAGGGAGTGGTTAAAGAGTGCATTGATGACTACATGGGGTGTTTTGGTTATAGTAATTTTAACTATATCTATTTCGAGAATAACAAGTGTTTTTTTAGATTGGTACTCTCGAAAAATATTAAAAAAAACCACCACAGAATTGGATGATAAACTTATACCACCATTAAAAAGAGTTTTGCCAATTATTATTTACGTTTTGGGAGCGCTTCAGCTTCTTGGGTATTTCGGTTTTTCTATTAGTCCTATTTTAGCAGGGCTTGGAATTGGGGGTATAGCTGTTGCCCTGGCCATCCAACCTACTCTTAGTAATTTTTTTGCGGGAACATATGTTTTAACCGAAGGAGCCCTTAAAGAAGGAGATTTTATTGAAATTGAAGGAGGGATTGCGGGGTATGTTTCTTCGGTTGGGTGGAGAAGTACAAAAGTAAGAGATAGATTTAATAATTTGGTAATAATTCCAAATTCTAAAATGGCTGAAAGTG
>CAYTCC010000010.1:0-26968 GCA_964436345.1 uncultured Dehalococcoidia bacterium
GCAGAAGAACCAGCAGCTGAGGAAGCTAAAGCAGAAGAACCAGCAGCTGAGGAAGCTAAAGCAGAAGAACCAGCAGCTGAGGAAGAAGAAAGCAAATAAGCTATTAATAAATATTTTTATGGAGGAATTTTAAATGGCTGATAAAAAAAACGATATATTAGAATCAATTAAAAAATTATCTGTTCTTGAACTTTCAGAGTTAGTTAAAAGTTTAGAAGATGAATTTGGAGTTACTGCAATTGCTGCAGCTCCAGCTGCTGCGCCAACTGCGGCTGATGACGGACAAGCTGATGCTGAGTCAGATGCAACAGTAAATGTAGTATTAAAAGAAGTTGGTGCTAATAAAATTAATGTAATTAAAGTGGTTAGACAATTAACAACATTAGGGCTGAAAGAAGCAAAAGATTTAGTAGAAGCTGCTCCAAAACCAATTGTTGAAGGTGCTAATGCTGACGATGCAGCTAAGGCTAAGGAAGCTTTAGAAGCAGCTGGTGCGACTGTAGAAGTAAGTTAAAAACGAACAAAAGTTTTTACTAAGATCATAATTATAGATAAAATAACTAAATTTTATCTATAATTATTAAATTATTCTTTTTAGCAATTAGATAATATCAATTCCTGGCACAAATTAGATGAATCTACCAAATCAGGTATAGAAACAGTTTCATTTATTGTATGCATACCAGTCACACCCATACCGACTACAACAGATTTTATATTTTTTGTAATAAATACATTTCCATCTGTTCCTCCGCCTGAAGGTTTAAGATTTGGTTTAAGTCCTAATTGTTCTATGGCATTGGTGACTTTTTCCATTCATGGATCATTATCTTTAAGTTTATATTTTTCAAAAAGTAATTCAGTTTTTAAATTTATTTTGGAATCTGGGAATTCATCCTTGATCTCACGAACAGCTATATTTAGAGTTTCTGATAAGTTATCTAGAGTTTCTAGGTTGCTAGTTCGAAATTCTCCTTGAACATACACATTTGCTGGGACTGCATTTCTTACAGAACCTCCTTCTATTTTACCTATATTAAATGTAGTTTCGTTATCTAATCTTCCTTGAGGTAATTTATTTATTAATTTACTTGCAATTATAATTGCAGATAATCCTTTCTCTGGTTCAGCTCCTGCATGTGCTGCTCTTCCTATTATTTCAATATCAAAGCTTATATATGTAGGACTAGAACTTGTAATAGTACTTGGAGGCCCTTCCCCGTCAAATATGATAGCATTAGACCCTTCAAATTTAGAGAAATCTAAATTTCTTGCCCCTTCTAATGCCAATTCCTCTTCTCTTGTAAAGATTAAAACTAAATTTTTAAATTCATAGTTGTCTTCATTTAAAGAATCTAAAGCTTCTAAAATACCAGTTAATCCCGCTTTACAATCCCCTCCTAAAATAGTGTCAGTTTTAGATTTTATAATATCTTTTTCAACAACAGGTATAATTCCTCGCCCAGGTTCTACAGTATCCATATGAGCTGATAATATTAGATTATTATTATTAGATTTTGTTTTTGCTATCAAATTACCATAATCATCTTTTAATAATATAAAACCAAATTTTGTTAATTTTGTCTCAATATATTTAGATACTTCTTCTTCTTCTCCCGAAGGGCTGTCAATAGAAACCAATTCACAGAATGTATTGGTTAATCTTTCTCTGTTAATCATGTAAAATCCTTTTATAACTGAAAAAATTATATTATATAAACAGATTATCAAATATTTTTTATTATGAATATATTAATATATGGCACAGGAGCAGTAGGAACATTTTTAAGTACCTTAATGTATGAAAAAAATAACAATTGTATTTTATTCTCAAGAGGTAGTAAATTTGAACTATTTAGAAATTCTGGGATAACTTTATCAACTAATCTTAAAGAACATGAAACAGTTTATCCTGCTTTGTTTGATACAACAAAGACGATAAAATCAAGTGATCTTCCTTTTATTCCAGATTTAATTATTTATTGTGTAAAAAGTTATCATAATGATGATTCAATCAATATACTGAAAAAGATATTTCAAAATACTGAAACTTATATATTAACTTTACAAAATGGTTTTCAATCTACGGTTAAATTATCTAATTTTTTTGGTGATAGAATACTTACTGGTGCTGCTTATATAGATTCTGTTTTAGATGAAAATGGAAAAGTGTTTGAGACTGGAGGAGATCCTAAAATTGTAATAGGTTCTTTGTATGATAATGGCAAATCACTTATGCAAGATTTTAAAGATTTATTTAATACTAAAGAATTAAATATTGAAATTTCAAATGATATCAAATCTGTTATATGGAGAAAACTTATGTATATTTGTGCTTTAAGTGGAATTATGTGTTTGTACAGACAACCATTAGCTAATATTCTTTTTGATAAAAAGGGTAGAGATATATTAATGGAAATAATTACTGAAACATATAATGTGGCAAATGCAGATAATGCAGCTATTTCAAAAGAAGAAATACAGAATGTTTTTTATGAACTTGATACAAACAGAGAAAATTCTATTTCTTCTATGTATGAAGATTTGAAAAAAACTAATTCAATAGAAGTTGATGCTTTAAATACATATGTTTCTAATAAAGCGAAGAAATTTCAAATCAATACACCAATGAATGATTTAATTAGCACAATATTAGAAACATATATGCTTTATAGATAGTATATTAAGTATTAATTAACTTCCAAACCTTACCTCGGCGTTCGGGTCTGAATATGATACCCCTTTTGTTTCCCAGAATATTGTAGCTATTTTATCTACGCTATTAACTAATTCTGTAGCAGACTCAGAAGACACTGTTTGTTTGCATGTTGATGCTAATTTTGCAGCATTCCAGAATACTTCATGTAGATCAGAATATTTTTCTAAATGTTCTGGTTTGAAGTAATCATGCCAAAGTATATCAAGCTCATTTCTGACTATTTCTGCGTGATCTTCCTTTACACGTATTAATCTGGCTATTCCGTTTGGTTGTTCAACTTTTGATACTCCGCCACTAAGATCAAGAGCTTCCAATCTAACAGCCATTTTCAGAACAGTCTGAGCAGCTATTTTTGCAGCTATTGGATCGTATATACCACAAGGAATATCACAGTGAGCGTAAATATCTACAGGTTTTAAGATACTTTTAAGAAATTTCATTCAAATTCTCCGTTTAAAAAATATTTAATGATTTATATTATATATTATCGTGTTTAATTTTTTGAATTGTAAAGTAAATCAAAAAAGTATGGAACCTGTATTACTTGACGGGCAATATGTTTTGGTGATGAAAATTAAAGAATATAAAAGAAATGATATTATTGCATTTCATGATAAATCATCCAATATCATTAATGTTAAATATGTGCTTGGATTACCAGGTGATAGATTGGGTAAATCAGGCTTGAAATTTTACAATTTAAGTATAAAATCTGATAATTATTCTCAGGATGATAGCGTTTATGAAAAAGTGTTTGTATTAAATACTAACGAAAGTTTTGTACTAGGATATAATGAACATTACAGTACTGATAGTAGGCATTTTGGAGCTATTACCAATGATAATATTTTAGGAAAAGTAGTTTTAAGATATTATCCTTTTAAAATATTTTAAAAATTAATATGGTAGATTTAAATACTAAATATGAACCAGTTATTGGACTTGAAGTTCATGTTCAATTAGATACATTGAGTAAAATGTTCTGTAATTGCTCCGTCGCACCATTTGAAAGCGAACCAAATACTTTTGTATGTAATGTATGTATGGGATATCCGGGCACTTTACCTTTAATTAATGAAACAGCTATGAAAATGGTTATCAAATCAGGATTAGCTATAGGTGGAAAAATAAATCAAAAAACAAGATTTGATAGAAAAAACTATCATTATCCTGATTTGATGAAAGGTTATCAAATTTCTCAACTTAATTATCCGATTGTAATTGGAGGAGAAGTGGAAATCCCTTCCAAACCTGTAAAGAAAATATTATTAAATCGTATACACTTAGAAGAAGATACTGCTAAACTAACTCATGTTACTGGTTCAGATAAACCATCTTCACTAATAGATGTTAATAGATCTGGGACTCCATTGATGGAAGTTGTTACAGAGCCAGTTATTTCTAACGCACAGGAAGCTAGAAGTTATTTATTAGAACTACATTCTATCTTTACTGAAATTGGTGTTACAAAAGGTAATTTAGAGCAAGGGCATTTTAGATGCGATGCTAATGTTAGTTTGAAAATAAAGAATTCGGATAAACTTGGCGAAAAAGTTGAAGTAAAGAATATGAATAGTTTCAGATCAGTTTTTAGAGCTATTAATTTTGAAATTGAAAGACAGACAGATGTTTTGACTTCTGGAGACAGAATTGTTCAAGAAACAAGAGGATGGAATGAATCTAAAGGTACTACATTTTCACAGAGATCAAAAGAATCAGCCCATGATTATAGATATTTTCCTGATCCGGATTTACCAAATATATATATAAATGATGAATTGTTAAATGAAATAAAATTATCCTTACCTGAATTAAGAAACGATAGAATTCAATACATTAAGACAAACTATGATTTAAATGATCAGTCTATAAATATACTTTGTTCAAATTTTGATTTATATAATTTTTTCATGAATATTAGCCAAATAAATATAAATGAAAAATTTAATATACATAACCAGGATTTGTCTAATTGGATAACAGAAGAAATGATTAAAGTTATTGATTCAAAAGAGATTTCTTATAATAAAATTAATGATTATTTAAATCCGAGATATTTACTTAGATTAATAAATATGACTAATGAAGGTAAAGTTAACAGAAATGGAAGTAGAGAAATATTAGCTTCTTTATGTGAATCGAAACTTTCTCCTGAAAAATTATTAGAATCAATGGGATTAACTAAAATTTCTGACTCTCAGGAATTAGATAAGATGTGTGAAAAAGTAATAATTGAAAACCAAAGTGCAGTTGATGATTACAAATCAGGTAAAGAAACTGCAATCAGATTTTTAGTAGGGCAGGTTATGAAAACCAGTAAGGGCAAAGCGGACCCAATTCAGTCAGAATCAACATTAATAAAGATTCTTAATATAAAATAAATATCATATGAATAATATTCTGAAATCTGTCAATATTTGTACCATAGGTGGAGGTACTGGTTCCTCTGTTTTGTTAAGAGGGTTAAAAAATTGTACTGATTTTTTAACAGCAATTGTAACTGTTTCAGATGATGGAGGAAGTTCAGGTATATTAAGGAAAGAATTGGGAGTTTTACCTCCTGGGGATTTTAGGAATTGTGTAGCGGCTTTAAGTGATTCTGAAAATATTATAAAAGAATTATTTGATTATAGATTTGATCAAGGCGAAGGACTAAAAGGACATAGTTTAGGCAATTTATTAATTGCCGCAATGTCAGATATTACAGGTAATTTTGAAGACGGTCTTAATCAATCTGCAAAAATATTAGGAGCACAAGGCGTAGTATTACCTTCTTCATTGGATGATATAGTTTTACAGGCAAAATTAACTGATGGATCGTTAGTTAATGGAGAATCATTAATTCCATTAATAAAAGGTAAAATATCTTCTGTGAATTTAAATCCTGAATCCGCAAAGGGAGCACGTAGCGCTATAAATGCTTTAAAAAAAGCGGAGCTTATTATTGTTGGGCCAGGAAGTTTATATACAAGTCTGATACCACCTTTGTTAGTCAAAGATTTATTAAATACAATAAAACAATCTTCCGCGTTAAAAATATATATATGTAATGTCGCTACGCAAAAAGGCGAAACTGATGGATTTAGTGTATATGATCATATAGTTGCAATAGAAAAACATACATATAAAGATATATTTGATTATATTGTCGCTGATGAAAATGATAATTTTTCTATTACTTCACATGATGAGAGTCCAATTAGAATTAGTCAAAATGATCAAGATAATCCTAAAGTATTACAATTTGATATTAAATCTACAGAACATTCTTTAAGGCATGACTCAAAGAAGTTGTCTAATTGTATAAAAAAGATATACAATTTATGGATTAATTCTAGTAACTAATTATAAAGGTTAAATTTTGGATAGAATATTTTTAATATTACAGTTGATTACAGCGATTTTTTTGATTGTGATAATACTGATTCAAGTAAGAGGGCAAAGTGTAAACATATTTGGTGGTGGTGGAGATAATTTTCGAACAAGAAGAGGTTTTGAAAAAATTCTATTTCAATTAACTATAATAGTTTCAGTAATTTTTGTTTCATTGGGGTTAATTAACGCTGCACTAACGTAATTTGTTATTGCATAGTCCATTCTGTCCCATCTTTGGAATCAAGTAAACTGACTCCTTTAGATAGCAATTCTTTTCTTATAGCATCTGCTTTAGAGAAATTTTTAGATTTTCTATATTGATTTCTTAATTCAATTTGAGATTTTATCCACTGTTCATCAACTTTATCAAAATTAGCTTTTTTTTCATTTATTTGATCCTCATTTATATTTATGCCTAATATATCTAAAAGGTTGTTTAAATCTTCTTGTGCATTTTTAATGTTTATGTTTTGTGTATTTGCCTGATTAATAGCTTTTGATAATTCAAATATTGTACCAAGAGCCATTGATGTATTAAGATCGTTTTGCATAGCATCATGAAAATTATTAATAAATGTAGAAGTATTTAATTGATCAGCATTTTCAGATGATTTCAATTGCGTAGTGTTTTTTAATCTAATAATTGCTCTTTCATGCGCAGCAATCAAGTCGGGATTGTATTCTAAAGGATTTTTATAATTACCACTTATAAAAAACATTCTTATTGATGCTGCTGAAAATTGATTTAATAAATGATCTACTGTAATTATATTTCCTAATGATTTACTCATTTTTTCAGATTTTAGATTTATTAATCCGTTATGCATCCAAATATTAGAAAATGGAGGATTATTTGTGAATGCTTCAGATTGTGCAATTTCATTTTCGTGATGAGGAAATATTAAATCCCTTCCACCCCCATGAATATCAATGTTTTGACCCAAATATTTCATAGACATAGCAGAGCATTCAATGTGCCATCCAGGCCTACCTTCTCCCCAAGGGCTTTCCCAACCTGGTTCACTGCCTGTTTTAGTTTTCCATAATGCAAAATCCATAGGATTTTCTTTTCGTTCATCAATTTCAATTCTAGCCCCAGCTAGCATTTCATCAAAGTTTCTTTTACTTAATTTTCCATATGTTTCAAATTTTTCAACTCTGA
Source organism: uncultured Dehalococcoidia bacterium (assembly GCA_964436345.1). Taxonomy (GTDB): domain Bacteria; phylum Chloroflexota; class Dehalococcoidia; order Lucifugimonadales. The sequence goes on from CAYTCC010000010.1 coordinate 7,257, forward strand.
AGAAACAATCTCCATCAATCTCATAGGCCATGCCTTTTGATATCAGTGTTTGAATCATATTTATCATTTCTTTAATTTCTTCAGTGGCTTTTGGGGAATAATCTGGTTCTAGCACATTTAGTTTGCTAAGAGCAGATAAATGTTTGTTTATAAATTTTGTAGATATTGTTTTAATATCAGTATTATTTTCTTCAGCAGCTTTGATTAATTTATCATCTATATCTGTAAAATTTTGAACATATGTAACATTTTGCTTATTTGCTAATAAATATTTTCTTAATGTGTCAAATATAACTGCGGACATGGCATGCCCTATGTGTGATTCGGAATAAGGAGTAATTCCGCAAACATAAATTTTAATTTTCTGATTTTCAGCTAAATTGACATTTTTTCTTTTATTATCTAACGTATCAAATAGATTCATTGTTTTTTATAAATACTACAAATTGCTAATGCTGATATCCCTTCATTTTTACCTATAAAACCAAGACCATCAGTAGATTTTCCTTTTATATTTATTTTATTAGTATTAAGTTTTAGCGTTTCAGATATTTTAGATTTCATCATTTTAGAATAATTAAATATTTTGAATTTTTCACATATAATTGTAGAGTCGATATTGTTTATTATCCAGTCGTTTTTTCTAATGATGTTATCTGTTTTTTTTAACATATGTAAGCTTGAATATATTAATTCTGTAGAATCATTAAAAAAATGTCCCATATCACCTAAATTTGCTGCACCCAATAATGAATCTATAATTGCATGTGTTAATACATCTGCATCACTATCGCCGATCAAGCTATAATTATTGCTTATAACAACTCCTCCCAAAATAAGATTTCCACCTTTTTTAAGCTTATGAATATCTAGGCCAATTCCGTATGAATTAATCATTAGTGTTTAATATTTTATGAATTGATTTTAATAAAAGTATATCTTCATTTGATGTCAATTTCAGATTATATTTAGATCCTTTAAAGATATGTGGATTGGATCCGTTTTTCAATATTAATTCTGGGACATCATTAAAATCAAATTTTATTTTGTTTAATTTAGCATATTGCATAGCATCATATAATATTTTAGTTTTGTATGCTTGTGGGGTTTGGGATGATAATAATTCATTTCTATCTATTGGTTTGGATAGAGTGGAAGCATTCTGAGATAAATAAGCGGAGTCAACATGTTTGATTACTGGGATTGCAGTACCATGTTTTTTGGCTATATTTATACTTTCAGAAATTAAATTTTTATTAATAAATGGCCTGGCTGCATCATGGATTATTGTAATTTCAGATGAAGTAATTTTATTAAATGCATTTATGAAAGATTCAAATCTACTATCACCTCCTTCCACAAAATCAAACGATTTTTTGTATCGGTTGATTGAAATTACTGATTTTATTTTATTTAAAATGTTTTCTGATGTTACTATAGATATATGATCAATTAAATTGTGTTTGAATAAAGCTTCTATAGAATATTCAACAATCATTTTACCGGATAATTCATATGTTAATTTATCTGTACCTTGCATTCTGGTAGAATTTCCCGCAGCAAGTAAAATCGCACAATTCTTCATTTATAAATATTTATTTTTTGTTATCTAGTTTATATTATATTAGTACGATTAAATATAGTTAAGGAAATTATAAACATGATAAATTATTGGATGATTTCTATTCCGCAATCTAAATATGAAATATTTATTAAGAATAAAAATAAACAAATAGAATTTAGTCATAAGTATCAAAAAAGAGTCAAAAGAATTGAGGTTGATGATCGGATGATTATTTATATTAAAGATATAAAAAAATGGATTTTAAGTGCAACTATTACCAGTACAGCAAAAAATATAATTAAATCAAGATGGACCGATGATATTACAGATTATACTTATGGTGTTAATTTAAATATAGATAAACAATTAGATGAATCTAGTGCAATTGATGCAACTTATATTGCTCCTTCTTTGGAATATTTGAAAAAATGGTTACCATCTCATTGGGAGTTGGCTTTTTATGAAAGTATGCATATTCTATCGTCGAGAGATTTTAAATTAATTGAATCAGAAATGAACAGGGAATAGAAAAATTATACAACCCCTGATAACAAATGTTCTTTTGTTAGCCATCCGGATCCATGTTTTAACATATCAAATGTGTTGTCAAATATATATTGAGTGATATTTTCTATATTTTCATTTTTTATTTGACTAATCTTATCTATTATTAAATTACAATCTTTTGGCTCTGTCCATTTGGCTCTGTTTTGTTTGAAGGGTTGAGGAGCAGAATCAGTTTCTACAATTATATTTTTGATATTAGTAGAATTTATAACTTCTTCTAATTTTTTTAATCTAAGTAAAGGTTTCCCAATTGATATTTTAAATCCCATTGATTCTAATTCTAATGCTATTTTATTATTTGATTGGAAATAATGCATAGCTCCACCTACCTCATAAGCTCTCTCTTCTTTTAATATTCTAATTGTTTCCTCAGCGCAAAAACGTGAATGAAAAATGATAGGTTTATTTAATTCTCGAGCTATCCCTATTTGTTTTCTGAAAGATTTATATTGAATTTCTCTTGAAGGAGAATCAGGTTGGAAATCCAAACCAATTTCGCTAATAACTAGAATCTTTTTATTGTTTGTTATTAAATTATACATTTGTTCAATTTCTGTTTTATTTAATTCGTTAGTTAAATTTTGAGGATGGAATCCCACACCTCCAAAAACATTAGGATACTTTTTAGTCATTTGATCAATAAATTCTGCACTCAGAATATCAACAGAAGCGTCAATAACTGAAGTTATTCCATTAATCTTTGCTCTGTTTAATATTGTGGGTATTTCTTTAGAATTATAAGAATTTATATGAGTGTGAGAATCAATTATTGGAATTTTAATCATAATTAATTTTTAAATAAGTTATTATATATAGCATTCCAACTAAGTAGGACACATTTAATACGAATTTGATTAGATTTCACACTATGTATTGGACTTGTAATATGTAGTTTTTGGTTTTTAAATTTGTGATTAGAATTACTTTTTCCATTGAAAAAAGTAATAAATTCATCACAAATTGATGGAATGATATTAATGTTTTCATTTAGAAGTATTTCTGCTAGAAATGAAGAACTAGCTTTGTGTATGGCACATCCTTCTAATTCCAAATAAATATTAGTTATATTATCTTGATTTAAATTAAAATGAAATTTTACTTCATCCCCACAAAATGGATTCAATCCTGATACTAATTTGTCTGCTTTTGATAATTTAGATGAAAAACCAGGGTTTAAAGATCTTTCAAGTATTTCTTCTTTGTAAACGAAATCTAAATTGTTTTTTTTAGACATTATTAAAATATTTTATTGAATTATTAATTTCTTCGGTAAATTTGTCTATTTCTTTATTTGTATTGTATATATAAAAACTAGCTCTTGCAGATGAATGGCTGCCTAATTTTTTTATTAAAGGCATAGCGCAATGATGACCGGTTCTTATTGCTATTCCTTTTGAGTCTAAAAAAGTACCTAAATCATGAGGATGGATATCAGGTATATTAAAAGAAATCAACCCTGCCCTGATATCTATATTTTCTGGTCCAAGAATTTCAATGCCATCAATGTTCATTAAATTATTATATGCATATTTGGTTATTTCAATTTCATGCTCTCTGATGTTTTGCATGCCAATTTCCATAAGATATTTTGTTGCTGCACCTAATCCTACAGCACCAGATATATTCGGTGTTCCAGCTTCAAATTTGAATGGAATTTCATTCCATGTTGATTTATCATAGGTTACTTCTAAAATCATATCGCCACCTTTTTGATAAGGTGGCATTGATTCTAATAATTCTTTTTTTCCATATAATACCCCTATACCGGTTGGTGCTAACATTTTATGTCCAGAGAAAGTTAAGAAATCACAATCTAAATCTGCTACATCTAAGGGCATATGTGGAGCACTTTGTGCTGCATCAATAATTGTAGTTGCTCCAATTGATTTTGCCACATTGATTATTTCCTTAATGTTATTGATAGTTCCTATTCCATTTGATACATGCGTTATTGAAACTATTTTGGTGTTTTTTGTAATAATATTATTTATATTGGTTAAATTTAATGTTCCGTCACTGTTTATTGGGATATATTTTAGTTTAGATTTTGTTTTTTTAATTAATTCTTGCCAAGGAACAATATTACTATGATGCTCCAATTCAGTAATGACTATATTATCGGATTCTTTTAAAGTACTTTGCCCCCAAGAGTCTGCAATTAAATTTATTGACTCTGTAGTGCCTCTGGTAAAAATAATTGAATTACTGTTAGGAGCATTAATGAATTCGGCAATTTTTTCTTTTGCTTCATCATATAAATAAGTTGATTCCATACTTAATGTATGCACCCCTCTATGAATATTAGCATTATTATTTGAATAAAAGTTTGATAGAGCATCAATTACAATTTTTGGTTTCTGACTAGTAGCTGCATTATCGAAATAAATTAGTTTTTTTTGATTGATCGTTCTATTCAATATCGGAAAATCTTTTATTATTTTTTTAAAATCAAACATTTGTATTTATGAAATAAATTATATAAATATTTTAACAGAATTAAGTATAAATATTTATTCTGTTGTAATTATGCTTTGATCATTGTTTATAGCAGATTCTATTGTATGGCAAGCTAAAATAGCACATTTTATTCTTGCTGGATAAGCTGAGATACCTGATAGAAAAGTTAAATCTCCTAACTCTTCAATATTTTCAGTAGAATCCAATTTATTTGTAACCATTTTTTTAAAAATGTTTGTTATATGTTTTGCGTCATTTATTTTTTTACTTTTAAGTATTTCTGTGAATAATGAACTTGATCCTTTTGAAATAGCACAGCCAATACCTGTAAATTGAATTTTATCAATTTTATCATTCGTAATTTCTAAGTAAAATTCGACTTCATCACCACATAAAGGGTTATAACCTTTTGAATAATTTGTATAATTATCCATTTTCCCAAAATTTCTAGGCCTGCGATTATGATCTATTATCAATTCCTGATATATTTCGTTTAGTTCACTCATAATTTAAAAATCAAATTTGTATGAAGGGAGAGTATTAATATAATTTTTAATCAGGTAAGTTTCTAATTCATTTATATTTACTTTATCTATAATTTCCATAGCAAATCCTGAAATTAACATTTTACTAGCTGTTTCTAAATCTAAACCTCTACTTCTCATATAATACACTGTTTTCTCATCAATATTACCTGCAGTAGCGCCATGCCCTGCTAGGATATCATCAACGTAAATGAACAAACTTGGTTTACTATCTATTTCTGCTTTTGGTGATAATACTAAATTTTTATCAGATTGAAGCGAATCTGTTTTTACTGCACCTTCCCTAACTAAGACAGTACCGCCAAATATTGCGTGAGATTCGCCATCTAAGATTCCTTTATAGTTTATTCTGCTGATGCAATGTGGTGCTATATGGTCAAGATTAATATAATTATCTAGATGTTCCTTTCCGGATGTGTAATATAAACCATTTAATTCTACTTTTGAGTTCTCATATGGCATACTGACTTTTAAATCATATCTTGCCATTTGAGCGCCTTTAGAAAATGCAAATGATTTAAATTTAGATTGTTCATTTATACTCACTCTTGTTGTATTTGTGTGTATAGCATTTTCTGATTCTTCTAATAATCTGTAATGTTTTAAATCACTTTTTTTATTTATCTTAATTTCTATTACATTATTTGATGTGTATTTTGAATTTTTATTCCCATAATGGTTTTCTATAAGTTCAAGTTGTGATTTGGAATCAATATTAATGAAAACTTTTGGATTATTTAAGATGAAGTTTCCTGAATTGTTTGAGTTAATAAAATTAATTAATAATTTGGCATAACCGCCACTTATATTTATGAAGATATAATCTGTACATAAAGCAGAATTTAATATTGCCATTTCTTCATTTTCATTACCTAGCAAAGTATTAAATTGATCTAGTTCTTTTGTTGTTAAGGTATTTGCTGAGCTACTTGTAATATTAATAAATGAATCATCAATATCATTATTATTTTTTAATTTACCATTGATTATATTTACGATATTAAATTCTTTTGGAGCAAAGTTTTGAAATTTTGAAACAGAATCTTCTGACTCTTCAATTGAGGAAGTATAATTTATTGATGTAAATTTATTTAAATTTGTATATTTCCATTCTTCATTCCCTTTTCTATGTGTTGGTAATCCAATTTGTTTTAATTTAGATAAATTATTAGATCTACATTTATTAGCTATATCTGGGTTGGAGTTTAGCTTTTTTGTTGTTCTGGATACAAAATCTATAAAATTTGTTTTGGAATTCATATAAGTATCACTTTATTTTTTTGATAGCCAATCATATCCTTTGTTTTCTAGTTGTAATGCCAAACTTTTGTCTCCAGATTTTACGATTTTCCCATCTATCATCACATGCACATAATCTGGTTTAACATAATTTAATATTCTTTGGTAATGTGTTACTAGAAGCACGGAATTATTTGTAGATGAAAAATTTTCTATTCCATTAGAAACAACTTTAAGTGCATCAATGTCTAATCCTGAATCAGTTTCATCTAAGATTGCTAATTTTGGGTTTATTAGAGAAAGTTGAAGTATTTCGTTTCGTTTTTTCTCTCCACCTGAAAAACCTTCATTTACATTTCTTTTAAGGAAATCTTGATTAATATCTACTTTTTCAGCGCATTCATTTAAAATTGAATCAAATTCTTTAGTACTTAATGGATCTTTTCCATTAAATTCTCTTTGCGCATCTAAAGAAGATTTGAGAAATTGCCACATTCTTACTCCTGGTAGTTCGACAGGATATTGAAAAGCAAGAAAAAGGCCTAAGCAAGCTCTTATTTCAGGGTCTTTATCTATCAAAGTTTGACCAAGGAAATTAATTTCTCCTGAATCTACAATATATTCAGGATTTCCAGCTAAAATATTTGCTAATGTGCTTTTTCCTGAGCCATTTGGTCCCATGATAGTGTGTTTTTCACCCATGTTTATTGTTAGATTAAAATCTTTTAAAATTTGTGTATCTGCTACAGAAGCATTTAAATTTTTAATCTCTAATATTGTGTTTTTATTTGTCATCCTACTGTTCCTTCTAAACTAACTCTTAAAAGTTGTGATGCTTCAATAGCAAATTCAAATGGTAGCTCTTTAAAAATCCCTTTACAAAAACCGTTTATAATCATGTAATTAGCATCTTCTAAAGATATACCTCTTTGTTGAGTATAAAACAGCTGATTATCGCTTACTTTTGAAGTTGTTGCTTCATGCTCTAATTGAGCTGTTGGGTTTTTGACTTCTATATATGGGATTGTATGCGCTCCACATTTATCTCCTATGAGTAGAGAATCACATTGTGTGAAATTTCTTGCATTTTTGGCAGAAGGAAGTATTTTAACCATTCCTCTGTATGTACTGTTGGCTTTACCTGCTGATATTCCTTTTGCAATTATGGTACTTTTAGTATTTTTTCCCATATGTATCATTTTGGTGCCGGTATCCGCTTGTTGGAAATTATTAACTAGTGCAACAGAGTAAAATTCTCCTACAGAATTATCTCCTTGTAGAATCACTGAAGGATATTTCCATGTAATTGCTGAGCCTGTTTCTACTTGCGTCCATGATATTTTTGAATTTTCCCCTGCACATTTACCTCTTTTAGTTACAAAGTTATATACTCCGCCTTCTCCATTTTTATCTCCCGGAAACCAATTTTGTAAAGTAGAGTATTTAATTTCTGCGTCTTCAAGAGCAATTAATTCTACTACAGCGGCATGTAATTGGTTATTTTTTCGGAACGGTGCAGTGCAGCCTTCCAGGTAACTTACATAACTACCTTTGTCTGCAATTATCAAAGTTCTTTCAAATTGGCCTGTGTCAAGTTCATTAATTCTAAAGTAAGTCATTAATTCTACCGGACATCTAACTCCAGGAGGGACATAAATAAAAGATCCGTCAGTAAAAACTGCGGAATTTAATGTTGCGTAAAAATTGTCACTGTAAGGAACTACTGAGCCAAGATATTTCTGGATTAATTCAGGATATTTTCGTACAGCCTCACTTATAGGGCAAAATATTACTCCAGCATCTTCTAGTTGTTTTTGATAGGTGGTAGCAACCGATACACTATCCATAATAGCATCTACGGCTACACCTGATAATTTTTTTTGCTCTTCTAATGGGATTCCTAATTTATTAAATGCTTCTAGCATTTCTGGATCTACTTCATCTAAGCTTTTTGGATTTGGTTTATTTGTGGGTGATGAATAGTACCTTATATCTTGAAAATCTATTTTTGGAAATTTAATATTTGCCCATTCTGGTTCATTTTCTTTATTTCTGAACCAATGTTTTAAAGATTTTAATCTCCAATCTAATAACCATTTCGGTTCATTTTTCTTTTTTGATATCATTTTTACTATGTCTTCTGATAAACCCTTTGGAGCATTATCAGAGTCAAAATTAAAATCAAAACCCCATTTGTAATTATTATCTTCTAGTTTCGAATCACGCGAAATTACATTTTTATTGTTCATTGAAATTCCTTAAAAAAAACGTTAAATATATTATATTACAAAACGAACTGTTTATTATTGTATAAATAGTTGGTCAATCAGATTCCATATTTTACTTTTATCAATTTTGTAGGCTATCTGAATATTATTGTCATCATCATCATAATTTGGGATTGTTTGACCAATTTCAGGTCCCTCAGTAACAACTTTTACAGAGCAATTTTTATAGCTGAATAAATCTTTTTCAATTAAGCAAATCGTGGCAATAGGATCGCAAAGTGCCATTGAATTTTTATCTGTGTGATATTTGAAAAAACTATCTATTATATTTTTACTAAATTTTGATGACTTAGTGTCTGATTTCAAAAAAGAGAATTCGTTATTATAAAATTTATTTTTATTTATCACTAAGTCATTACATACATCAAGCCCGACTACTCTTATATTTAATTTTGAGTTGAATACTATAGAAGCGGATTCAGCATCAGCATAAATGTTGAATTCAGCATATTTTGTTGCATTACCTCCAGTGAAAAAAGCACCTCCCATTATAATTACTTCATCTATAATTGAGCTTATTTGAGGAAAAGAAATTAAGGCTTTTGCTAGATTTGTGAGAGGACCGAGCATCAACAGTTTTATTGTTGAATCCTTTTTAGAATTGTATATTTCATGAATATATTTATAAGTTTCAAGATTGTGGGTATCTAAATTTGAATTATTTAACTTTAATGTGAGGCCTTCCTTGCCATGATAATGTTCTGCATCTGTGAATTTTTCCCCAAGTAAAGTACTATCAGAGCCTTGAAGCAAATGTTTGTAAGAAATTTTAAGATATGAAAGTATATTAATTAAATTTTTATGAGTGTTTATTAATGAAGTGTTGCCACCAATGCTGGAAAAAATGATATTGTCATTATTTTTTCCAAGTATATTACTGAGCATTGCTAGTGATAAAGCATCATCTACACCTGGGTCGGTATCTATGACTAAAAAATTCTTAGTATCATTCATTTTGTCCTTTCTGTTACGTACTTAAATAATTCTATAATATTAGATTTACTTTCTTTGGTTAAATTAGATTTGGAGGTTAATTCTATAGCTTCATCTAAATATGTATTACATTCTTTTTGAATATGTGATTTTATTTTGTATTTTTCTAATATTTCTATTATCGCAAGGTAAGATTTATTATTTAAATTAGATAATAAATTATTAAATAATATTTTATCTTTTTCGTTGATTTTTTTCATGCAAAGTAATACAGGGTATGTTTTTTTATTGTTTTTCAAATCAGAATAATTTGATTTACCGGTTTTTATTGGATTTCCCCAAATACCTAAAATGTCATCAGATATTTGAAAAAGAATCCCAAATATTATTCCTAGTTTTCGTAACTGCTTTATATTTTCCTCATTCTGTTCTGACACTATACATGGAAGTTGAAACGCCAGGGTCATCAGAGCTCCTGTTTTTTTAATAATCATATTTTTATAATCGGAGATGCTTATTATTTGCTGTTTCTCAAAATTAATATCAAGATATTGCCCTTCTATCATAGAAATACACATATTAGAAAATTGTTTAATGATTTCGACTCTGTATTTGTTTGTGAGTTTGTTAGTTCTGTCAATATTTGTTATTGTGTCAGAAATATTTTTAATAACATTTCCTAATAAAATCGATTTGTATTCTCCTAATTTTTTCCATAAAGTGGGAGATCCTCTTCTAATTTCATCTTTATCTTGAATATCATCGTGAATTAATGAGAATTCATGAATTAATTCTATTGAACAAGCTAGCCCTAGAAAATCAGAAGGATTTATTTTAAAACCTTCTATTATTTCCAAGAATATAGAAGATCTTATTCTTTTTGGAATATTTGAATCTTGAGGTGGGATTATATATGGAAAAATAAATTTTGAAAATTGTTCGTTTTTTTCATTTAATATAATGAATTTTAATTCCTCATTTATAATTGATTTGTATTTGTTAAGAATTATTGGATCTTTCAAATTTAAATTATATCTTTAAGTTGTTTGTTTTCTAGAGTCTAGCAAAAGCAAGACTTTTTTTCATTTCAATTGTGATTATTGCTATTAATTTATATCATAATATGATAACTTCTATAATTGTAATTTAGCCTTTATAAATTTTCTTTGTATTTAGGTAAATGGAAGAATATAGTATTTATTTTGAAAGATATGGGTATTTTAGTTTATTCTTTGTTGTAGCATTATTAGTTCCAGCCGGGATGCTTTTTGTTTCTTTTTTATTTAAAGTTATTGGTATAAGAAAAAATAACCCTACTCCTGTGAAAACAGATATATATGAAGCAGGAATTCGAACTTTTTCTTCCCGTTGGAGTGGATTTAATTTTAGATATTATACTTTTGCAATGATGTTTTTAATATTTGATGTAGAAGTAATATTTCTCTTCCCATGGGCAGCGTCTTTAATAAAATTGAATGATGCATATGGTTTAACAGTTCTGATTGAGATGTTCGTTTTTATTGGTGTCTTAATTCTCGGATGGTTTTTAGCTTGGAAACAAAAAGCCATGGAATGGGTATAAGGAGTTAAGATTGAAATCAGACAATAATCAAGATTTGAATTTAATAAATTATAATATTTCTATACCCTTGCATGATCAAACATCTTTAATTGATTCTGAGGAAGGGAAAGATGTTAATAAATTTATTAAAACAAACACTAAACCATTATCTGAACCAATTATTGAAGTTCCCGATGATTTAGATAGAAATTTAATGATCACATCCGTCGATTCTCTGATAAATTGGGGAAGAAAATCATCTGTTTGGCCCTTAACTTTTGGACTTGCTTGCTGTGCATTTGAAATGATGGCAAGCGCTATGTCAAGATTTGATTTAAGTAGATTTGGGATGGAAGTATTTCGGGCTTCCCCAAGGCAGGCAGATTTGATTATAATCGCGGGAACTGTAACATGGAAAATGGCACCAGTAATAGAAAGAGTTTACAATCAGATGCCAGATCCAAAATGGGTAATATCTATGGGTGTTTGTGCAACTAGTGGTGGCCCCTATTATCAAAGTTATAGCGTTGTCCCTGGAGTTAATCATATTATACCTGTTGATGTTTATGTTCCAGGTTGTCCACCAAGACCGGATGCTTTACTTTATGGAATAATGATGCTGCACGAAAAGATTAAAAGATATAACAATTTAGATTTAAAGCAATTATTTGAATAATATGACAAAACTTTTTAATTTAAATACAGCTGTGCAAGATTTACCTGATTTTTTAAAAAAAGAAGTTAATATTAAAAGTGGTAGTTTGTATGTAAATAAGAAATATATTTTAGAAATTTGCAGTGAATTGAAAAATAATAATAAATTTCAATTTAATTACTTAAAATCAATAAGTGCTGTTGATTATATTGAATTTTTTGAGGTTGTTTATCATTTAGACTCTTTTATTACCAATACTAGCTTAGTTTTGAAATCAAAATTGTATGGAAGAGAAGGGAATTCAATTAATTCAGTTAGATCAGTATGGAAAGGCGCAGAATTACAAGAAAGAGAGATATGGGATTTGATGGGTATTTTTTTTGATGGGCATCCTAATATGAAAAGAATATTATTATGGGAAGGATTTAAAGGGCATCCTTTAAGAAAAGATTTTTTAAAATAGGTGAGTGATTTGTCATTAAACAGTGAATTAGTAACAATAAATTTTGGACCTCAACATCCTAGTATGCATGGAGTATTTAGATTAAGAGTAACTTTGGATGGAGAAACAATTGTAGATCTTGAACCTGTTTTTGGTTATTTGCATAGAGGAACAGAAAAACTTGCTGAGGAAAGAACTTATGTTCAAATTGTTACTTTAACTGATAGATTAGATTATGTGGCTTCGATGTCAAATAATTTAGCTTATGTTTCTGCTGTTGAAAAATTATGTGATATTGAAGTACCCAAAAGAGCAAGTTATATTAGAGTAATAGTTGCTGAATTACAAAGAATAGCAAGCCATCTTATGGCCACTGGATTTTTATTAAATGATCTAGGCGCTTTTGGAACACCGCTTATGTATTGTTTTAGAGAAAGAGAAAAAATCCTTGATATGTTTGAAATTCTATGTGGTGCTAGAATTACTTTAAGTTATATGAGACCCGGGGGGATTTTTCAAGATACTCCTGATGAATTTTGGTCTAATTTAGAATTGTTTTTAAATTCTATGCCTAATCAGGTAGATGAATTAGAAAGTTTAATTACAGGTAATGAGATTGTTTTGTCACGGACAAGAGAAGTAGGGATTTTGACACCAGAGCAAGTAATTGACGGTTCGTTATCTGGACCAATGCTTAGAGCTTCTAGAGTAAAATGGGATTTGCGTAAAGCAACCCCTTATGAAATATATGATGAATTAGATTTTGATATTCCAATTGGAGCTACAGGAGATACCTTTGATAGATATTTAATCAGAATTAAAGAGATGCGTGAAAGTATCAAAATAATTACTCAGTGTATTAATTTAATTAAACCTGGGCCTGTAAGAAATGAAGATGTGCCTCTTATAATCAGAGCACCCGAAGGAGAAGCATATGTAGGAATTGAAGGACCGAAAGGTGAAATAGGATTTTATATAGTTAGTGATGGTGGAATATCTCCATACAGATGCAAGATTAGAGCCCCTTCATTTTTAAATTTAACTCTGCTTAAAGAAATGACTGTAGGAGGGAAAATTGGTGATTTGATTGTTAATTTTGGAAGTATAGATATAGTTTTAGGAGAGGTAGATAGATAGTTCATGAGAAAAGTGAGTTGAGTTGATTAGTTTTAATACATTATATTTATTTTTAGAGAATTTATTGTTTTTTTTACCTGGCAAATTAGTTTTTATAATTTCAGGTTTAATTATGTCAGTGGCTATTTGTTCATTTTTGATCGGATTAGGTTCAATATATACTTGGTTTGAAAGACGAGTGATTGCAAAATTTCAAAATAGGCCTGGACCAAATAGATGGGGTCCCTTTGGTATATTGCAACCTATAGCAGATGCCGTGAAATTATTGATTAAAGAAGATATTATTCCAAAAACTGCTGATAAAATGGTTTTTATTGCAGCCCCGATAATATTTCTGTGTACTACTTTATTAGTTTATGCATTTATCCCCCTTGGAATTGACTCGCAACTAGGGAATATCAATGTTGCATTACTGTTTGTGTTAGGTATTACTTCAGTCAATGCTTTGTCAGTATTTATGGCAGGGTGGGCTTCAAGAAATAAATATGCAACTTTGGGGGCTATCAGAGCAGTTGCAATGCTAATAAGTTATGAGGTGCCTATGGCAGTTTCTTTAATGGGTATAGTAATGGTTTCACAATCACTAAGTTTAGTTGGAATTGTAAATGCTCAATCTAGTATTCCTTTTATAATTTTACAACCATTAGGTGCTATGACTTTTATGATTGCTGCTATTGCTGAAATGAGTAGAGCTCCTTTTGACATGATTGAATCAGAATCTGAACTTATTGGAGGATATATTACAGAATATGCGGGTATGAAATTCGCTATTTTTCAACTTTCTGAATTTTTAGCACCAATATTTACAGCAAGCTTGTTTACTGTTTTATTTCTTGGAGGCGCTATTCCGCCAAAATTTTTAGAATTTTTACCAATCCCCGGTATTTTATGGTTTGCTTTTAAGAGTTTTGTTATTACTGCAATATTATTATGGTTTAGATCTACTTGGCCAAGATTAAGAATTGATCAAATTATGGGTTTTGCATGGAAGGTTTTAATGCCTGCTGCGATATTAAATACTTTACTTATCGGCCTTGAGTTAGTTTTTATTAGAGATAATTATATTTTGCAAATAATTATTAATATGTTAATTTTTGTAGTTTTTATTTATCTGATTGCTAATATATTAGGTCAAAAAAGATTGAAATTAAAGGAACCGATCCCATCAGAATTAGCTAATATGGATGCATAGTTTTAGGAGAGCAATATGTATGGATTTGGATTAATAAAAGGATTAAGAATAACTTTGAAAAATATTTTGTTTTTTCAGAGGATAAATACAACTCAATATCCTGATAGAAAAGCAAGTATTATTGATTTGGCAAAATTAGAGAATAAAAATTTTATATCTTATGCGTTAAGTAATCCTAAGAAGACACTTAAATCTATGATAGGTATGATTTCAATATCAGATAAAGTTGATCAACATCCTAGATTTCGCGGAGAAGAATTTAATTGGTATGAAGAAAGATGTACAGGTTGTGCAAGCTGTGCAAAATATTGTCCTTTAGGAATAATAAAAATTGTAACTGATCAGGCTGGTAACAATTATGCAGAAGGACAAAATTATGATATTGAAACATTTGATATTGATATTGGGAGATGTATGTTTTGCGGACTGTGCGTAGAAGCTTGTCCTTATGATGCTTTACATATGGGAAGTGGATTTGAAGAAGGGCAATATAAAAGAAATGAGTTAGTTATAGATGTTGAGAGATTGAAAAAAGCTAAAAAGAAACCTAGTTATTGGTTTAGACCTCAATTAGAGCAAAAAAATAATTATTCTCCATTCGATGAAGATGAAGTAAGCTGGGATAAAGCTGGAAGACATCAAAAACCATCGAAAGATGACCTTAAAAATAAATGGATTAGGAGATAAATATAAATGATGCAAATAGCAGATATAATTTTTTATCTTACAGGTTTGGTAACACTTACCTGTGCATTGATGGTCATATTGACCAAAGATATATTTAGAGCGGCGCTTTTTTTAGCAGCTACCTTTTTAGGCGTAGTTGCATTATTTATTTTACTTTTTGCAGAATTTCTCGCTGCTGTTCAACTCATAATTTATGTTGGTGCAATTTCTGTAGTTATAGTTTTTGCAATTATGCTTACTAAGAATGTAGAAATAGGTAATCCGTTTTCAAATTTCAGGATAACTGGATTTTTGTTAGGTTTATCTATGTGCTGTTTATTAATTATTTCTATTTCAGTTTTTGATTGGGATAATCGAACAAAACTAGAACCAAATGAAATGGAAATAGTAGTAAATACTTATCAGAATTCAATATATTATATTGGTAAAATACTTGTTTCCAACTTAGTTGTTCCTTTTATTGCCTCTTCATTTATATTATTAGCTGCTGTTTTAGGGGCTATTAGTTTAGTAAAAGAGAGAACAGAATGACATTAGAAGGATTTTTAATAATATCTGCTATTTTGTTTTGTATTGGCCTTACAGGAGTACTAATTAAATCTAATATTATAGCTATACTGATGTCCGTAGAATTAATGTTGAATTCAGTTAATATAGCAGCTGTCGCAGCTTCGAGGTATATACCACCAATTACTTTAGATCCTGCACAGGTATTACTTGGTAATTTGTTTGCGGTATTTATTATAACAATAGCTGCTGCTGAAGTAGCTCTGGGATTAGCTATTGTTATGAGTGTGTATAAAGACAAACAGAGTATTTTTATTAAAGATGCATCTAATCTTAAAGGGTAACAAAGTATGTGGACTAAATATTCTACAGCACCAAATTTAATATCTGCTGAAATGTGGAAAAACACAATTGAATCAGAAGGACTTCCTTGTAAAATTTTACCGGAGAACCAAGATATACTAGATTGGTCAGAAAATTCAAATTTTGCAATTTATGTTCCCATAGGAAGAGAACATGTAGCTGATGAAATTATGAGGAAGATTTAAATGAATCTACAAATAACAGGAATATTTTTACTACCGATTTTTGCAATACTTACAATAGTGTTGTTATATCCTCTAAGGTCGATACCGAAATACTATATAGGTTTGTTTTTCACCATTTCATCATTTGTCTTATTTATTCTTTCTTGTTTTGTTTTTTTTGGTTTTCATGCTCCAGAAAACCCTGAAATTTTTTCAATGGAATTTCTGAAAGTTGATAGTTTTATTTTAAGATTTTCTATTTACTTAAATTCTTTAACTTCTGTTATGTTATTTGTTGTATGTTCTGTAAGTTTTTTAGTCCATATGTTTTCATTGGGTTATATGAAAGATTTTGAATATCCAAGGTATTATATTTTCTTGCATTTGTTTACCTGGTCGATGTTGGGGTTAGTATTGGCAGGTAATCTAATACAAATGTTTGTATTTTGGGAATTAGTTGGGTTGTGCTCATATTTATTAATAGGATTTTGGTACGACAAGAAATCAGCAACTGATGCTGCAAAAAAAGCTTTTATTATTACTAGAATTGGTGATTTTGGCTTCATGATAGGTATTTTGTATATTGTTTCAAATATATCAAAAATTACACCTTTGATTGCAACAGGATTAAATTCTGTTTCGGATCCTTTATCAATCAATTCATTAAATTCCGCTTTACAATCACCCGCAGGAAATGAATTAGCATTGATTTTTAGTTTGGGAATATTATTTGGTGCAATTGGTAAATCTGCACAATTCCCTTTACATACTTGGTTGCCTGATGCAATGGAAGGACCTACACCTGTTAGTGCATTAATACATGCTGCAACAATGGTGGCCGCTGGAGTATTTTTGATAGGAAGATTTTTGCCAGTATTCCCGGATGAAGTCTTGCAGTTGACCGTAATAATTGGCGCTATAACTGCTTTGGGTGCCGCCATTCTTGGAACTGTAATGAATGATGTTAAAAAAGTTTTAGCATATTCTACTATTAGCCAGCTTGGATATATGGTTATGGCGCTGGGTATGTTTCTATCTACTGCTGCTTTTTTCCATTTATTCACTCATGCATTTTTTAAAGCATTATTATTTTTAGGAGCCGGTAGCTTAAGTCATGCTGTAGGAACTTTTGATATGAAAAAAATGGGTGGATTGAAACGGTATATGCCATGGACATATATGTTTTTTATTATAGGTACTTTTAGTTTGGTTGGATTTTTTCCGTTTTCAGGATTTTGGAGTAAAGATGAAATATTGGCCCAGATAATTGACTCAAATAGAAATTTGAATAATTTGATTTATATTATTGGATCCGCAGGTGTTTTCTTTACATCTTTTTATATGTTTAGAACATTATTAATGATTTTTGAAGGAAATTATGATGGTAGAAAGAATCCAGGAATTCGTGTTCATGAAAGTAATTACATATTATTAATTCCCATGGGATTGCTGGCTTTTGGATCCTTGTTCTTCGGATTCTTATTTAACCCACCTTTTGAATTAGGATTTATAAAAGCTCATTGGTTTAATCATTTTATTGACCATGATTTTCATGCTCATAAATTTAATTATCAAGTCGCTTTAATATCACATCTATTAGGATTGCTGGGATTTATTTCTGCCTTTCTTCAATACAAGTATCAAAAGAAGGCATTTACAACATTAAACCCTTTGAGAAACTTTCTTATAGAAAAATATTACTTAGATCATTTATATGAAAATTTAATTGTCAGGAATTTATTTTATAGTAAATTAACTAGCCTGATGGTATATCTTGATAAGAATATTATAGATAGAACATGGGATAATTGTGCTGTATCTATAAAAAAATTCTCTTCACAATTGTCAGTTATACAAAATGGACAGGCGCAGCAGTATCTTATAGGAATACCTTTAGGCTTATTTATAATAACTTTTATTTTTTTATTGTGGGGATAAATTGAGTAATTCAATCATATTATTATCAATTATTTTGATACCTGCTATAGGAGGTATCTTAGGATCGATATTTATCAAGGGGAAATTGTTAGAAAAATTTGCTTATCTAATTTCATATATACAATTGATATTATGTACTTATTTATATATACAATTTGCTTTTTTTGGCTATGAGCAGATTTCTGTTTTATATGATTGGATTAATATAGGTAAAGTAAATGTAGATTTTTACTTTAAACTAGATGGATTAAACGCACCTTTAATACTTTTAGCTGGAATTTTAACTCCGGTATCTGTTCATGCATCTAACCATATTAAAGAAAGGATTAATGAATATTACTTTTGGTTATTTTTATTGATCACAGGAGTATTCGGTGTATTTTTATCATTTGATTTAATATTGTTTTTCTTTTTCTTTGAACTTGAAATTATTCCTATGTTTTTCTTGATTTCAATATGGGGTACAGGAAGAAAAGAATATTCTGCCATGAAATTTTTGCTATTCACTTTATCAGGTAGTGCTTTGATGATAATTGGTTTCTTATGTATTTATTTTTCCTCTGGCACATTTAATTTAGATGAATTATCCCAAATTCAAATTAATTGGATAATTCCAAGTGTTTTTGTTTTTGTATTAATATTTGTAGGTTTCTCAATCAAACTTCCTATGTGGCCTTTGCATGGATGGTTACCTGATGCGCATACAGATGCACCCACAGCCGCCAGCGTTCTATTAGCAGGTTTACTTTTGAAAATGGGTGGTTATGGAATTATTAGAATTTGTTATCCTTTGATGTCTTCTGATGCACGTGATTTGTCTTTGATAATTAGTATTTTTGGTGTTATAAGTGTTATTTATGGGGCGTTAATGACTTTAAGGCAATCTGATTTAAAACGTTTGGTTGCATTTAGTAGTGTAAGCCATATGGGTTACATACTTATAGGATTAAGCGCTTTTTCCAGCCCAGATTTGATCACTCAAAAACTAGGACTTAGTGGAGCTTCATTACAAATGGTTTCTCATGGTTTGATTACTGGCTTATTGTTTTATTTAGTGGGAGGAATATATGAAAGATGCAAAACAAGAGAAGTTTCTGAATTAGGCGGATTGTCTAATAATTTTAAATTTAGCTCTGTTGCTTTAGCAATTAGTGGAATGGCTTCTTTGGGACTGCCAGGAACAAGTGGATTTATTGCTGAAATCATGGTTTTTATGGGAGGCTTTTCTGAGTACAGTATTCTGACTTCCATTTCAGTTTTTGGTGTTGTGTTAGCTGCTGGATATATTTTATGGATGTTGCAACGAGTTATATTTGGGACTTCTAGTAAAGATTACACTAAACTGACAGATATAAATATTGTAGAAAAAATTCCTGTAATAATATTACTGTTCTCAATTTTATTTATAGGAATTTATCCAAAGTTTATTACTGATGTATTAAATATTGGACTTAACGGAATTATAAATTAACA